>NZ_WBOF01000001.1:3670000-3970000 GCF_009569385.1 Streptomyces kaniharaensis
GCAGGGCCCCCGCACCGGCCCCGCCCTCCCCGGACGGAGGGCGGGCCCCGGTCTCTCGGCCGACCGGCCCCGGCCGGTCGGGCACCTAGGAAGGAGGCTCGGATGGGCAGTTACGTCCTGCGGCGGGTGCTGCAGATGATCCCGGTGTTCTTCGGCACCACGCTGCTGATCTTCCTGATGGTCTACACACTGCCCGGCGACCCGGTGTCGGCGCTGTTCGGCCAGAAGGCCGCCGACCCGGCCGTGGTGGCCAGCATCAAGCACAAGTACTACCTCGACCAGCCGATCTGGAAGCAGTACCTGCACTACATGGGGAACCTCTTCCAGGGGGACTTCGGGACCAGCTTCACCGGGCGCCCGGTCAGCGACATCATGGCGGACGCCTTCCCCGTCACCATCCGGCTGGCGCTGCTGGCCTTCGCGTTCGAGATCGTCTTCGGTCTCTGCCTGGGCCTGCTCTCGGGTCTGCGGCGCGGCAGCGTCCGGGACACCCTGGTGCTCCTCCTCACCCTGCTGGTGATCTCGATCCCGGTCTTCGTGCTGGCCTACATCGCCCAGACGATCTTCGCCACGAACCTGGGCTGGGTGACACCGACGGTCCAGGACTCCACCGACCTCTCCCAGCTGATCCTGCCCGCGATCGTGCTCGGCTCGCTCTCGCTCGCGTTCGTCGCCCGGCTCACCCGCACCTCCATCGGCGAGAACCTGCGGGCCGACTACATGCGCACGGCGGTCGCCAAGGGCCTGCCGCGACGGACCATCATCTCCCGCCACCTGCTGCGCAACTCGCTGATCCCGGTGGTCACCTTCCTCGGCACCGACCTCGGCGCGCTGATGGGCGGTGCGATCGTCACCGAGGGCATCTTCAACGTGCAGGGCGTCGGCAACGTGCTGTACCGGGCGATCAACCAGAAGGAGGGGCCGACGGTGGTTGGCATCGTGACCGTCCTGGTGATCGTCTACCTGGTCGCCAGCCTCCTCGTCGACCTGCTCTACGCGGTCCTGGACCCGAGGATCCGCTATGCCTGACATCCACGACGAGGACTCGTACGAGCCGCACCCCAAGCCCGGCATCTCGCGTCTCGACTACGCGGGGGAACAGGGCATGGCGGTCGAGCAGGAGACGCTGGTCGAGACCGACGTGATCAAGCGGGAGGACGCCCGCAGCCTCTGGGGCGACGCCTGGCAGGACCTCAGGCGGCGTCCGATCTTCCTGATCTCGGCGGTGCTGATCCTGCTGCTGATCCTGATGGCGATCTTCCCGTGGGCGTTCACCGACGCCGACCCGCGCAAGGCCGACCTGGTGCACGACTACCTCAAACGGCCGGACTGGAGCGACGTCTTCGGGGCCGGCTGGTTCGGCTACGACGCGCAGGGCCGGTCGATCTACGCCCGGGTGGTGTACGGCGCCCGCGCCTCGATCACCGTCGGCATCTTCGTGACCGCGTCGGTCACCGTGCTCGGCGGGCTGACCGGCATGATCGCCGGGTACTTCGGCGGCGGCGTGGACGCGGTGCTCTCCCGGATCATCGACATCTTCTTCGGCATCCCGCTGCTGCTCGGCGCGCTGGTGCTGCTGAACGCCTTCCACACCCGCACGGTCTGGAGCGTGGTCATCGCGCTCGCCGTCCTGGGCTGGACCCAGATCGCCCGCGTCATGCGCGGCGCGGTGCTGACCGTCAAGCAGTCCGACTACGTGGTGGCCGGACGGGCGCTCGGGGCCGGGACCGGACGGCTGATGTTCCGGCACATCCTGCCGAACGCGATCGCCCCGGTGATCGTGGTCGCCACCATCGCGCTCGGCGGCTACATCGCGACCGAGGCCACGCTGAGCTTCCTCGGCATCGGCCTGCAGGACCCGACGATCTCCTGGGGCATCGACATCTCCTCGGCCCAGAAGGTGATCCGGACGGCGCCGTACGTGCTGTTCTTCCCGGCCGCGGCGCTGTCCATCACCGTGCTGGCCTTCATCATGCTGGGCGACGCCGTGCGCGACGCCCTCGACCCGAAGCTTCGCTGAGCGAGGGGAGCGCATCATGACCACAGCCGCGGACACCACCAGGCCCGCGCGGGAGGCGCCGTACGAGGGGCCGCTGCTCGACGTGCGTGACCTGCACGTCGAGTTCGTCACCCGGGACGGCGTGGCCCGGGCGGTCAACGGGGTCGACTACAGCGTCCGGGCCGGGGAGACGCTGGCGGTGCTGGGCGAGTCCGGGTCGGGCAAGTCGGTGACCGCGCAGGCGATCATGGGCATCCTGGACATGCCGCCGGCCCGCATCCCGCGCGGCGAGATCCGTTTCCGCGGCCAGGACATGCTGAAGATGGGCAAGGAGGAGCGGCGGCGGATCCGCGGCGGGAAGATCGCGATGATCTTCCAGGACGCGCTCTCCTCGCTCAACCCGGTGCTCAGCGTGGGCTTCCAGCTCGGCGAGATGTTCCGGGCCCACCAGGGCGCGTCCCGCCAGGAGGCCAAGGAGAAGGCCGTCGAGCTGATGGACCGGGTGCGCATCCCGGCCGCCAAGGAGCGGGTGAACGACTACCCGCACCAGTTCTCGGGCGGCATGCGCCAGCGCATCATGATCGCGATGGCGCTGGCCCTGGAACCGGACCTGATCATCGCGGACGAGCCGACCACCGCGCTGGACGTGACCGTCCAGGCCCAGGTGATGGACCTGCTGGCCGAGTTGCAGGCCGAGTACCACATGGGGCTGATCCTGATCACCCACGACCTCGGCGTCGTCGCCGACGTCGCGGACAAGATCGCCGTGATGTACGCCGGTCGCATCGTCGAGACGGCGCCGGTGCACGAGCTGTACGCGCGGCCCGCCCACCCGTACACCCGCGGCCTGCTGGACTCGATCCCGCGGCTGGACCAGAAGGGCCGGGAGCTCTACGCGATCAAGGGCCTGCCGCCGAGCCTGCTGCGGATCCCCAAGGGCTGCGCCTTCAACCCGCGTTGCCCGCGGGCGCAGGACATCTGCCGGGTCGAGGTGCCGGAGCTGTTCCAGGTGACCGAGGAGGACGGCACCGCCCTGCCCGGGCGGGGCAGCGCCTGCTTCTTCTGGAAGGAGACCCTCCATGACCGCTGACGGGCAGACGCCCGACGAGGCCGGTACGCCGGGGGAGGCGGTACCGGAGGAGATCGCCTTCACCCAGGAGGTGCCGCGCGTCGAGCCGATCCTCGAAGTCCGGGACCTCGTCAAGTACTTCCCGCTCACCACGGGCGTCGTGCTCAAGAAGCAGGTCGGCGCCGTGAAGGCGGTCGACGGGGTCAGCTTCGACCTGATGCAGGGCGAGACGCTGGGCATCGTCGGCGAGTCTGGGTGCGGGAAGTCCACGCTGGCCAAGGTGCTGATGAACCTGGAGCCGGCCACGGGGGGATCGGTCCGGTACAAGGGCGAGGAGATCTCCAGGCTGTCGGGGGCGGCGCTGAAGGCGGTGCGCCGGAACATCCAGATGGTGTTCCAGGACCCGTACACCTCGCTGAACCCGCGCATGACGGTCGGCGACATCATCGGCGAGCCGTACGAGATCCACCCGGAGGTGTCGCCGAAGGGCAACCGCCGCAAGGCCGTTCAGGATCTGCTGGACGTGGTCGGGCTCAACCCCGAGTACATCAACCGGTATCCGCACCAGTTCTCCGGCGGTCAGCGTCAACGCATCGGCATCGCAAGGGGGTTGGCGCTCAAGCCGGAGGTCATCATCTGTGACGAGCCGGTGTCGGCGCTCGACGTGTCGGTGCAGGCGCAGGTGGTCAACCTGCTGGATCAGCTCCAGGGCGAGTTCAACCTGTCGTACATGTTCATCGCCCACGACCTCTCGATCGTCCGGCACATCTCGGACCGGGTCGGCGTGATGTACCTCGGCAAGGTGGTCGAGATCGGCACCGACGCGGAGATCTACGACCACGCCACGCACCCGTACACCCAGGCGCTGCTTTCGGCCGTGCCGGTGCCGGACCCGACGGCGCGGGAGTCGCGGGACCGGATCGTGCTCACCGGGGACGTGCCCTCGCCGGCGAACCCGCCGTCCGGCTGCCGGTTCCGGACCCGGTGCTGGAAGGCGCAGCAGAGGTGCGTGGTGGAGGTCCCGCTGCTGGTGGCGCCGCCGTGGCTGGACGGGCCGGCGCGGCACGCGTCGGCGTGCCACTTCGCCGCGGAGCGCGAGAACGATCAGGGCGGGCAGAACGGGCAGAACGGGCAGGGTGGCCCGGTGGCCGGGTAACAATTCGGCCGACGTCGCAGCGGCGGCGCGAACCCAGGGCGCGTCCTCGAATCGAGGGCGCGCCCTCCGCTGTGCTGCGGAAACGCCCGGGAAAAGATCAATTACGCCTCGTAAACGCGCGAATACCGGAGATCGCCGTCCGCCATCCGGAATCCGGAACGGATAATTCCGGACGCGATATGCGGGAATTTGGCGAGCATTGTCCGGCCTGGCCTGAGCATGTAATTGAAAAGAGACGTGACGTGGATTCCGAAAAGTGGGTCGGGTGATCGATAGTTGCTCTGCGTGTTTCAGTGGCCACCTCGCCAACTGCGCGGATCGGCCCTGGGATGTCGACCTCGCCATGCCCGGCACACCGAGTGGCGGGGCGCCGTTCGTTCGTAAGCCCCCAAATCGAGGAGCAGTTGAATGAGGCTCACCAAGACGATGCGCCTGACCGCGACGGCCGCGTGTGCGGCACTGGCGATCTCCGCGTGCAGCACCGGTGGCGACGGCAAGAAGGCCTCGGACCAGGCGAGCGGCGGGAGCGGAAAGACGGGCGGCTCGATCAGCATCGAGTCGGGTGAGCCGCAGAACGGCCTGGTGCCGCAGAACACCGCGGAGTCCGAGGGCTCCCAGGTGGAGTACGCGCTCTTCGCCGGCCTGGTCGACTACGATCCCAAGACCAGCGCGCCGCGGCTGAGCGTCGCCGAGTCGATCGAGACCCCGGACTCCAAGGTCTGGACGATCAAGCTCAAGGACGGCTACACCTTCCACAACGGCGAGAAGGTCACCGCGCAGTCCTTCGTCGACGCCTGGAACTGGGGCGCCGACCAGACCAACGCGGCGCAGGCCCTGCCGTTCTTCGACAAGATCGAGGGCTCCGAGGAGCTGGCCCCGGGCAAGGACAAGACGCCCACCGCCAAGCAGCTCAAGGGCCTCAAGGTGGTCGACGACAAGACCTTCACCGTCACCCTCAAGGACCCGTTCTCGCAGTTCAAGACCATGCTCGGGTACAACGCCTTCTACCCGCTCCCGAAGGCGTTCTTCAACGACCCGAAGGCATTCGGTGACAACCCGATCGGCAACGGGCCGTTCCAGATGGACGGCCCCTGGCAGCACAACAGCCAGATCAAGGTCAAGCGCTACGACAAGTTCCCGGGCAAAAAGGCCAAGCTCGATTCGGTCACCTTCAAGATTTACGACAAGCTGGAAACCTCGTACAACGACCTTCGCGCGGACAACATCCAGATCACCAACAAGCTGCCGATCTCGGCGATGTCGACGGTCTCCCAGGAGTTCGGTGACCGGTACATCTACAAGCCGGAATCCGGGGTCGGTTACATCGGCTTCCCGATCGCCACCAACCCGGCGTTCGCGAAGCCCGAGCTGCGCAAGGCGATCTCGATGGCGATCGACCGCGAGGCGATCACCAAGACCATCTTCTCCGGCACCCGCAAGCCGGCCGACGACTTCATCAGCCCGATCATTCCGGGCTACCGGCAGGGCGCCCTCGGCGAGGCCGCCAAGTACAACCCGGCGAAGGCGAAGGAGCTGTACGCCCAGTCCGGCGGCCTGCCCGGCAACAAGCTGGAGATCGGCTACAACGCGGACGGCGGCCACAAGGAGTGGATCGAGGCCGTCGGCAACCAGCTGAAGAACAACCTCGGCCTCGACGTCACCTTCAAGCCCTTCGAGAAGTTCGGCAAGATCCTCGACGCGCTCGGCAAGAAGGAGTACTCCGGCGCCTTCCGCATGGCCTGGCAGATGGACTACCCGTCCATCGAGGACTACCTCCGCCCGATCTTCTCGAAGATCGCCATCGAGAACGGCTCCAACTACGGCGGCTACGTCAACGAGGACTTCGAGTCGCTGCTCGCCAAGGCCGACAGCGCGAAGACGGAGGAGGAGGGCCTGAAGCTGTACCAGCAGGCCGACGACGTCCTGATCAAGGACCTGCCGTACATCCCCGTGTACACCTACATGACCTCCGGGGCGTACACCAAGGGCGTCAAGAACGTGGTCATCGACTCCCAGAACCGGATCGACCTGGCCGGAGTCGAGCTCGCCTAACCCTGTCGCACCCCCTGGCCGGTACGCCGATGGGCGGCGCGGGTGATCCCCGCGCCGCCCGTCACGGGCGTGCCCCGAACCGCGAGGAGGCCGCATGGGCCGCTATGTGGTCCGTCGGGTCATCCAGGCCATACCTGTGATCCTCGGCGCGACGTTCCTGATCTACGCACTGGTCTTCCTGCTGCCCGGTGATCCCATCCAAGCGCTGGCCGGTGAGAAACGCGCGGACCCCACGGTCGTGGCGATGCTGCACGACCGGTACCACCTGGACGATCCCTTCTTCGTCCAGTACTGGCACTACCTGATCGGCCTGTTCCAGGGCGACTTCGGCGAGGACTACCGCGGCCACGCCGTCGTGGACGTGATGACGCGGGCGTTCCCGTACACCATCAACCTGGCGCTGATGGCGCTGGGCGTCGAGATGGTGATCGGCGTGGTGGCCGGCGTGGTCGCCGCCCTGCGGCGCGGCCGGTTCATCGACAACCTGGTGCTGATCTCGACCCTGATGGTCATCTCGATCCCGACCTTCGTGATCGGCTTCGTGCTCCAACTGCTGCTCGGGGTGAAGCTCAACACCGACTACGGCATCGACTTCTTCCCGGTCTCGTTCAACGAGGACGCCGGCTTCCGGGCCTACCTGCTGCCGGCCTACGTGCTGGCGTCCACCTCGCTCGCCTACATCGCCCGCCTCACCCGGACCAGCCTGATCGAGGTGATGCGGGCCGACTACGTCCGCACGGCGGTGGCCAAGGGCCTGAGCCCGCTGCGGGTGGTGGTCCGCCACGGGCTGCGGAACGCGCTGATCCCGATCGTCACCTTCCTCGGCATGGACCTGGGTTCGCTGATGGGCGGAGCCGTGATCACCGAGGGCATCTTCAACATCCCGGGGATCGGGCACCAGCTGTTCCAGTCCGTGTACCTGCGCGAACGCACCATCGTGGTGGGCGTCGTGAGCGCCCTGGTGCTGGTGTACCTGTTCACCAACCTGGTGGTCGATCTGCTCTACGCCGTTCTTGACCCGAGGATCCGCTATGAGTGAGCCGACGAAGACGCTGGACGGCAAGGCCGCGGTCGCCCTCGGCAAGGGCCGCAAGGACGCCAAGGACCGGGTGGCCAGCCTCTGGACGGACGCCTGGTACGACCTGCGGCGCAATCCGCTGTTCATCATCGGCGGGCTGCTGGTGCTGTTCATGGTGGCGCTGGCGATCGCCCCGCAGCTGTTCACCGACCAGGACCCGAACTCGCCCGGGTTCTGCGAACTCTCCTCCTCGCTGAAGCGCCCCGACGCGGACCACTGGTTCGGCTTCGACGTCCAGGGCTGCGACATCTACACCCGGACGGTCTGGGGCGCCCGCAACTCGATCATCGTCGGCATCCTGACCACCTCGCTGGTGGTCCTGGTCGGCGGCACGCTCGGCCTGCTGGCCGGCTGGCTGGCCGGCCTCTGGGACAGCCTGCTCTCCCGGGTGACCGAGATCTTCTTCGCCATCCCGCTGCTGCTCGGCGGCATGCTCATCATGTCGACCTGGCAGAAGGGCAACGCCTGGACGGTCTCGGCGGTGATGGCGGTGCTCGGCTGGCCGCAGATCTACCGGCTGATGCGCTCGGCGGTGATCTCCAACAAGCACAACGACTACGTGGTCGCGGCCCGCGCGCTCGGGGCCGGCACCGGGCGGATGGTCACCCGGCACATCCTGCCGAACGCGGTGGCGCCCGTGATCGTGGTCTCCACCATCAACCTCGGCGTGTACATCGGCGCCGAGGCCGCGCTGTCCTACCTGGGCATCGGCATCCAGTCCCCGGCGATCTCCTGGGGCCTGATGATCAGCGACGCCCAGTCCCGCTTCCTGAACGCCCCGCACGTGCTGCTCTTCCCGGCCGTCGTGCTGAGCATCACCGTGCTGGCGTTCATCATGCTCGGCGACGCGGTGCGCGACGCCCTCGACCCCAAGCTGCGCTGAGGAGGGCCGCGGACCATGAGTGACACGACGAAGCCGTCCGGTACGACGGACGGCGGGCCGCGCCCGGACGCGGTGGAGGTGCTCGGCCCCCGCCGGGAGGCCCTGGTGCCCGGCACCCCGCTGCTCGAAGTCGACGACCTGCACGTCGAGTTCGTCACCCGGGACGGCATCGCCAAGGCCGTCAACGGGGTGAGCTACTCGGTCTCGGCCGGGGAGACGCTGGCGGTGCTGGGCGAGTCCGGGTCGGGCAAGTCGGTGACCGCGCAGGCGATCATGGGCATCCTGGACATGCCGCCCGGGCGGATCACCGCCGGGAGGATCCTGTTCCGGGGCCAGGACCTGCTGACGATGAGCTCCAAGGCCCGGCGCGCGGTCCGCGGCCGGAAGATCGCGATGATCTTCCAGGACGCGCTCTCCTCGCTCAACCCGGTGCTCAGCGTGGGCTACCAGCTCGGCGAGATGTTCCGGGTGCACCAGGGCGCCTCGCGCAAGGAGGCGCGGGAGAGGTCCGTCGAGCTGATGGAACGGGTGCGCATCCCGGCCGCCCGGCAGCGGGTGAACGACTTCCCGCACCAGTTCTCGGGCGGGATGCGCCAGCGCATCATGATCGCGATGGCGCTCTCGATGGAGCCCGACCTGATCATCGCGGACGAGCCCACCACCGCGCTGGACGTGACCGTCCAGGCCCAGGTGATGGACCTGCTGGCCGAGTTGCAGGCCGAGTTCCAGATGGGGCTGATCCTGATCACCCACGACCTCGGCGTGGTCGCCGACGTCACGGACAAGATCGCGGTCATGTACGCGGGCCGGATCGTCGAGACGGCGCCGGTGCACGAGCTGTACGCGCGGCCCGCCCACCCGTACACCAGGGGCCTGCTCACCTCGATCCCCCGGCTGGACCAGAAGGGGCAGAACCTGTACGCCATCCAGGGCCTGCCGCCGAGCCTGCTGCGGATCCCGGCGGGCTGCGCGTTCAACCCGCGCTGCGACCGGGTGCAGGACCGCTGTCTGGTCGAACCGCCGCCGCTCGTCCCGGTGCTGGACGCGGACGGCGCGGACCTGCCGGGCCGCCGCAGCGCCTGCCACTTCTGGAAGGAGACCCTCCATGGCTGAGCCGATCCTGGAGGTCCGGGACCTGGTCAAGCACTACCCGCTGACCCAGGGCATCCTCTTCAAGCGGCAGGTCGGCGCGGTCAAGGCGGTCGACGGCATCTCCTTCGACCTGATGAAGGGCGAGACGCTCGGCATCGTCGGTGAGTCCGGCTGTGGCAAGTCCACGCTGGCCAAGGTGCTGATGAACCTCGAACGGGCGACCGCCGGCGAGGTGCGCTTCAAGGGACAGGACATCACCCGGCTGTCGGGTGCGGCGCTGAAGGCGGTGCGGCGGAACATCCAGATGGTGTTCCAGGACCCGTACACCTCGCTGAACCCGCGCATGACGGTCGGCGACATCGTCGGCGAGCCGTACGAGATCCATCCCGAGGTGTCGCCGAAGGGTGACCGCCGCAAGGCCGTTCAGGATCTGCTGGACGTGGTCGGGCTCAACCCCGAGTACATCAACCGGTATCCGCACCAGTTCTCCGGCGGTCAGCGTCAACGCATCGGCATCGCAAGGGGGTTGGCGCTCAAGCCGGAGGTCATCATCTGCGACGAGCCGGTGTCGGCGCTCGACGTGTCGGTGCAGGCGCAGGTGATCAACCTGCTGGAGCAGTTGCAGGGAGAGTTCGGGCTCTCGTACATGTTCATCGCGCACGACCTCTCCATCGTCCGGCACATCTCGGACCGGGTCGGCGTGATGTACCTCGGCAAGATGGTCGAGATCGGGACGGAGGACCAGATCTACTCCTACCCGACCCACCCGTACACCCAGGCGCTGCTGTCGGCCGTGCCGGTGCCGGACCCGACCGGACGGGATCAGCGCGAGCGCATCCTGCTCAGCGGCGACCTGCCGTCGCCGGCGAACCCGCCGTCCGGCTGCCGCTTCCGCACCCGCTGCTGGAAGGCGCAGGAGCGCTGCACCACCGAACTGCCGCTGCTGGCGGTGCCCGCACTGCTGGAGGGCCCGGCCGCGCACGAGTCGGCCTGCCACTTCGCCGAGGTGCGGGACGTGATCGGCACCGCCTGAACACGCCCCGCCGGCCGGGCCGCGGAGTCCGCTCGACTCCGTGGCCCGGCCGGTCACTTCTCGAAGCCGACGTTCTCCCAGACGACGTCCGAGAGGCCCTGCGCGCCGATGTTGGCGAGGTTGGCGCGGGCGCCGTACAGCTGTGGGCGCTGGTAGAGCGGGAGCATCCCGGCGACCTTCCACAGTTCGCCGTCGGCCTGGTTGATGGCCTCGGAGGCGGTGGCCGCGTCGGGCGCGGCCGCGGCCCGGTCGAGGGCGGCGTCGATGGCCGGGCTGCCGGTCTGGGAGTGGTTGGTGCCGCTGTTCTGGGCGAAGTTGGCCCGGTCGCCGCTGGCCGGGAAGGGCGTGCCGAGCAGCGCGTACGCGACGATGTCGAAGTCCTGCTTGTTGACGTACTTGTCGAAGAACTCGTTGGAGCCGGCCGGCACCGTGGTGACCTTCACGCCGACGTCCCGGAGCATCCTGGTGGCCGCGTTGGCCTCGTTCTGCGCGGTGGCGACACCGGCCGGGATGACCATCCGCAGGTTCAGCTCGCGGCCGTCCTTCTTGCGGACGTCGCCGTCGAGCTTCCAGCCGGCCGCGTCCAGCTTGCGGCGGGCCTCGGCGGGGTCGAACCGGCTGAGGCCGAGCGAGTTGTCGCGGTAGGCGTTCTGGTTGGCGACCAGCAGGTGGTTGTTGAGGGTGGCGGCGGGCCAGTCCAGGCCCTTGAGGTCCTCGCGGGTGATCGCGTCCCGGTTGATCGCCTGGAACACGGCCTGGCGCACGGTCGCGTCGGTCAGCATCGGGCTCTTGGCGTTCAGCGTGAACTGCCGGAAGTCCGGCCCCCCGGCGCGGCGGACGGCGGCGCCCTTGGTCTGCTTGATGACCGCGTAGCCGGCCACGTCCGGGCCGTTGTTGAAGAAGTCGATCTGGCCCTGGCCGAAGGCGCCGGCCATGGCCATGGGGGCCATGGCGTGGAAGACGATCCGGTCCAACATCGGCTTGTCGCCCCACCAGGCGGGATCGGCGACCAGGGTGACGGTCTGCGCCGCCCGGTCCAGCTTCTCCAGCTTGAACGGGCCGGCGGTGACCGGGATGGCGTCCAGGTAGGCGGAGTTGAACAGCTCCGGGGTGGCGACCTGGCTCGCCGGCAGCAGCGGCGCGTTGGCGACGCCGTTGAACATCGACTGCCACTCGGAGAACGGCTGGTCGAAGGTCATCACGGCCTGGAAGTCGTCCTTGCCGCGCTCGACCGAGGAGACCAGCTCGAAGCCGGTGCTGCTGCCGGACTTGAAGGCCGGGTCCTTGCCGTTCAGGGCGTGCCAGTTGGCCTCGATGTCGCGCCAGGTGATCGGGGTGCCGTCGGACCAGCGGGCCTTGGGGTTGAGCGTCCAGACGACGACCTGCCGGCCGTCCCGCTGCTCCGCGTGGGCGTCCTGGAGGTAGGCCGGGTTGACGGTCTGGGTGCCCGCCGCGTCGGAGCGGAAGAAGGTCGGCAGCAGGGGTTTGGTGACGGTCATCGTCGAGGACTCGCTGCCGTCGGTGTGGATCGGCGACCACTGGCGGGAGAACTGGGCGATCGCCACGTTCAGGGTGCCGCCCTGGCGCAGCTGGGAGCGGTCGCGCGGATTGACGTCCATCGACGTGAGCTTGGGCGTCGCGGGCGCGGACGCCAGGGCGTCGCCGGGCGTGGCGGCCCCGTCCGAGCGGGAGCCGCACGAACAGAGCGTCAGCGAGAGCGAGAGGGCGGTCAGGCCGGCGAGCAGGGCCGTCCGGTGGTGTAGGCGGCGGCCCATGGGCGTGCTCCTCGTGGCGGATGCGGCGGATGGTGTGGCGTCACATCTTGCTGACCGGGAGGGTGAGTTGTCGAGTGGGCGGGCCCGGATCCGGGCCCGCCCACGTTCGATCGGCGCGAATCAGGCGCGATCGGCCTGATCGGGTGCGGCTCAGGCGACGGTGAACTTGAAGGTGCGGTCCTTGTCGCCGCTCTTGTCCATCACCGAGGTGACGGCGTCGGCGACGTCCTGCGGGGTGATCACCGCGGTCTGGCCGTTCTTCTTCACCTTGACCTTGTCGAAGACGTTGCCCAGCTGGGTGTTGAGCGCGTCCAGGTCCCACTTGGGCGCGATCTTGCCGGAGGCGTCCGGGACGAGCGTGAGCGCCTTGGCGGCGGTCTGCTTGCCGAAGTCCCACTTCTTGGTGCCGGCCAGGACGTGCACGTTGCCGTTGACCACGGACTTGCCGAGGCTGTCCGCGGCGGCCTGCAGGGCCTGCGCGGAGACCTTGGGCTGGGCGGCCGTGACACCCAGCGCGATCGGCTGGTCGGGCTTGCCGGCGGCGCGGTCGCGGTAGGCCTGCTCGACCACGTCGACGGCGCTCGCGGAGTCCACCGCCTGGCCGGCCCGGCCGGGCACGACGACCGGCTCGCCGGCGTCGCTGAACTTGACGTAGCCCTCCTGGAGGCCCTGGCCCGAACCGGCGGCCAGGCCGTCCAGGGCGGCCTTGAGCTTGGCCCGGTCGACCTTGACCTCCGGCGCGACGGCCTTGCTGCCGCCCTTCAGCGACTTGATGACGTCGACCGGGTTGTAGCTGTGCTGGGCGAGCTTGTCCACGGTGGCCGTGGTGTCGAAGCCCAGCCCGGCGACGGTCGGGTCCAGGTCCACCGTCTGGTCGCCGATCTTCAGCTTGAGCGGCTGCTGGCCGGCCTTGCCGACGGTCTCGTCGAGCGCGTGGATCGCCTGGTCGCGGTTGTCGCCGCCGATGTCGGTGCCGAGCACCAGGGTGCCCTTGGGGACGTCGGACTGGTTCAGCATCAGGCCGGTGCCGTACGCGGCGGCGCCGAGGAACAGGATGCCGCCGACGCCGTAGACGCCCAGCTTGACGATCTTCTTGCCGGCGCCGCCCTTCTTCTTGCCCTGGCCCTTGGCGGGAGCGGGAGCGGGAGCGGGAGCCGGTGCGGGAGCGGCCTGGGCGGGCTCGGGCAGGGGGCCGGGCGCGGCGGCCGGCAGCGGGGTGACCTCGGTGGACTCCCGGTCGGCGCCGGGGCGGCCGGGGGCGCCCGGCCCGGCCGGAGCGCCGGGGAACAGGCCACCGGGGGCCGGGGTGGCGAACGCGTCCTGGCCCGGGCGGTGCGCGGCGGGGCGCTGGGCGGCGAACGGGTCGGTGCCGGTCGGGGCGGAGGCGAACAGGCTCGGCTGCGGGCGGCCGTCGCCGGCACGGGCGGGACCGCTCTGCGCGCCGCCCCGGGGCTGGCCGGATATGCCGGCCGGCGCGGGCATGTCCTCGCGGATCGGCTTGAAGCCGTCGACCGAGGTGTCCTCCGCGTCCGCCGCACCGGCCGCGTCGGGGCGGCCGCCGGGACGGCCCTGCGGGCGGGCGCCCTGGGGGCGGCCGTTCTGGGGGGCGCCGTCGCGGGGACGGCCGTTCTGCGGGCCGCGGGGCCCGGCGGGGGGCGTCGGGGCGAACGGGTCGGCGGCGGGCGCGGCCTCGTACACGCCGGGCTCCTCGCGGTCCTCCGGGCCGGAGCCGAACGGCGAGGCGGGCGCGCCGTTCGGGCGCGGCGCGGGGGCCGGGGCGGGCGCCTGGCCCTGGGCGGGCACCGGGCGGGCGTTCGGGCGGGCACCGTCCGGGCCCGCGGCAGGGCCGCCGTTCGGCCGGGAGCCGTTGGGACGGGCTGCGGGCGCCTGGGCGCCGTTCGGGCGGGCGCCGTTCGGCCGCGGCTCGGCGTCGGCACCCGGCGCGGCGGGCGCACCGGCCGGGACCTGGGCGGGCGCGGACTCGGCGGGGGCGGCCTTCTTCTGCCGGGGCCGGAACCACGCGCCGGTCGACTCGGACTCGCTGGTCGCCGCCGGGATCGGCGGTATCTGCCACTCCGGCGGCAGGTTCGGCGGCGTGGCCGTGCGGTCGCCGCCCTCCATCACACCGAGGACGGGGGAGGGGGGCGCGGAGCGGTGGCGCGGGCCGTCCGGCTCCGACGCCGGGGCCTCGTCGCCCGGGCCGTCCTCGTTCTTGACGGTGCTGCGGACCACGACCGGCGGGATCGGGCGCGAGCCGGGGATGTTGATCCGGACCCGGGTGGTCAGGGTGGTCTCGGTCTTCTGGACCTCGTCCTCGCCGCCCGACGCGGCGCCCTGGGCGGCACCGGCGCCCGCCCGGTCGCCGCCGGGCAGCCCCGGTGAGCCGTAGGGCGGGGTGCCCGACGGGTAGGCGTCCGGGCCCGTGCGCCGGGGCGTCGGGTGGGCGTTGTCAGATTCGCGGCTGCTCAATGCTGCTCTGCTCCGGGTTCGCGGGCGGGCCGTGGGGCGCGACCGCGGTTCGTGGTCGCCGGGCCTGGGGCGGCGGCGTCGGGTTTGGCGTTCTGCGGCACCACCATACTGGGAAGAACTGAGCGGTGAACGGGTTCGGACAGATCCTGATACGTCCGTTTCCTCCGGTATGGGAGTGCGGTCGCGTGGTCCTGACTGCGCGTCGTGCGCGGTACCGTACGCCGGGTCAGCGCGGGGAGTTGGGCACGCCCGGGAACCAGCTGGTACGGGTCGGCAGGGTGGCGCAGATCACGCCCAGGATCGAGCCGACGAACATCCAGCTGAGCGAGGTGGCGTTGGTCCACAGCACGGTGTCGCCCTCCGGCCGCGGCACGATGACCAGCACCAGCGCCAGGAACCAGCCGGCCGCGGGCATCGCCGCGCCCAGCCTGGTGCCGGTGACGCGCAGTCCGGCGTAGAAGGTCGCGGCGGTCGCGCCGAGCGCCAGCAGGAGTCCCACGGGCGGCCACAAGGCCTGCACAAATGATCCGCAGACCGACACCGCGAAACCCAGCAGGAGAAACAGGACATAGGCCGCGATCCGCGCGGCGAGCGGGGGCTGAGCCTCGGCCAGGCGCTCGGCCTGGGTGCCGAGGACGGTCACGGCGAGCGAGCGGCGGCGAGGCTTGGCGTCTTCGGGCTTGGCGTCCGCGGGCTTGGCGTCTTCGGGCTTGCTCATCGGGCGCTCTCCTCGGCAGACGTCTCGTGGTCCAGGCCGGCGAACAGGTCGTCCTCGGGCCGTCCGGGCCCCGCCTCGCCGCGCACCAGCTGGTAGTACTCGGTGGCGATCAGCGGCTGGCCGAGGTCGTTGGAGAGCGCGAAGAACGCGCCGTCCACGGTGATCTGGGTGGCGTGCGCGGCCATCGCTGCGGCCTTCCGCCCGGCGTGGGCGGCGCCGTCCAGCGCGGTGGTGACCACCGCGTCGTCCACCACCCCGGGGACGTCCGACGGGACGGCCGTGCCCGGGAAGGGCGCCTTGGCGGCGG
Source organism: Streptomyces kaniharaensis (assembly GCF_009569385.1). Classification (NCBI taxonomy): domain Bacteria; kingdom Bacillati; phylum Actinomycetota; class Actinomycetes; order Kitasatosporales; family Streptomycetaceae; genus Streptomyces; species Streptomyces kaniharaensis. The sequence continues at coordinate 3,685,632 of NZ_WBOF01000001.1, forward strand.
TCTCGGCGAGCCCGGCCTCGATCACCGAGCGGGGCATCCGGTTCCAGTACACCTTGGCGACCCGCCAGGCCGGGCCGAGCTCCGGGCGGTACGCCGGATCGGCCGCGAGGTCGTACGCGCGCATCGCGACCCGGTGCGCCTGGATGTGGTCCGGGTGCCCGTAGCCGCCGTTCTCGTCGTAGGTGACCAGCACCTGCGGGCGCACCTCGCGGACCACCGCGACGAGATGGCCGGCCGCCTCGTCCACGTCGGCCTGCCAGAAGCAGCCCGGCGCGTCGTTGTCGGGGACACCCATCATCCCGGAGTCGCGGTAGCGCCCGGGGCCGCCGAGGAAGCGGACGTCGGTGACGCCGAGGGCGCTCATGGCCGCGGTCAGCTCGCCGATCCGGTACGGGCCGAGTGCGTCCTCCCGATCGGCCGTCAGATGGGCCAGCTCCGGCGGGATCACCTCGCCGCCCTCGCCGAGGGTGCAGGTCACCAGGGTGACACGGGCACCCTCGGCGGCGTACCGGGCCATGGTGGCGCCGTTGCCGATCGACTCGTCGTCGGGGTGGGCGTGCACCAGGAGCAGGCGGCGGCCGGTAGTCGCGGTCATGGGAGGAAGCCTAACGACCGGCCGGGAGCGGTCAGAGCTTCAGCCCGTTGATCATCCCGGCGAGGTTGCTGGTGACCTGGCTGATCGACGGGGCGAGCGAGCTGGACGCCAGGTAGAAGCCGAGCAGCCCGCAGACGATGGCGTGCGAGAGCTTCAGCCCGGAGCGGCGGATCAGCACCACCACGATGACCAGCATCAGCATGGCTGCGGAGACGGACAAAGCCATGTCGGCTCACACCCCTTCTCGGGTGCGCCGCCCTTCGCGGAGGACGGCGGTCGGACCGTGCGGACGTGCGGTCGGGCGACCGGGCCCGAGGCGGGGCCGGACGGTCACTCGCGTGACCAGTCATACCCGATGGGTGAGCGGAGCATGACGTTCGGTGAGTCGACGCGCGCCGGAGTGTGGCGGCATTCGTGGGGCGCATGGGCCGGTCGGAGGGGGTGCGGAACCCATTGGGGCGTACTTCGCGAGGATGCTCCGAACGAGTGATCAAAATGCTCCCGGCGGTGGGACCACGAGGTCGTAGTGTCTGGAGCCATGACCTCCCACACCCCAGCGGACACCTTCCCCCGGCAGTACGCGCGGACCCTGCGCTACACCGTCGGCGCGCCCCGGTCGTTCTCCGTCGCATCGGACGGCTCCCGGGTCGTCTTCCTGCGCTCCAGGTCCGGCAGCGACCGTGCCAACCTGCTCTGGACCCTGGACACCGCCACCGGCGAGGAGCGGATCGCCGCCGACCCGGCCGTCCTGCTCGGCGGCGGCGAGGAGGACCTCTCGCCCGCCGAGAAGGCCCGCCGCGAGCGCAGCCGCGAGGGCTCGGCCGGCATCGTCGGCTACGCCCTCGACGAGGCCGGCAAGCTCGCCGCCTTCGCGCTCTCCGGCCGCCTGTTCACCGCCGACCTGGTCACCGGCGCCACCGCCGAACTGCCCGCCCGCGGCCCGCTGCTCGACCCGCGGGTCTCCCCGGACGGCGCCCACGTCGCGTACGCCAACACCGCCGGCGAGCTGCGCCTCACCCGCACCGACGGCACCGGCGACCGCGCCCTCGCCGAGCCCGACGGCCCGAACGTCACCTGGGGACAGGCCGAGTTCATCGCCCAGGAGGAGATGGACCGCGACCGCGGCTTCTGGTGGTCCCCCGGCGGCGACCGGCTGCTGGTCGAGCGCGCCGACGACACCCCGGTGCGCCGCTGGTGGATCGCCGACCCGGCCAACCCCGACCGCGAGCCCGCCGAGGTCGCCTACCCCGCCGCCGGCACCGCCGACGCCGAGGTCGGGCTCTGGCTGATCGACCTGGACGGCGCCCGTACCGAGGTCGTCTGGGACCGCGCCGCCTTCCCGTACCTGGCCCGGGTGCACTGGTCCAAGGGCGGCGTGCCGCTGCTGCTCGTCCAGGCCCGCGACCAGCGCAGCCAGCGGATCCTCGGCCTCGACGTCACCACCGGCGCCACCGAGGTGCTGCACGAGGAGCGCGACGACGCGTGGCTGGAGCTGTTCCAGGGCGTCCCGGCCTGGACCCCGGACGGCAAGCTGGTACGGATCCGCGACCTCGAGGGGGCGCGCGCCCTGGTGATCGGCGACCAGGCCGTCACCGGAGCCGACCTGCACCTGCGGTCGGTCGTCACCGTCACCGACGACGAGGTGTTCTTCACCGCCTCCGGCGGCGCCGAGGAGACCGACCCCGAGCCCGGCTGGGTCGCCGTCGGCCGGATCAGCCACGACGGCAAGCGGCTCGGCTGGGAGGCTTCCAACGGCCGGCCGTTCACCTCCGTCACCAGCGCCGTGCACGCCGCCGGCATCACCGTCCGCACCACCGCCGAGCCCGACCTGCCCGGCACCCTCGTCCAGGTCGCCCGGGACCTGCCCGAGGGCGTGGTCGTCGACGACGTCGCCACCATCGCCTCGTACGCCGAGGACCCGGTCATCACCGCCCGCCCGGTCTTCCGCTTCGCCGGCGAGCGCCGCATCCCGTCCGCCGTCTTCCTGCCCACCGGCTACGACCGCGAGCGGGACGGCCTGCTGCCCGTCCTGATGGACCCGTACGGCGGCCCGCACGGCCAGCGCGTCGTCCAGGCGCACAACCCGCACCTCACCTCGCAGTGGTTCGCCGACCAGGGCTTCGCGGTGATCGTCGCCGACGGACGCGGCACCCCCGGCCGCGGCCCGGCCTGGGAGAAGTCGATCGCCTTCGACTTCGCCGGGGCCACCCTGGACGACCAGGTGGACGCGCTGCAGGCGCTCGCCGAGGAGTTCCCGCTCGACCTCGACCGGGTCGCCATCCGCGGCTGGTCGTACGGCGGCTACCTCTCCGCGCTCGCCGTGCTGCGCCGCCCGGACGTCTTCCACGCGGCGGTGGCCGGCGCGCCGGTGACCGACTGGGAGCTGTACGACACCCACTACACCGAGCGGTACCTGGGCCACCCGGCCGAGCGCCCGGAGGTGTACGCGGCCAACTCGCTCACCGGGTACGCCGCCGGGCTGGAGCGCCCGCTGATGATCATCCACGGGCTGGCGGACGACAACGTGGTGGCCGCGCACACCCTGCGGCTGTCCTCCGCCCTGCTCGCCGCCGGGCGCCCGCACACCGTGCTGCCGCTGTCAGGCGTCACGCACATGACGCCGCAGGAGGAGGTCGCGGAGAACCTGCTGCTGCTCCAGGTCGACTTCATGAAGCGCGCGCTGGGCGCACGCTAGCGCCAACCTCTGCTCTGACCAGCGCATTCGGCGGCCGGCACCCCTGACACGGGTACCGGCCGCCGCCATGACATCCGTCATGCCGAAGGCACGACGGCGGACACTGCCGCCGGACCGGGCCCGCGCGGGACTCTGAGGTGGTGCGAACGACACCACCAGAGGAGAGGAGCGGGGCGATGGGAACCGAGGTGGCCGCCTTCCGCGGCGTCGGCAAGAGCTACGGGCGGGTGCGCGCCGTGGACGGGCTCGACCTCGTGCTGCGGCCGGGCGAGACCGTCGCCCTGCTCGGCCCGAACGGCGCCGGCAAGTCCACCAGCCTGGACCTGCTGCTCGGCCTGCGCGAGCCCGACCAGGGCAGCGTCTCGCTGTTCGGCGGCAGCCCGCGCGAGGCGATCGCGGCCGGCCGGGTCGGCGCGATGCTGCAGAGCGGCGGGCTGATGGCCGACGTCAAGGTCCGCGAGCTGGTCAAGCTCGCCTGCGACGTGCACCCGCGCGGTCGGTCGGTCACGGGGGTGCTGACCGACGCCGGGATCACCGAGCTGGCCGACCGTCGGGTGGACAAGCTGTCCGGCGGCCAGGAACAGCGGGTCCGCTTCGCCCTGGCGATCGCCGGCGCCAACGACCTGATCGTGCTGGACGAGCCCACCACCGGCATGGACGTCAGCGTCCGGCAGGCGTTCTGGGCGAGCATGCGGGCGCAGGCCGACGCCGGCCGCACGGTGCTGTTCGCCACCCACTACCTGGAGGAGGCGGACTCGATCGCCGACCGCGTCCTGGTGCTGCACCGGGGCCGGCTGATCGCCGACGGCAGCTCCGCCGAGATCAAGGCGCGCGCCGGGGCCCGCCGGGTCGCGTTCGAGCTGCACGACGTGGACCTCCCCCCGGCCGCCGGCCCGATCGAGGAGCACGTGCTGCGCACCCTGCCGGGCGTGCAGTCGCTGGACGTCACCGCCCGGGTGCCGGGGGTGCGGACCGTCCGGATCCGGACCGCGGACGCCGACGCGAGCGTCGCGGGGCTCTACCGGGCGGGCCTGTACCCGCGCGGGCTGGAGGTCACCGCCCTGGGCCTGGAACAGGCCTTCCTGGCCATCACCGGCGAGCAGGACCACCAGGACGCCGAGCACCAGGACACCGAGCACCAGGACGCAGTGAAGGAGACCGTGCGGTGACCACTCTGATCCAGCTGGAGATCCTGCGGACCCTCCGCAACAAGCGGTACCTGCTCCTCACCATCGCTTACCCGGCGCTGATGTACTTCTTCTTCATCCACGCCTACGACGCGACCAAGCTGGCCGGCGGCCTGCCGGTGAAGACCTACTTCATGGTGTCGATGGCGACCTTCGGCGCGGTCGGCGCGGTGCTCACCGGCAGCGCGCAGCGCATCTCGCTGGAGCGCAAGAGCGGCTGGGTGCGCCAGCTGCGGCTGACCGCGCTGCCCGGCCGGGCGTACACCTTCGGAAAGATCGCCGCGAGTGCGGTGACGACGCTGCCGGCGATCCTGGTGGTGTTCGCGGTCGGCGCGAGCCAGGGCGTGTCGATGGGCGCGGCGCAGTGGGTGGGCCTGGTGGCGGCGCTGTGGCTGGGCAGCTTCGTGTTCGCGGCGCTCGGGGTGGCGCTCGGGTACGCGGCGGCGGCGGACTCGGTGCAGACCATCGTGATGATCGCCTACATGCTGATGTCGCTGTTCGGCGGGACGTGGTTCCCGGTGAGCGACTCGCTGGAGAAGTTCGCCCGGTTCAACCCGGTGTTCCTGTACAACAAGCTGGCCACCTTCACCCAGCCCGGGAACTCGCTGGACACCGTCGCGGTCGCCGGACTGGCCGGGTTCCTCGTGGTGTTCGTCGCGGCCGCCGCCGTCCTGTACCGGCGTGACACCCGCCAGGCATGATGATCCACATGACCGACACGAGCCGCACCCACTGCCCCGACGAGCGTCCGGAGGCGGGGGCGGCTCGTGCGTCGTTCATGAACGTCCCCGGATCCCCCGCGGAGACCCGCCGGCAGATGCTCGTCAAGGTCGCCTGGATGCTGCTGTGGATGCTCTACCTGGCCTACCCGGCGGGCGACCTGCTGAACGGCGGCCACAGCCCGGCCGGCCGGGTGTTCGGCTGGGCCTGCCTGGCGGTCTTCGTGGGCTCCTACGTCCTGCTGGTGGTCTTCCGCTCGATGGCCGGGATGAGGCCGCGGGCCTGCCGGGTGATCGTCGGGACGATGATCGTGCTCGCGGTGGTCGCCTCGTTCGCGCTCGGCGGCGCCTTCCTGACGTTCTTCATCTACGCCTCGGTGTGCCTCGCGATCATCACGCCGGCGCGCTACGCGCTGCGCGCCCTCGCCGGCATGGGCGTGCTCACCACCGCGATCGGCCTGGTCATCCACGCCGGTACGGACAACATCGCGACCTTCGCGCTCAGCGCCTTCCTCTCCGGCGTCGCGATGACCGGCCTGCAGCGGCTGGTCGCCACCATGCAGGAACTCCGTGAGGCCCGGGCCGCCGTCGCCCACCTGGCCGCCTCCGAGGAGCGGCTGCGGCTCGCCCGCGACCTGCACGACCTGCTCGGGCACTCGCTGTCGCTGATCACCCTGAAGAGCGAGCTGGCCGGCCGGTTCATGGACGCCGGCAAGGACGAGGCGGCGCGGGCACAGGTCGCCGACATCGAGCAGGTCGCCCGGCAGTCGCTGATCGACGTCCGGGAGGCGGTCACCGGCTTCCGCCGACCCACCCTGCCGGTCGAACTCGCCGCCGCCCGAACCGCGTTGGCCGCCGCGCAGGTGCGCCTGGAGGCCTCGCCGGAGCTGGTCGACGCCTGGCCCGGGCTGGCCAACGAGGAGGCCGGCGCGCTGGCGTGGGCGCTGCGCGAGGCCGTCACCAACATCGTCCGCCACGGCGAGGGCGCCACCGTCTGCACCGTCACCGCCGACACGGCCTGGGTGGAGAGCGGAGAGCGCTATGCCGTCCTGGAGATCGCCGACGACGGGCGCGGGCCGGGCAAGTCCCAGCCGGGGAACGGGCTTTCGGGCCTGGAGGAGCGGCTGGCGCTGGTCGGCGGACGGCTGACGGCCGGGCAGGGGGAGCGGGGCAAGGGCTTCCGGCTGCGGGCCGAGGTGCCGCTGCGGGAGGTCTCCGCCACCACCCCCGAGGCCTCGAAGTCAGCCTAGGCGGACGGCAGTTCCGGCACGAAGCGGGCGCCGACTCGGCGATGCGATAGCCGAGTCGGCGGGCGTCGTCGGCGTCCGTGCGGTCCACCTCGGCGTCTCCTCCTGGGGGAGACTCAACCGCTCCCTCCAACCCCTCTAAGGTCGTGTCCATGAGTGACATTCAGAACGGCGCCTCGATCCGCGTGCTGCTGGCCGAGGACCAGGGCATGGTCCGGGAGGCGCTGGCGGCGCTGCTCGGGCTGGAGGGGGACATCGACGTCGTCGCGCAAGTGGGGCGCGGGGACGAGGTGGTGGAGGCGGTGCTGGCGAACGACGTCCAGGTCGCCGTGCTGGACATCGAGATGCCGGGCATGACGGGCATCGAGGCGGCCGCGCAGCTGCGCAAGCAGGCGCCGCGGACGAAGGTGGTGATCGCGACGACCTTCGGGCGGCCGGGCTATCTGCGGCGGGCGATGGAGTCGGGCGCCGACGCGTTCCTTGTGAAGGACGCGCCGGCCTCGGAGCTGGCGGAGGCGATCCGCCGGGTGCTGCGCGGGGAGCGGGTGATCGACCCGGCGCTGGCGGCGGCGGCGCTGGCCGAGGGGGCGAACCCGCTGACCGCCCGCGAGCGGGACGTCCTGGGCGCGGCTGCGGACGGGGCGGTGAACGCGGACATCGCGAAGCGCCTGCACCTGTCCGAGGGGACGGTCCGCAACTACCTCTCGATGGCGATCCAGAAGACCGAGGCCCGCAACCGCACCGAGGCGGTCCGGATCGCCCGCGAGAAGGGCTGGCTGTAGACCCGTCAGTTGAGCCGGTGCCTCGCCGCCCGGGCGTCCTGGCGGACCTTGGCGGCGGTGTCAGGATCGAAGGCGTCGAGGATCTGGGCGTAGGCGTCCATCTCGGCCGAGCCGCCGAGGAAGTCCCCTGTGCGGACCAGGATTTCGGCGCGTTCGAGGCGGAGCTGGGCGGGGTGGCGGGGCAGCAGCAGGGCGAGTTCGGTGGCCCAGAGCTGGGTGCGGGCGTGCTCGGGGCGGTCGGCGGCCCAGGCGCGGACGTTGCCGAGGACGCGGTGGACGATGTCGAGCGGCTGGGCCGGGGTGAGCAGCGCGGGCGTGAACTCGTGCCCGGTGGCCCGGACCAGGCGCTCCGCGTCGCTCGGGTCGAGCAGCCGCCCGCCGTGGAACGGGTCGGCCAGGACGTAGTCCTCGCCGCCGCCCGGGCCGCCGACGGCGACGATGAAGTGCCCGGGCAGGGCGATGCCGTGGACGGTGAGTCCGGCCCGCCGTCCGACCGCCATCCACACCAAGGACAACGTGATCGGGAGCCCGCGCCGCCGCCGCAGGACGTCCGGCAGCAGTGAGGACTCCAGCCGCCGGTAGTCGGACGGCTGCCCGTGGAAACGTTCCCGTCCGCCGAGGACGGCGGCCAGCAGGGCGGCGGTCTCCTCGGGCCCCGCGGGCGCCCGTTCGGCGACGGCGACGCGGACGGCGGCCGCGTGCCGGTCGAGCGCGGCCTCGCAGGCGGCGAGGAGGGCGTCGACGCTCGGCGGCTCCCCGGGGTCGTCCGGGTCGAGGACGGGGCCGTGTTCGACGGCGGCGAGCAGGCAGAGCAGCACCGGATCGGGGTGCTCGGCGCGGGCGGCGGTCCGGAAGCGGTGTCTGCTCTGCTCGGTCACGGTGACGGCGACGGCTTTCGTACGGCGGACGGGCAAAAGGGGCGAACTAGCCACAAGGGGCGAACGGGCTCAAGGGCGGGCGGGCCGGGCCCGGTACTACCCCTGGGGCAGCCGGGCGTAGTGGTAAGTGTGACTGGTCGTGAAGCCGAGTCCGTCATAGAGCGCGATCGCACCGGCGTTGTCCGCCTCGACCTGCAGGTAGGCGCCGGTGGCCCCCTCCTCGGCCGCGCGGGCGGCGAGCACCGCCATGACGGCCGTGGCCATCCCGGCCCGCCGGGCGTACGGCTGGACCTCGATCGCGCCGAAGCAGGCCCACGGCCCGTCGATGACGCAGCGTCCGATGGCCAGCGGCGGCTGACCCGGCGCGCCGGGCACGGTGGCGAACCAGACCGACGGCCCGCCGTGCAGGACCCGCCGGGCGGCCTCCTCCAGGGCCGGGTCGTCGGTCACCCGCCGGTACAGCGACAGCCACGACGCGTCCGCCGTCCGCGACAGCCGCACCTTGTCGTGCCCCGACCCGGTCCGGGCGAGCGCGGCGAGCGGGGCGGTGCGTACCAGCGTGGGGGCGTACGCCGCCCCCAGCCGGTCGAGTTCGGCCCGCAGCCCGTCCGGCGAGCCGGGCGTGACGACCTCGATCCAGGCGGGCAGCCCGCGCGCCGCGTACCAGGCCCGGACGGCGGTCAGCGCCTCCGGCAGCGGACGCCCGGGGTCGCCGAGCGCCTGGACGGAGTTGGCACGCCGGGTGAACCCGGCCGAGGCGCGCAGCGTCCAGTCGCCGAGCGCCTCCTGCTCGACGGCGGGCCAGCCGCGCGCCGCGGTCCGCTGGAGCTCGACGGGCGTGGCGTCGGGCAGCGGGGCGCGCCGGGCCGGGAAGAGCGGCACGACCTTGCCCGCGACCAGAAGCCGTTCCGCGAACGTGACCGGCTCGCCGGCCCGCGGCGCGATCGTCAATCCGTGATCGTCCCACGATGTGAGCACGCCGATCGCGTCACGGAAGACCGGCCGGTCGCCCACGAACCCGCAGACACGCCGGACGGACACGCGTCGTCCCACGTCAGAGCGATCTATCCGGACCTCCGGACGCTCCTGGACCGGCCCGCCTGCCCTCATCGGGGCACCTCCTGTGCATTTGCTGTCCCTGACCCGCGATACTAGGGGCGGGCATCGACGACGCCGCGCTCACCGCGCACGCGAGCAGAACAGAACGGGCCGCCACGGCCCTTCCGAGGAGGAACGACAGCGTGACTTACGTCATCGCGCAGCCTTGTGTCGACGTGAAGGACAAGGCGTGCATCGAAGAGTGCCCGGTTGACTGCATCTACGAGGGCCAGCGGTCCCTCTACATCCACCCGGATGAGTGTGTCGACTGTGGCGCTTGCGAGCCGGTCTGCCCGGTCGAGGCGATCTTCTACGAGGACGACACTCCCGAGGAGTGGAAGGACTACTACAAGGCGAACGTCGAGTTCTTCGACGACCTCGGTTCGCCCGGTGGCGCCTCGAAGCTCGGCCTGATCGAGCGCGACCACCCGTTCATCGCGGCCCTGCCGCCGCAGAACGCCGACCACTGACGACTGGTGGCATCTGAGCTGTGAGCACCGACAACAGCACGCGCGCGCCGTTCCCGGGTCACCCGGGGGCGGCGCGCCGCGTTTCGGACCTCCTGCCTGTGTTCCCCTGGGACAAGCTGGAGCCGTACAAGAAGACCGCCCTCGCCCACCCGGGCGGCCTCTGCGACTTCTCGGTGGGCACCCCGGTCGACCCGGTCCCCGAGGTGATCCAGAAGGCGCTGGCCGCGAACACCGACACGCCCGGCTATCCGACCGTCTGGGGCCCGGTGGAGCTGCGCGAGGCGATCGCCGGCTGGCTGCACCGCCGCTGCGGCGCCGACATCGGCCCGCAGGCCGTGCTGCCGACGGTCGGCTCCAAGGAGCTGGTGGCCTGGCTGCCGACCCAGCTCGGCCTCGGCCCGGGCGACCAGATCGCCTACCCGCGGCTGGCCTACCCGACGTACGAGGTGGGCGCGCGGCTGTGCGGCGCGGAGCCGGTCGCCTACGACTCGGTGGACGAGCTGGACGGCTCGCGTGTGCGCCTGCTCTGGGTGAACTCGCCGTCCAACCCGACCGGCCGGGTGCTGGGCGGGGAGGAGCTGCGCCGCGCGGTCGAGTGGGCCCGGGAACACCGGGTGCTGCTGGTCAGCGACGAGTGCTACCTGGAGCTGGGCTGGACGGCCGAGCCGGTCTCCGTCCTGCACCCGGACGTCTGCGGCACGAGCCACGAGGGCCTGCTGGCCGTCCACTCGCTGTCCAAGCGCTCCAACCTGGCCGGCTACCGCGCCTCCTTCGTGGCGGGCGACCCGGTGGTGGTCAGGGAGCTGCTGGAGGTGCGCAAGCACGGCGGCATGATCGTGCCCGAGCCCGTCCAGGCGGCGACGATCGCCGCGCTGGCGGACGACACGCACGTCGCCGAGCAGCGGCAGCGGTACGCGGCCCGGCGCTCGGCGCTGCGGGCGGCGCTGGAGGCCTACGGCTTCCGGATTGAGCACTCCCAGGCGAGCCTCTACCTGTGGGCGACCCAGGACCGCCCGTGCTGGGAGACCGTGGCCGAGCTGGCCGGGCTGGGCATCCTGGTGGCGCCCGGCGACTTCTACGGTCCGGCCGGTGACCGCTTCGTCCGGGTCGCGTTCACGGCGACGGACGAGCGGGTCGCCTCGGCCGTGGAACGGCTGAACGCGGCGCGCTAGCGGCACGGAGAGGGGCCGGTGTCATCCCGACACCGGCCCCTCTCGCACGTCCGCGGTCGGACTACAGCGCCAGCCCGCTGCCGGTGCCGCCGTTCACGCCGTGCAGCGTGCCGCCGGCCTGGCCGAGCGCGCCGGTCAGGCCGGACAGCGTGTTGTTCGAGCCGAGGTCGACGCCGCCGAGGCGGTTGGCCGAGCCGTGCTCGGCGAGGCCGAGGACGTCGGTGCCGTGCAGGCCGGCCGGCAGCTCGCGCTCCACGGAGCCCAGCTTGTCGGTGACCGTGCCGGTGCCGGGGACGGCGCCGGTCAGCTTGTCGGCGCCGGGCAGGCCCTGGGTGACGGAGCCGGCCGGGGCGAGCCCGTCGACCGGGCCGGCGGCGCCGCAGCGGGTGTCCGCACCCTTGGCGGTGACGGCCTGGCCGAGGTTGCCGGCCAGCGCGGAGGCGGTCGCCGGGGTGACCGTGGAGAGCTGGCCGGTGGTGATGGCGGTCCGGTCGACCGGGGCGGTCAGCGAGCCGGCCTTCTCCTTCGCCTCGGAGAGCTGGTTGGTGACGGCAGCGCGGGCCGCGTCGGCCGAGGTCGGTACGCCCGCGGCGACGGTGGTGGCGCCGGTGGCCTCGCCGAGCTGGTGGGTGGTCTGCTGGAGGCCGGCACCCGCGTCGGTGGTGGCCAGCTGGCCCAGCGGCGCGGCCAGATCGGTCTTGGGCAGGGCGTCGCTGCCCAGGGCGGACGCGGAGCCGGCCGCGACCAGCGGGGTCGCTCCGGCCGCCACGAGCAGCGCGGCCTGGGCGATCCGGCGCGTGAGGGGGTGAGACATGGGGCTCCTCGAAGGGTCTGGGGGTCCGTCCCGTCCGCCGGGCGGACGACGTGGTTACCGCTTGAGAAGCCAGAAGGTTGCGGCCGGTGCAAGGAAAGTGTCTGACCGACGATCGGATCGTATGACCACGGTGGCGGCACCCCTCGCCGCCACCGGGAGCCGTGGACGCGGCGCCCGGCAAGGGGAGTGACGGTTCTTCACCCGGGGTCGCCGGAACGGGCGGCCGGTCCACCGAAGTTGACCGGAATCACCCGTTCGGCGGCAACCCGTACGTCAGTGCGTCAGCCCTTGTCGGACGCGGCGAGGGTGACCTGGACGAGCTTGGTCGACGTCCCGGTCGGCTGCGGCTGCCAGCCGTCCTCCGACTTGGTCTTGCGCCAGATCTTCCCGTCGTAGGCGACCGTCGCGATGCCCAGCTGCTGGGCCTGGGCGACCGCCCAGTGCGCGACCTCCCAGCCGCTCGCCCGCTCGGCGCTCACGCCGCCGTCGGCCCCGGCGTCGGACGAGGAGGTCAGCGCGGCGGCGGCCGGGTCCGGGGTCAGCGCGACGGCGTTCTCGGCGCCCTTGATCGTCGACGAGTAGCCGGCGGCCGGGGTGACGGTGCGGCCGAACTCGCGGCGCACCCTGTCGGACAGCACCTGGGTGCGGTCCGGGGCCGCGGCCGCAGTGGCGGAGGCGCCCGCGGTGGGCGTCGCCGTGTCGTCCGCGTCCGGCTTGGTGTAGTCGTGCACCACGCAGGAGAACGAGCCGGGCTCGCGGCCGGCCAGCGCCGAGGTGAGCAGCGTCGCCTTGGTCTCGTGCTTGGCGTACGCCTGCGGGTAGCCGCTCTTCTGCACCGCCTGCGCCGCGTCGGTCAGCGGCAGCCGGGTGTAGCCGGGCACCTTGACGAGGCCGTCCAGGAACTTGTTGGTCGCGTAGACCGGGTCCGCGATCTGCTGCGGGGTGCCCCAGCCCATCGACGGACGCTGCTGGAACAGGCCGATCGAGTCCCGGTCGCCGCCCGCGAGGTTGCGCAGCTTGGACTCCTGCATGGCGGTCGCCAGCGAGATCGCCGTGGCCCGGTCCGGCAGCCCGCGCGAGCGCGCCACCGCCGCTATCGTCGCCGCGTTGGCGGCCTGCGGGATCTCCAGGGTGCCCTCGCCGGTCGAGGTCTTCACCGAGCAGCCCTCGGCCTCGGTCTGCTGGAAGCCGAACCACCACAGGCCGGCCACGGCCAGCCCGCCGACCAGCGCGAGGGCGAGCAGCCCGATCAGCACGAGCAGCAGCGCGCGCACCGGGCCGCGGCGGGGGGCCGCCAACTCGTCGCCCAGTTCCCCGCTCCTTCTCCTGGCCACCCGTTGCCCCTCTCGCGCCTGCATGCCTGATCCGACACCGTACCCACTCGGACGGGTGTGCGGCGCCCCCCGGTTGCCCTTGATCGCGCGTTCCGCGTCACAGGACGACCACACAGGGCACACATCACGCGGACTAGGCTGGCGCTCATGAGCACCTCCGACACGACGCCCCTGGACCTCACCCTCGACGGCGGCGCGCTGACCGCCCGGCTCGTCGACTTCCCGTCGGTGAGCGGCGACGAGCAGGCGCTCGCCGACGCCGTGGAGGCCGCCCTGCGCGGCTACCCGCACCTCACCGTCGACCGGTACGGCAACAACGTCGTGGCCCGCACCAACACGGGCCGCGCCGAGCGCGTCCTGCTCGCCGGCCACCTGGACACCGTGCCGATCGCCGACAACCTGCCGTCGTACGTCGACGGGGACCTGCTCTACGGCTGCGGCACCTCGGACATGAAGTCCGGCGTGGCCGTCCAGCTGCGGCTCGCCGCCACCGTGACCGAGCCCAACCGGGACCTCACCTTCGTGTTCTACGACTGCGAGGAGGTGGAGGCCCACCGCAACGGCCTCGGCCACCTGGCCAAGGAGCGCCCGGAGTGGCTGGCCGCCGACTTCGCGGTGCTGATGGAGCCGAGCGGCGCCGTCGTCGAGGGCGGCTGCCAGGGCACGCTGCGCGCGCAGATCCGGCTCACCGGCGTGCGGGCCCACGCGGCCCGCAGCTGGCTCGGCGACAACGCCATCCACCACGCCGCCGAGGTGCTCGCCCGGCTCGCGACGTACGAGCCGCGCCGGGTGGAGATCGACGGCCTGGAGTACCGCGAGGGCCTGAACGCCGTCCGGATCGACGGCGGCGTGGCCGGCAACGTCATCCCGGACGAGTGCGTCGTCACGGTCAACTTCCGCTACGCGCCGGACCGCACCGAGGCGGAGGCGGAGAAGCACGTCCGCGAGGTCTTCGACGGCTTCGAGCTGACCGTCACGGACTTCGCCCCGGGCGCCCTCCCCGGGCTCTCCCAGCCGGCCGCGCAGGCCTTCCTGGCGGCCACCGGCGGCGAGGCTCGGGCCAAGTTCGGCTGGACCGACGTCGCCCGGTTCAGCGCGCTGGGCGTCCCGGCGGTCAACTACGGCCCCGGGGACCCGAACCTCGCGCACAAGCGGGAAGAGCACTGCTCGCTGACCGCGATCGCGCAGACCGAGGAGCGGCTGCGCGCCTGGCTCACCAGCTGAGCCGCCGCGGTGGGCGGCCGGTCCCGCCGGCCGCCCGCACCTGAACGCCGTCTTCCGGTCGCCCAACCGTCCTTCCCCTGTTGCCTGAAAACGGGGATCGGCGGGCGTAGGGTTTCGTCATGACAGGCACAGGAGACGACAAGCACTACGGACACGGCCCCGAACAGGTCGGCGTGCCGCGGAAGAAGAAGGCCTGGCCCGAGAAGCAGAAGGGCCCGGTGCTGGTGCGCCGGGACCAGGTCGGCACCAGTACGACGGACCAGCGCCTGCTGGACACCACCGGGCCGACCGACTGGCTGCACACCGATCCGTGGCGGGTGCTGCGGATCACCTCCGAGTTCGTCGAGGGCTTCGGCGCCCTCGCCGAACTCCCGCCCGCGATCAGCGTCTTCGGCTCCGCCCGGACCCCGGCCGACTCGCCCGAGTACGAGGCCGGCGTGGCCATCGGCCGGGCGCTCGCCGAAGCCGGCTACGCGGTGATCACCGGCGGCGGCCCGGGCGCGATGGAGGCCGCCAACCGCGGTGCCACCGAGGCCGGTGGCCTCAGCGTCGGCCTCGGGATCGAGCTGCCCTTCGAGCAGGGGCTGAACGAGTTCGTCGACCTCGGGCTGAACTTCCGTTACTTCTTCGTCCGCAAGACGATGTTCGTGAAGTACGCCCAGGGGTTCGTGGTGCTGCCCGGCGGGCTGGGCACTCTGGACGAGCTGTTCGAGGCGCTCACCCTGGTGCAGACGAAGAAGGTCACCCGGTTCCCGGTGATCCTCTTCGGCAGCGCCTACTGGGGCGGCCTCTTCGAGTGGCTCAAGAACACCCTGGTCGCGCAGGGCAAGGCGGCCCCGCACGACCTGGAGCTGTTCCACATCACCGACGAGATCGACGAGGTCGTGAAGATCCTCGCCGACGCCCGCCGCCCGGCCGACGAGATCTAGCCGGCCGACGGGATCCGGCCGGCGGGCGGGATCCGAGCGTCTCCGGGAGGTGTCACGACAGCCCCCGGCGGGCGACCGCCGGGGGCCGGGTGCCGCGGATCGAGGCGACCATGTCCAGCACCTGCCGGGTCTCCGCGACCTGGTGCACCCGGTAGACCCGGGCGCCCAGCCAGGCCGAGACCGCGGTGGTCGCCAGGGTGCCGAGCAGCCGCTCGTCCACCGGCCTGTCGAGCGTCTCGCCGACGAAGTCCTTGTTGGACAGCGAGACCAGTACCGGGAAGCCGGTCGCGGTCATCTCCGGCAGCCGCCGGGTCGCCTCCAGCGAGTGCCGGGTGTTCTTGCCGAAGTCGTGCCCCGGGTCGATGATCACCGCGTCCCGCCGCACGCCGAGCTCCACCGCGCGCTCGGCCAGCCCGACGGTCACCCGCAGGATGTCCGCCATCACGTCCTCGTAGCCGACCCGGTGCGGCCGGGTGCGCGGCTCGGCGCCGCCCGCGTGGGTGCAGACCAGCCCCACGTCGTGCCGGGCGGCGACCTCGGCGAGCTTCGGGTCCACCCCGCCCCAGGCGTCGTTCAGCAGGTCGGCGCCCGCCTCGCACACCGCCTCGCCGACCTCGTGCCGCCAGGTGTCCACGCTGATCACCGCCTCGGGGTGGCGCTTGCGCAGCTCGGCCACGAACGGCACGGTGCGGCGCAGCTCCTCCTCGACCGTGACCTCGTCGCCGGGCCCGGCCTTCACCCCGCCGACGTCCAGGATCGCCGCGCCCTCGGCCATCGCGCGGTCGGCGGCGGCGAACGCGGCCTCGTCCGCGAAGGTCGCGCCCCTGTCGAAGAACGAGTCCGGGGTCCGGTTGACGATCGCCATGATCACCAGCTCGTCGTCACCGAACTCCCGCGGTCCCAGGCGCAGCACCACCGATGTCTCCTCCACAGCTCCCGCGGGTGCGATGATGGCCCCCGGCCTCACTGGGGACCATGCTGTCATGATCAGCTGGGTCCGGGCACTTCGTAACAGACCGGCCGGGAAGTCTGGAGGACAGCTCGTGTTCTGGGTGATCGTGGCCGCCATGGCCGTGGTGGTCGGCGGCGCCGCGCTGGTGGCGCTCGGCGGCGGCGGCTCGATGCCGGAGGCCGTGCAGGACCGCATCTCCGCGCGGCTGCCGCAGGACCGCCCGATCGGCAAGACCGACGTGGACGACCTGCGCCTGCCGATGGCCGTCCGCGGCTACCGGATGGACGAGGTGGACGACGTCCTGGACCGGCTCGGCGCCGAACTCGCCCACCGCGACTCGCGGATCGCCGAACTGGAGGCCGCCGCCCACCTGCGCGGCGCGGTCGAGGCCACCACCGGCCCGGACACCGGAGCCGAACCCCTGCCCGGCCTGGAGGAGTTCGCGAAGGTGGTCGAACCGGCCGAGGAGCCGACAGGGCCGACGGACTCGAAGGAGCCCGAGGCGCCCGAGGACGCGAAGCCGGTGAAGGACCAGTGACCGCACCCGGGGACGGCACCGCACTCGGCGCGGACGGCCTGCGCCGCTGCGGCTGGGGCGACTCGACCGACGACTACCGCGTCTACCACGACACCGAGTGGGGCCGCGCCGTGCACGGCGACGACGCCCTGTTCGAACGGGTCTGCCTGGAGGCCTTCCAGTCGGGCCTGTCCTGGCTGACCATCCTGCGCCGCCGCGAGGGCTTCCGGGCGGCGTTCGCCGGCTTCGAGATCGGCAAGGTCGCCGAGTTCGGCGAGGCCGACGTCGAGCGGCTGCTCGCCGACCCCGGCATCATCCGCAACCGGGCCAAGATCGAGGCGTCCATCGCCAACGCCCGGGCCGCCCGCGACCTCGACGGCGGCCTGGACGCGCTGATCTGGCGGTTCGCCGGAGACCCGGACCGGCCGGCCCCCCGCACGCTGGGGGAGGTGCCGGCCGTCACGCCCGAGTCGACGGCGCTCGCGAAGGCGCTGAAGAAGGAGGGCTTCCGCTTCGTCGGCCCCACCACCGCCTACGCGCTCATGCAGGCCTGCGGGCTGGTGGACGACCACCTGGCGGGCTGCCACGTCCGCACCTCGCGACAGGCCTGGGGCAGGATCTAGCGGCCCAGGTAGCGCGGCTTCTCCTTGGCGATGAAGGCGCGGACCGCGATCCGGTGATCCTCGCTGTCGCCGGCCAGGGTCTGCAGCTCGTCCTCCTTGTCGAGCAGTTCGTCCAGCGAGTGCGAAGCCCCGTACGCCAGCGACTCCTTGATGGCGCCGTACGCCACCGTCGGGCCGTCGGCCAGCTCCCGGGCGAAGACCCGTGCGGTGGCGGCGAGTTCCTCAGCCGCGACCACCTTGGTGGCCAGGCCCAGCTCCATCGCCTCGGTGGCCTTCACCGTCCGGGGCAGCATCAGCAGCTCGGTGGCCTTGGCGTGCCCGACCAGCCGGGGCAGCGTCCACGACGCACCCGAGTCGGCGGTCAGCCCGATCCCGGCGAACGCGGTGTTGAAACCGGCCTTCTCGGAGATGATCCGGAAGTCGCAGGCGAAGGCCAGCGAGGCACCCGCGCCCGCCGCCACCCCGCCGACCGCCGCGACCGTCGGCTTGCGCATGCCCGTCAGCGCCCGCACCAGCGGGTTGTAGTGCTCGCCGACGGTGCGCAGCGCTCCCTCGCCGGTCTCGTCGGCCTGCTTGAGCATCGTCAGGTGCTCGTTCAGGTCCTGCCCGACGCAGAACGCGCGCTCGCCCGCCCCGGTCAGCAGCACCGCCCGCACCGCCGGGTCGGCCGCCGCGGCGGCCACGGTGTCCCGCAGCGCGACCTTGGTGGCGACGTCCAGCGCGTTCATCGCCTCGGGGCGGTTGATGGTGATGACGGCCAGACCGCCGTCCAGCTCGTACAGCACGGAATCGGACATGGGCGAGGGCTCCCTCGTGATCGTCGCGGTGTCGGTCGTGTGCCAGGATGCCGGAGCGCGCGGCCAGCTGGGGAGTGTGAGGTATCGCACCTTCCGGTGCTGTCCGCACCGCCGCCGCGCCGGGGCTTATGACGGGAAATGGGCCGGTTGGGGGCGGTCCGGCCGTGGTTGCACCGAGAGTGATGTTGGTCATCAGGCCGTTGCATGCGGGATAATGGCTTCCGATCAATGCGTTCGATACCGGCGGTGGACGGACTGCCGGTGCGTAGCTGAGCGGTTGCAGGAAGGGGAACGAGCATGGCGGCCATGAAGCCGCGGACGGGTGACGGCCCGCTCGAAGTCACCAAAGAGGGGCGGGGCATCATCATGCGCGTTCCGCTCGAAGGCGGCGGACGCCTCGTGGTGGAGCTCACGCCTGACGAGGCCGACGCCCTGGGCGACGCCCTGAAGAAGGCCACTGGCTGACCGCAGCGGGTGCTCCCCATCTCCTGGAGATGTGCTGCCGGGCCCGGGTACGACGTCGCGTCGGCCCGGGCCCGCGGCTTCCCCGTCGCTGCCGCCTGACGGCTCGCTACCGCTTGACGGCGCAGAGCAGCCCGTCCGAGACCGGCAGCAGCGCGGGCAGCAGTGCCTCGCTCTCCCGGACGTCCCGGACGAGGTCCCGGACCGCGTGCGTCTGCGGGTCCTGCAGTTCGGGCTCGGCCAGCCGGCCCTCCTGGAAGACCCCCTCGAAGCAGACCATCCCACCCGGCCGGAGCAGCCGCAGCGCCTCCGCCAGGTACTCCCGCGACTCCGCCGGATCCCCGTCGCAGAACACCAGGTCGTACTGCCCGTCCGCGAGCCGCGGCAGCACCTCCAGCGCCCGGCCCGGTATGAACCGCGACCGGTTGGCCGCGAACCCGGCCGCCTGGTAGGGCCTCCCGGGCCAGCTGCTGGCGCACCGGCTCCGAGTCCACCGTCGTCAGCACGCCGTCCGGCCGCATCCCGCGCAGCAGGTAGACCCCCGAGACCCCCGTCCCGGTGCCGATCTCGGCCACCGCCTTGGCGTCCAGCGCGGCCGCCAGCAGCCGCAGACACGCTCCGCCGCTCGGCCCGATCGCTTTTATCCCGGTCCGTGCGGACTGTGCCCGGGCGTAGGTGAGCACCGCGTCCTCGCCGACGTAGGTGTCCGCGAGGGCCGCACGCGCGGGCCCGAACTCGCTGATGGCTGCCTCTTTCGGTGCCCCGGGTGGCGGCCCGGTGCCGGGGGATGTCGATATTTCCTGCCACAGATTACTGGCCGACCGGGAACCGCGTACGGTGGCGGGCCGTTGTGGAAGAGGGACCGGGTACGGGAAACCTCCCCGGCACTTTTATCCGGGCTTGACGGGTGAGGTGGATATGGTGGTGGCCCTGCTGGGCAGAAGAGCCGACCGAGGAGGTGTGGCCGAGGGCGACGTCCCCGTGCGGCGGCACCCCCGCGGCACCGCGTCGACCCGTACGCCGAAGCCCGTGATGAACCAGCCTGCGCACCCGAACCCGGACCAGCCCGCCGACGAGCTGTCGGAGGCCGGCGCCACCGAGGCCCCCGCCCTCGCGACCTTCACCGAGGGCCCCGACGCGCAGACCTGGACTCCGCCCACGTGGGAGGAGATCGTCGAGGCCCACAGCGCCCGCGTCTACCGCCTGGCCTACCGCCTGACGGGCAACCAGCACGACGCCGAGGACCTCACCCAGGAGGTCTTCGTCCGGGTGTTCCGCTCGCTGTCCACCTACACCCCCGGCACGTTCGAGGGCTGGCTGCACCGGATCACCACCAACCTGTTCCTGGACATGGTCCGCCGCCGCCAGCGCATCCGCTTCGACGCGCTCGCCGAGGACGCGGCCGAGCGGCTGGCCTCCCGCGAGCCCAGCCCGGCCCAGCACTTCAGCGACACCCACTTCGACGCCGACGTGCAGCAGGCCCTGGACACCCTCGCCCCGGAGTTCCGCGCCGCCGTGGTGCTCTGCGACATCGAGGGCCTGTCCTACGAGGAGATCGCCGCCACGCTGGGCGTCAAGCTCGGCACCGTCCGCAGCCGCATCCACCGCGGCCGTTCGCACTTGCGTGCCGCCCTCAAGCACCGCGCCCCCGGCTCGGCCCCCGGCCGTGAGCGCCGCGGCGGCTCGGAGGAGCCGGTGCCGGTCGGCGCCGTCGCCGGCGAGGCCGCGGCAGCGGCGGGCGGGCGCGGACGGAGGCGATCGTGAGCGGGACCGGCCAGTCGGGGCCGGGCCGGCCGGAGTCGTCCGGCAAGTCCGGTACCAGGCGGGGCTGGGCCCTGCCGGGCCGTCGCGGCAGCGACGAGCCGGGCGAGAGCGGGCTGCCCGCCGCCACCCCGGAGCCCGGCGACGCGGCGCCGCGCGCCGTCGCCGTACGCCCCGCCGAACCCGCCGCCGAGGAGCACCACCTCGGCGAGCGCCTCTCCGCCTTCCTCGACGGCGAGCTCGGACACGACTCGCGCGATCGCGTCCAGTCCCACCTGGCGACCTGCCCGCAGTGCCTCGCCGAGGCCGACGCGGGCCGCGCCGTCAAGCACCTGCTCACCCGCACCGGCACCCCCGGCCCGTCCTCGGCACTGATGGCCCGGCTGATGGCCGTCGGCAGCCTCGACGACGACCCGGCGGACGACGACGACCTGCCCGGCGGCGGAGTCGCGGCCCCCGGCACGCTCGGCGGCAGCCGGCTGACCGGCGGTTCCTTCGGCCGCGGCGCCGGTGCCTCCTTCGGCGCGGGCGCGCTCGGCGCCGACACTCCGCTGCCCGGCGTCGACCCGCGCGCGTTCGGTCGCGGCGGGGCGGTGCTGCGCCCGCTGATCGGCCGCCGGGCCGAGCGCCCCGAGGCTCCCGTCCGGCCGCAGCCGGCCGCCGCGGCAGCCGCCGTCCGGCCGTCCGCACCGCGCGGCCGGCGCTTCGTCTTCGCCGCCGCGGGCGCCTTCTCGGTGGCCGCGGTGACGCTGGGCGGCGTCGGCGGCGTCACCGCGCAGAGCGAGGACCAGCACGGCACCTCGGTCAGCCCGGCCGGCGACACCGGCCGCTCCGGCGGGCTGGTCCCGATGACCGCGCAGGTCCCGGTGGACTTCCCGGTCCGCCCGGTCGCCGCCACCCGCAACGCGACCCCGTCGCCGCTCCCGGACCACACCCCGGGCGGGCTGGCCGCCCTGCACCAGGAACCCCGTTAGACGCCGCGCGCGACGCACACGGCCACCGGCAGGTCTTCACCACGGGTTCGTCACACCGTGGCCACGGGGACCGGCCGGTGGCCATTACCCTGTAGGAACCGTCGTCCGGCGAGCTAGGGAGCTTAGGTGTTCAGCGACGTAGGCGGGCTGGAGATCCTGACCCTGATCGTGATGGCGATCATCATCTTCGGCCCCGACAAGCTGCCGAAGCTGATCCAGGACACCATGGGCTTCATCCGGAAGGTCCGGTCCTTCGCGGACAGCGCGAAGGAGGACATCCGCAGCGAGCTGGGCCCCGAGTTCAAGGACTTCGAGTTCGAGGACCTGCACCCGAAGACCTTCGTCCGCAAGCAGCTCATGGGCGGTCAGGACGACCCGCTGGGCTTCAAGGACATGAAGGACTCGCTCGACATCCGGTCCGTCCTGGACGACAAGCCCGCCGCCCCCGTGACCGGCCGCACCGGCGGCGTCGGCTTCGAGAAGGCCGCCGCCGCGTCCTCCGGCCCGCCGCTCCAGCCCGGCGAGCGCCCCCCGTTCGACCCCGACGCGACCTGACCGCGCCTGCGCTCCGGCCACGCCGCCGCCCCGCTCGCCCGCACGGTTTGAGCGGGGCGGCGGCGTGCGCGCCGCTATTGTGCTGATTGCTCCCGACGGGCCGTCCGCCGGATTCCGCGTTCCCGTGGACCGAAGACGCCTCGCGGGAGCGCCGCGGTACGCCAGGATGGGAGCGCGCCACGGCAGGCATACGTGCGTTTGAGGAGGCCCGGGGATGGACGCGACGAGTCAGGCGGTGGGGACGACGGCGACGGCCGGCAGCCCGGTGGTGGGCGGGCAGGCAGGCCCGGCGGACCCGCTGGTGCCGTACCTGTCCGCCGACTTCCCCTGGTACGGCCTGGACGACGCCTGGACCGGCCGCCGCTACCTGATGCAGGCCGGTGCGGGGGGCGTGCGCACCGGGGCCGCCAGCGTCGACTACGGCACCCTCGGCCACGGCGAGGACCCGGCCAGGCAGTACGAGCCGCGCGACACGCGGAAGTTCGCCGTCGTGGTGACCGTGGCCCGCCGCGACAGCCGCCGCAGCGCCGACAACACCGGCACCCTGGAGGCGACGTCCGCCTCCTCCGCCGCCTGGCTGGCCGGCTGCGGCCTGCTCACCGCGACCTGGCCCGGGCAACTGGACCGGGCGCTGCGCCAGGACTGGCTGGAGCAGCAGAGCGCCATCGCCTGGGACCTCGCCGACGACCTGTCCGGCCCCGGCTGGTCCACCCTCAGCCTCCCGGTCAACGGCCTGCCGCAGCCCTTCCGCTACCGCGAGTCCGAGTACGGCTGGGTGCTCGCCGGCGAGGCCCCCGGCGTCCTGCTCGGCGCCTACGGCCGCGGCGTGAGCGCCTACGGCACCGGCTTCGCCACCGTCCCCGACCTCACCACGTACACCTGCCCGTAGCCGCTCCTGCGCTCGTCCTCGGAGCGTCCTCGGAGCGTGCTCGGAGCGTGCTCGGCGGACGTGCCGAAGGCCGGGTGGCGAGCCACCCGGCCTTCGGTTCCCGGCGGTCCGTCAGAACTTGTTCTTGGGCGTCAGGCCGAGGGAGAGCCCGGACAGGCCGCGCTGGCGGCCGCCCAGCTTGCCGGCGACGGCGCGCAGGGCGGCGCCGGCCGGGGAGTCGGGGGCGGCGAGCACGACCGGGCGGCCGTCGTCGCCGCCCTCGCGCAGGCGGACGTCGATCGGGATCGAGCCGAGCACGGGGACGGTCGCGCCGACGGTGCGGGTGAGCGCGTCCGCGACGGTCTGGCCGCCGCCGGTGCCGAAGACGTCGATCATCTCGTCGCAGTGCGGGCACGGCATGCCGGACATGTTCTCGATCACGCCGACGATCTTCTGGTGGGTCTGCACCGCGATGGTGCCGGCCCGCTCGGCCACCTCGGCGGCGGCCATCTGCGGGGTGGTGACGATCAGGATCTCCGCGTTGGGGATCAGCTGGGCCACCGAGATCGCGATGTCGCCGGTGCCGGGCGGCAGGTCCAGCAGCAGCACGTCCAGGTCGCCCCACCACACGTCGGCGAGGAACTGCTGGAGCGCGCGGTGCAGCATCGGGCCGCGCCAGACCACCGGGGCGTTGCCCGGGGTGAACATGCCGATCGAGATGACCTTCACGCCGTTCGCCTGCGGCGGCATGATCATGTCCTGGACCTGGGTCGGCCGGCCCTCGACGCCCAGCATGCGCGGCACGCTGTGGCCGTAGATGTCGGCGTCCACCACGGCGACCTTCAGGCCGTCCGCGGCCATCGCGGCGGCCAGGTTGACCGTCACGGAGGACTTGCCGACGCCGCCCTTGCCGGAGGCGACGGCGTAGACCCGGGTCAGCGTGCCCGGCTTGGCGAACGGGATCTCCCGCTCGGGGGCGCCGCCGCGCAGCAGCTGGGACAGCTCCTTGCGCTGCTCGTCGCTCATCACGTCGAGTTCGACCTCGACGCCGGTCACGCCGGGGACCTTCCCGACCGCCTCGCGGACGCGGGTGACGATGGTCTCGCGCATCGGACAGCCGGAGACGGTCAGGTAGACCGCGACGCGCACCGCGCCGCCCTCGGCGATCTCGACCGATTTCACCATGCCGATCTCGGTGATCGGGCGGTTGATCTCCGGGTCGTTGACGGTCGCGAGCGCCTGGCGTACGGACTCCTCCGTGACGCCGACCGCGACCTCTGTCTCGTTGGCCATGCCTTGATGGTACGGCGCTGGACGAGCCCCTTAACCCGCCGGTAGCGTGCCGCCGGTCACAGCGCCTCCGACGCCTCCCGGCGGTCGTCGATGTCCTTGAGCAGCGCCTGGAGTTCGGAGCGGATGAAGTCGCGGGTGGCGACCTCGCCGAGCCCGTGCCGCAGCGCGGCCACCTCGCGGGTCAGGTACTCGGTGTCCGCGATGTTGCGGTCGCTGCGGGACCGGTCCTGCTCCATGTTGACCCGGTCCCGGTTGTCCTGGCGGTTCTGCGCGAGCAGGATCAGCGGGGCCGCGTACGAGGCCTGGAGGGACAGCACCAGGGTGAGGAAGATGAACGGGTAGCTGTCGAACCGGACGGACTCCGGCAGCAGGGTGTTCCAGGCCACCCAGATGATGATCACGACCGTCATCCAGACGATGAACCGTCCGGTGCCGAGGAAGCGCGCGATCCGCTCGGAGAGCTTGCCGAAGGCCTCCGGGTCGTAGGAGGGCAGCGTGATCAGGCCTGGCCGGGCGGTGCGCGGCTGGTCGAGCCGGGCCCGGGCCGAGCCGGTGACCTGCACGGCCTCGGCGCGGCGGTCCCGGCCGCCCTCGCGGGTGCGCAGATCGCGCAGCTGGCGCAGCTGGCGCAGTTCGCTCTGCAGGCGCCGGCGCGCGGGCTCGTCGTTCGCCCGCCCCTTGCGGTCAGCGTCCACCGGTCACCCCTTCGCTCTCGTGCTGGTCGTGGTCGTGGTCGCGGGCGTGCAGCGCGGCGTCGCGCCAGTCCTCCGGCAGCAGGTGGTCGAGCACGTCGTCGACGGTCACCGCGCCGAGCAGGTGGTCCGCCTCGTCGACGACCGGGGCGGCGACCAGGTTGTAGGTCGCCAGGTAGCTGGTGATCAGCGACAGCGGGGTGTCCGGCGGCAGCGGGTCGAGGTCGTCGTCGACCAGCGAGCCGACCAGGACGTACGGGGGTTCGCGCAGCAGCCGCTGGAAGTGCACGGTGCCCAGGTACCGGCCGGTCGGGGTCTCGCTCGGCGGGCGGCAGACGAACACCTGCGCGGCGAGCGCGGGCTTGTGGTCGCGGACCCGGATCCGGGCCAGCGCCTCGGCCACCGTGGCGTCCGGCTCCAGGACGACCGGCTCGGTGGTCATCAGACCGCCCGCGGTGTCCTCCTCGTAGGCCAGCAGGCGGCGGACCGGCTCGGCCTCGTCGGGCTCCATCAGCTGGAGCAGGCGCTCGGCCTCGTCGCCGGGCAGCTCGGAGAGCAGGTCGGCGGCGTCGTCCGGGTCCATCGCCTCCAGGACGTCGGCGGCGCGCTCGTCCTTGAGCTTGCCGATGATCTCGACCTGGTCGTCCTCGGGCAGCTCCTCCAGGACGTCGGCGAGCCGCTCGTCGTCGAGCGCCGCGGCCACCTCGGCGCGGCGCTTGGCGGAGAGGTGGTGCATGACGCCGGCCAGGTCGGCCGGGCGAAGCTGCTCGAAGGTGGCGAGCAGGTTGGCGGCGCCCTGGTCCTGCTCGGGCAGCGTGAAGCCGGTGACGTCCTGCCAGTCCAGGGTCAGCCGCTCGCCCTTGCCCTTGCGCAGCCGCCCGGCCCGGCCGAGCTGGACGAAGAGCTTGCTGATCTCCCACTCGCGCAGCCGGGTCTGGATCATGCCGACGTCCAGCACGGTGACCGGCTCGCCGTTCTTGGACCAGGTGACGGTGCGGTCCAGCAACTCGGCGAGGACGAGCGTCTCGTTGGGGCGCTGCTCGAAGCGGCGCATGTTGATCACGCCGGTGGTGAGCACCTGGCCGGACTCCAGGCTGGTCACCCTGGTCATCGGCAGGAAGATCCGGCGCCGCCCGACCACCTCGACCACCAGCCCCAGGACCCGGGGCGGGCGGCCGCCGAGCCGCAGCGAGACGACGACGTCCCGGACCCGGCCGACCTGGTCGCCGTTCGGGTCGAAGACCGCGATGGCGGAGAGATGGGAGATGAAGACCCGGGTGCCTGGCCCTGCCATGAACTCCCTCGACTCGCTCGATGCCGTGCTCGGTACGCCGGGGCGTACCCGCGGCCAAGGCTACCCGCGGGGCGCGGGCCCGGCCCGGCGAGGCACGGTACCGACAGCGGGAGTCTCGGGCATGAACCTTTAGCGACGCTTGAACAGCAGTTTGGGCAGGCCGGCCGGGATCGGGCGGCGGGTGGTGGCAGGGGAGGGCATCGGCCGGGCCGCGTGCGAGTCGTCCGGCATCGCGCCGGGGCGCTCGGCGAGCGGGCCGACCGGCTCCAGCCGCAGCACCCGGCACTCGCGGGCCCACCGGTCGGCGATGGTGTCGGTGTCGGGGGCGTTCAGCCGCTTGCCCTTGAGCTCCTCGACGGCGCCCAGCCAGGCCTCCCCGTGCGGGGCCAGCTCGCTGACCCGGGCCTGCCAGCCGGTGAGCCGGCCGCCCTTGTCCTTGCTGCGGACGGTGACCACGGCGACGGAGCCGGCGGCCAGCCCGTGCAGCGGCTGCTCGCCGCCGTCGCCGACGACGACCACGGCGCCGTCGTACCAGGCGTGCCAGAGCGCGCGGGCGTGCTCCTGGCCGTCGGCGCGGACCCAGAGCAGGCCGGACTTCTTCGCGGCCTCCTCCAGCAGGGCCTGGTCGAGGAAGTCGTCGGCGGTCGTGGGCGCGGGCGTACGGTCCATGCCGGACAGCGTACGGCCTCTGCTGTCCACGAGGTGTCTCGTCCGTTGAACGACAGTTCCATCAGTGACCCACGGGCCTTACGGTAAGAGCCGCCCAGCCACCGTCTCCAGCGAAGGAGCGCCGTGCCCGCCGCCCGGCCCGCGACCGCCCCCGCCCGCACGGCCCCCGCCGCGGCGCCCGCCCACCCGCTTCCCGTCCTCGACCTGGCGCTGCTCGCCGTGTCGATCGGCGGCGTCTCGCTGTCCGGCCCGCTGATCAGCGCGACCGCCGCGCCCGCGCTGGCGATCGCGTTCTGGCGCAACGTCATGTCGGTCGGCGTGCTCGGCCCGTGGACGCTGCTGCGGCACCGCGCCGAGCTGCGCGGCATCGGCCGCCGGGCACTGCTGCTGGCGATCGCGGCCGGGGCGCTGCTGGCCGTCCACTTCGCGCTGTGGACGCCGAGCCTGCGGATGACCTCGGTCGCCTCCGCCACCGCCCTGGTCACCACCTGCCCGCTCTGGACGATCCTGCTGATGCGGCTGCTCGGTGTGCGGGCGCCGCGGCTGGTCCGGATCGGCATGTGCGTGGCCTTCGCCGGCGTGCTGGTCCTGACGGGCGTGGACCTCTCGCTCTCTCCCCGCGCGCTGCTCGGCGACGCCCTGGCGCTCGGCGCGGGCCTCGCCCAGGCCGGGTACATGCTGCTGGGCGCCGAGGTGCGCAGGACCGTCGGCACCTCCGCCTACACGCTGGTCTGCTACGCCACCACCGCGGTGGGACTGCTGGCCGCCTGCCTGGTGGCCGGGACGCCGCTGTCCGGCTGGCCGGCCGGGGTGTGGTGGCAGATCGCCCTGCTCATGGTCACCGCGCAGCTGCTCGGCCACTCGCTGAGCAACCGGGTGGTGCGCACCCTCGGCCCGTCCGTCACCTCCACCGCGCTCCTGCTGGAGACCCCGGGCGCCACGCTGATCGCCGCCCTCTGGCTCGGCCAGTGGCCCCCGGTGGCCGCCCTGCCGGCGGTGGTGCTGATCCTGCTCGGCCTGGTCCTGGTCGCCCGCGGCCGTCGGTGAGGGCGGTTACAGCCAGCCGTTGCGGCGGAAGCCGCGGTACATCCCGATGCAGATCAGCACGATCGCGCCGAGCACCATCGGATAGCCGTACTTCTGGTGCAGCTCGGGCATGTTGTCGAAGTTCATGCCGTACACGCCGGTGATCATCGTGGGCACGGCGAAGATCGCGGCCCAGGCGGTGATCTTGCGCATGTCCTCGTTCTGCGCGACCGAGACCTGCGCAAGGTTGGCCTGGAGCAGCGAGTTCAGCAGCTCGTCGAAGCCGTGCACCTGCTCGGT
Organism: Streptomyces kaniharaensis; assembly: GCF_009569385.1. Lineage (NCBI taxonomy): Bacteria > Bacillati > Actinomycetota > Actinomycetes > Kitasatosporales > Streptomycetaceae > Streptomyces > Streptomyces kaniharaensis. The sequence continues at coordinate 3,713,559 of NZ_WBOF01000001.1, forward strand.
GACCCGGGCGAGGTGGTCGGCGACGTCCCGGAAGTACTTCTGGACGTCCGGGTCGACGAGCCGCTGGAGCGGCTCCGAGAGCTGCTGCATCGGGCGCAGCAGCGGCACCACCGCGCGCTTGAACTCCAGCACCTCGCGCTTGAGTTGGTAGACCCGACCGACGTCGGTGCCGCGCCCGCCCTTGTTGGAGAAGACGTCGAACTCGATCTCGTCCACGTCGTTCTGCAGCCGCTCGGCGACCAGCAGGTAGTTGTCCACCACGTGGTCGGCGATGGCGTGCAGCACCGCGGCCGGGCCCTTGGCGAGCAGCCCGGCGTCGTCCGCGTCGGCCTCCAGCCGGTGCCGCAGGTCCTGCAGCGAACCGTGCCCGCCGTGCCGGACGGTGATCACGAAGTCCCGCCCGGCGAAGACCATCAGCTCGCCGGTCTCCACCACCTCGCTGGTCGGGGTGAGCTGGTCGTGCTCGACGTACCGGATGGTCTTGAAGACGGCGAACAGCACGTCGTCGTAGCGCTCGACCTTGGGCCGCTGGTGCGCGTGCACCGCGTCCTCGACCGCGAGCGGGTGCAGACCGAAGCGCTGCGCGATGCCCTCGAACTCCTCCTCGCTCGGCTCGTGCAGCCCGATCCAGCTGAACGAGCCCGCGCCGTCCGGGAGTTGCTGGGCGGCCTTGACTCTGCGGGCGGCCTCGCGCGGGCTGCAGCTCTGGCCTTTGCGGCGGCCGTGCTGGTAGACGGCGCAGTCCACCACCGCCGAGTCGGCGCCGCCAGGTGCCACGGCGTCGTAGCGGGCGGAGCCGGGGCGGAGGCGGTTGGTGCGGACGGCGGCGCGCAGGCTGTTGATCATCGACATGGCAGGCTCCGTAAGGTGTTGGTCGGCCCGGGAGGGCCGGATGTGGCTGACGGGGTCTTGCCTTCTGTGGCTCCTGAGGAGTGGCCGTCCGGTTCTCCGGGGCGCCCTGACCGCTGATTGAGATCTGCGTCCTGGTCGCTGTTTACGGAGCTGACGGCGGGGTGTTCTTCGGGCCGAGGAGAGTGCTGGTTTCGGCGTGGGGAGCGTGGGATGACAGAGCGGCGGGCCCGGATCTGGGTGGGGATCGACGCGGGCAAGGGTCACCACTGGGCGGCGGCGGTCGATGAGTCGGGGTTCCAGGTCTGGTCGAAGAAGATCGACAACGATGAGGCGGCGATCCTGGAGGCCATCGCCGAGGCGCTGGCCATGGCGGACGCCGTGGAGTGGGCGGTCGACCTGTCCGGCACCGCGTCCGCGCTGCTGCTGGCCCTGCTCGCGTCGCACGGGCAGAAGCCGGTCTATGTGCCCGGCCGGACCGTGCACCGGATGGCGGGTGCCTACCGGGGCGAGGCGAAGACGGATGCCCGCGACGCGTTCGTGATCGCGGAGACCTCGCGCCTGCGCAGGGACTTCGCGGCCGTGGACGTGCCGGCCCAGCTGGTCGCGGACCTCGCGCTGCTGGTCGCCCACCGCACCGACCTGGTCGCCGACCGGGTCCGCATGGTCAACCGGCTGCGTGACGTGCTGACCGGGATCTTCCCGGCCCTGGAGCGGGCCTTCGACTGGTCCAACAACAAGGGCGCGCTGACCATGCTGACCTACCGCCAGACCGCCGCCGGGATACGCCGCGTCGGCCGCACCCGCCTGGAATCGTGGCTGCGCAAGCGCGGCGTCCGCTCGCCTGACAAGGTCACGGCCATCGCACTGGAGGCCGCCGCCGCTCAGCACACCGTGCTGCCCGGCGAGGGCGTCGCCGCGTCGATCGTCGCCGACCTCGCCGCCCAGTTGCTCGTGCTGGACGAGCGGATCAGCGGCCTTGACAAGCAGATCAAGCAGACCTTCCACGCCCACCCGCAGGCGAACATCATCGAGTCCATGCCGGGCATAGGCCCGATCCTCGGCGCCGAGTTTGTCGTCGCCGCCGGCGACCTGGCCGCCTACGCCGACGCCGGACGCCTGGCTTCCGCGGCCGGCCTCGTCCCGGTCCCGCGCGACTCCGGGCGCCGTACCGGCAACCTGCACCGGCCCAAGCGCTACAGCCGCCGCCTGCGCAGGGTGTTCTACATGTCCGCGCAGACCAGCATCATCAAGGACGGCCCCAACCGGGACTTCTACCTCAAGAAGCGCGCCGAGGGCTGCGGCCACATCCAGGCCCTGATCGCGCTCGCCCGCCGCCGGGTCAACGTGCTCTGGGCACTTCTGCGTGACGGACGGGAGTTCACCCCCGTCCAGCCGGCCACGCAGGCGGCTTGACTCGGTCATTGAAACTCCCTGGGACAGGAGCCGCCGCACGGCGGCGGGTGGCAGCCCGGCCTGGGCCGGGGGGAGGGCCGTGGTGCGACGGCGGGAAAACACCGGTGAAGGGCGGGGCGCTCTCCCGGCCGGTCCGTCCGTGCGGGCCGCCTCGGCTGCGCTGGATCAGCCGCGCGTGGCGGGGGTGCGGGGAAGGGGTCCGGGCCGGGCAGAGCTGCCGGTACTGCAATCTCGGCCGGTATCCACCGCAACCACCTCCTTCGTGCCGCGGCCCCTGGAACGTCATGGTTCCCGGTGGCCAGTCGCTCACCCTAACATCTGACCGATCATCGGCGCCCGGGTGTTCCGGCGCCGCCCCCGCGCCGGCGGCGCACACCCGCGCGTTACGCTCACCGCATGGCGCACGACTTCCCGCTCTTCGGCGACCCCCACGGTTCCTCCCCGGAGCTCTCCCGGGAGGCGGTGCTGGCCGCCGTCGAGGCCCGGCTGATCTCCACCTTCGGCGAGCCGAGCGGCCGGGCCGCCGTCACCTTCCTCGGCACCGACCGGATCGAGGTGCTGCGCTTCGGCCCGGACGCCGAGGGCCTGGTCCGCTACGCGACCCTCGGGATGTCCGCCGCGCCGATGGCCGACCCGACCGCGATGGTCGCCGACCAGCTGCGCGGCCCGCGCGTCGAACTCGTCCTGACGGTCCGCGGCGGACGCGACGACGTGCTCCGCAGCCTGGCCACCTTCGCCGCGACGCCGCAGGTGGAGGGCCTGGTGGTGGCCCCGGGCGGCTCGCTGGACCTCGGCGCCCCGCTCTGGGAGGGCGCGCCGTTCACCTCGGTGCTGGCCGCCGAGCCGGGCGGCCTGGTGCCGGACCTGGAGCTGGACGAGCCGGCCGACCCGGTCCGCTTCCTGCCGCTGCTCCCGATGACGCCCAACGAGGCCGGCTGGAAGCGGGTGCACGGCGCCGCCGCCCTCCAGGAGCGCTGGCTCGACCACGGGACCGACCTGCGCGACCCGGACCGCCGCGGCGTCCGCCTGGACTGACGGCCCCTCACGACCGGGCGTGCGGCGGGGCGCAAATGCCTGGCCGCACCCCGTCGCCGCGCCTCCGCACGCCCGCGCGCAGAGCGCGTGCGCTCAGCCCCCGATCGGCTTCGCGCCGGTGGCCTGGTCCAGCAGCGCCTCGTACACCGCCGGGTCGGTGGTGTGCTCGCCGAGACGGACGGTCTTGCGGCCGCCGTGGTAGTCGCTGGATCCGGTGACCAGCAGCCCGAGTTCGCCGGCCAGGCCGCGCAGCCGGCCCCGGGTCTCCTCGTCGTGGTCCATGTGGTCGACCTCCAGTGCGGCCAGCCCGGCCGCCGCCAGGTCGGCGATCACCTGGTCGGAGACGGTCCGCCCACGCTTGACCGCGCCGGGGTGGGCGAACACCGGCACCCCGCCGGCCGCCCTGACCAGCCGGACCGCCTCGACCGGGTCGGTCTCGTGCTTGCGCACGTCCGCCCGCCCGCCGTTGGCCAGCCACTCGGCGGTGAAGGCGTCCGAGACGGTGTCCGCCACGCCCGCCTCGACCAGTGCGCTCGCGATGTGCGGCCGGCCGACCGACCCTTCCCCCGCGATCCGCTGCACCTGCTCCCAGCTGATGTCCGCGCCGAGCTCCCGGCACCGCTCGACGATCGCCCGCCCGCGCCGGAACCGGTCGGTGCGCACCAGCTCCCGCTCGGCCGCGAACGCCGGCTCCGCCGGGTCGAACAGGTACGCCAGCAGGTGCATGCTGATGCCGTCCACGACGCAGGACAGCTCGGCCCCGGGGACGAGGGTCAGGGTGCCGGCCGGCAGCGCGTGTACCGCCTTGGCGGCCCGGGCGTGGCCCGCGACGGTGTCGTGGTCGGTGAGCGCGACGACGTCGAGGCCCGCGGCCACCGCGGCCGCGACGAGCTCGGCCGGGCTGTCGGTGCCGTCGGACGCGGTGCTGTGGGCGTGCAGGTCGATGCGCACGGGTGGGACTCCTGGAGACTCTCGGGTGCCGCCCAGGATAGGACGGTCAGCCGAGCAGCCGGGGGGAGAGGGCGCCGCAGGGCAGCAGGTCCAGTTCGGCGCCGGCCTCGCGCAGGTCGGTGAGCACCAGTTCGTCGTACATCACCAGTGCGGACTGCTCGGGCCAGGCGATCGCCCACAGCCAGAGCCCGCGCGCCTCGCCGACGAACACCGCGCGGTCGGCCGGGGCGTCCGGGACGTGGAACATCGGGGTGGGCCGCCCGGCGGCCATCAGCTTGGCGTCGGCGGGCTTGTAGAGCGCGACGGACTCGCCCGGGTCGGGGCCGGCCATCCCGGCGTACCGGGCGCCGAGCCCGACGCCCAGTTCCTCGGCGACCAGCACCAGTTCGCCGAAGCCGCCGAGCGGCGCGGGGCCGGAGCAGGCGACGGCGGTGGCGCGGGCGCCGGAGACGTCGTCGCCGACGTGCGCGATGCCGGTGTAGAGCCAGCCGACCGGGAGCGGCCAGGGCAGCCAGACGGGGACCTGGGAGCGGGCGACGGCGACGCCCAGGGCCTCCACGCTCGGGGGCAGCACCGGCTGCATCGGGTGCACGGCTCCGTGCCGGTCGCACTGCCAGGTGTCTGAGAACAGACCGGGGGCGCGGACCCGACCGGCGCACCTCGGGCAGCTTGGCTCGCCCCTCATAGCCGACAACGCTCCTCCCTCCGGACCGCCGCGTCAAGGACGATCACCCGTACGGAGGGCTCGGCGGCACCTGTCGGTGGTGGACGCCCGGCCGTGCGGGGTGGGCATGGTGCGGGCGGCTCCGGATGGGGGATGTCCAGTGGCGGGCGGCGGCAAACGTCGGGCGGGTGGCGCCGGGGATGCGACCGAACGCACTGACGCCCCGTCATCGGCGATCGCGGTGACGGGGCGTCAGTCTGGTATCGGAACGTCGGGATCGGACGCTCCGGGCTCGTCGGCGGCGGGTGAGGACTCCCGGTCGGAGGCGCCGCGCTCGGTCAGATGGCCGGGCACGGACGGATGAGCAGGCGCTCGCCGGTGCTGGCGGCGGCCTGGACGAGCTCGCGGACGGTCTCCGCGTCGGCGATCAGACGGTCGGTGGCGGAGCCGTTGGCGTCGTCCAGTCGGAGGATCTCGAAGCGCATGGTATGCGTCATGGGCGTCTCCTTTTCCGGCCCCGCGGGGCGGGGCGATTGCGGCTGACTCGGTATCAGCCCTTTCGGGGTCTTCCGGGTCCGGCGGTATGGCCGGATCGGTCGGGTCGTACGTGCGGCGGTCTGCTGCGGCAAGGGCTCCCCCTGCTTGCCTGGTGCGGCTGGTGCCTCATGGACCACGGTGTCGTGGCGGTGCTTCCGGGCCGTTGCCCGTCCGTAAAGTCCTGGTTTCGAAGAGTTCGTACCGGCATGGAGGCCGACGATGATTCCCGGACAGAATCAAAGATTACCGTAACTAACGACTTTTGTCCCGTGTCGACGGCGGTCGAACCTCGAGAAGTGGTTCAGACCACTCCGGGGCCCCTCCGGAATCGCTCCGGAATCAGGCCCAGAAGGCGGCCAGCGCCTCGGCGGTGGCGGCCGGCTGCTCGGCGTTGGGGGAGTGGCCGGCGTCCTCGACGACCACCCGGCGGGCGCCCAGGCGCTCCGCCATCCGGGTCTGCTCCGGCACCGGCCACGCGTAGTCCCGCACCCCGGAGAGCACCAGCACGGGCAGTCCGGGCAGCCCGGCCACGGCGGCGGCCAGCTCGTCCACCCGGTCCCGGGCGGCGATCAGATGGCCGCCGGTGACGGTCAGCGCGCGCGGCACGCCGGCCACCCAGCGGCGGTGCAGGAACTCGGCGACGTCGGCGGACGGGCGCTGCCTCCGGTCGCCGCTGCCCTCGTCCATCTGCTGCATGACCTGCCAGATCTCCTCCAGGCTCAGCACCGGCAGCGCGTCCAGCAGCAGCTTGGTGCGGGCCGCCTCGGCCGGGTCGATCGCGCCGGGGCCGGTGGACATCAGCGTCAGCGAGCGCCACGGCAGCGGGCCCTCGGCCCCGGCGGCGAGGACGGCCTCCCGGACCACCTGCCCGCCGAAGGAGTGCCCCAGCAGGTGCAGCGGCCCGCCGTCGGCCGCCAGCGCCTCGGTGAGCGCCCGGACGTCCGCGCCCAGCGCCTCGACGGCGTACGCGGCCGGATCGTCCGGCCCGCCGGTCTCGTACTGCCCGCGCTGGTCGACGGCGGTGACCCGGTACCCGGCCGCCGCCAGCGGCTCCAGCAGCGCGACGAAGTCCTCCTTGCTGCCGGTGAACCCGGGCACCAGCAGCGCCGACCCCCGCAGCGGCCCGTCCGGCTCCGCCCGCAGCGCCGCGAAGTCGCCCCGCGCGGTCTCCAACCGCAGCGCACGGGCACAACGGGGGAGGGTGAGGAACGGCGGCGTGCTCATGTACGGCTCTCTCCTACGCGCGACTGCCCGGCAACCCCCGAGCCTAGGGCAGAAACGCCGGAGGGGGCGGGCAGACCCACCGCGGGGCCGGCCCGCCCCCTCCGGGGCGGCTCGGGTCAGCTCTCCGGGGTGGTCTCCGCAGCGGCGGCGACCTTGCGGGCGCGGGTGCGGCGGCGCGGGGCCGGGACCTCGGCGGCGGCGTCGGCCTCGGCGGCCGGGGCCTCCGGGGCGCTCTCCGCGGCGGCCTTGGGCTTGCGGGCCCGGGTCGCCGGCTTCTTCTCGGCCGGCGCGTCCGTGACCGCCTCGACGACGGCCTCCGCCGCCTTGGGCTTGCGCGTCCGGGTACGGCGCGCGGCCGGCTTCTCCTCGGCCGGGGCCTCGGCGACGGCCTCGGCGGCCGGAACCTCCGCGGCGGCCTCCGCCTTCGGCTTGCGCGTGCGGGTCCGGGTCCGCGCGGCGGGCTTCTCCTCGGCCGGGGCCTCGGCGAGGGTCTCGGCAGCCGGGGTCTCGACGACCGCGGCCTCGGCCGCGGCACCACCGCGCGAGCGGCGGCGGCGACGGCGCGGCGCGGCCTCGCCCTCGGCGCCCTCGACGGCCGGAGTCTCGACCTCAGCGGCCTCGACCACGGCAACGGCCTCGCCCTCGGCGCCGACCGTGCTGCCCCGGCGGGTCCGCCGGCGCTCGCGGGTACGGCGCGGCTTCTCCTCGACCGCCTCGGCGGCGGCAGCGTCGGAGCGCCCGGAGCCGCCGCGCGCGCCGCGGCCGCGGCCGGAGCGCGCCCCGCGCCCGCCGGTCTCGCCGAGGTCCTCGACCTCCTCCGCGCCGAGCCCGGCCCGGGTCCGCTCCGAACGCGGCAGAACACCCTTGGTGCCCGGCGCGATCTTCAGCAGCTCGTACAGGTGCGCCGAGGTGGAGTAGGTCTCCTCCGGGTCGTTGAACGGCAGGTCCAGCGCCTTGTTGATCAGCTGCCAGCGCGGGATGTCGTCCCAGTCGACCAGGGTGACGGCCGTGCCGGAGGCGCCGGCCCGGCCGGTGCGGCCGATCCGGTGCAGGTAGGTCTTCTCGTCCTCGGGGCACTGGTAGTTGATGACGTGCGTGACGCCCTCGACGTCGATGCCGCGGGCGGCGACGTCGGTGCAGACCAGCACGTCGACCTTGCCGTTGCGGAAGGCCCGCAGGGCCTGCTCGCGGGCGCCCTGGCCGAGGTCGCCGTGGACGGCGCCGGCCGCGAAGCCGCGCTGGGTCAGCTGGTCGGAGACGTCGGCGGCGGTGCGCTTGGTCCGGCAGAAGATCATCGCCAGCCCGCGGCCCTCGGCCTGCAGGATGCGCGAGACCATCTCGACCTTGTCCAGCGAGTGCGCGCGGAAGATGTGCTGCTCGATGTTGGCGACGGTCGAGCCGGTGTCGTCCGGGGCGGTGGCCCGGATGTGGGTGGGCTGGCTCATGTACCGGCGGGCGAGGTTGATCACCTGGCCCGGCATGGTGGCCGAGAACAGCAGGGTCTGCCGCTTGGCCGGCAGCATGGTGATGATCTTCTCGACGTCCGGCAGGAAGCCAAGGTCGAGCATCTCGTCGGCCTCGTCGAGGACCAGCGCGCGGACCTTGGACAGGTTCAGCTTCTTCTGGCCGGCCAGGTCGAGCAGGCGGCCCGGGGTGCCGACCACGATGTCGACGCCCTTGCTGAGCGCCTCGACCTGCGGCTCGTACGCCCGGCCGCCGTAGACGGCGAGCACCCGGACGTCGCGGACCTTGCCGGCGGTCTGCAGGTCGTTGGTGACCTGGGTGCACAGCTCGCGGGTCGGGACGACGATCAGCGCCTGCGGGGCGTCGGAGAGTTCGTCCTCGGTGGCCCGGCCGGCGTCCACGTCGGCGCGCACGACGACCCGCTCGATCAGCGGGAGGCCGAAGCCGAGGGTCTTGCCGGTGCCGGTCTTGGCCTGGCCGATGACGTCGTGGCCGGTCAGCGCGACCGGCAGGGTCATCTCCTGGATCGGGAAGGGGTGGACGATGCCGACGGCCTCCAGGGCCTCGGCGGTCTCCGGGAGGATTCCCAGCTCTCGGAACGTCGTCTTGATGGGTTCGGCGGTGGTGGACAGGGTGCTGCCTCTTCCGTGTGGAGGGGCCGAGAGCGAGCGGCGGGCGGGCAGCCGCGCGGCTGCGTACGGGCCGGGACGGCCCTGATACAGCTGCGCGGACGCACAACCGCGACGGTCCCTGCTGCCGGCCGGTGCGCGCGGCCCGTTGCGGGGCGCGTCGCCGGCGGCGTCGGGGAGGATTCCCGTGAGGGACCTGCGCGGGACCTGAGCCGGGCGGGCGTGGTCTCGGCGGCCCTCGCTCGGCCACTGATGCGGTGCCTAGGCTTGAAGTCCAAGCCGAGGTCGGAGCCGATCGGCTCTCCGACCGGGCATCCGCGTACGTGAGCCCCCGTGCCTCCGATGCGGACACGTCCGAAGGGGACGGCGCCGCTGGGAGCGGGCTTGCGCGGGACACCGAGACGGCGGTGACACCGTGCGAACACGACGGGGCTCCGTACCACCATACAGTCAGCCGACGACTCGAACACGTGACGCGTCTGACATTGCCCCTGGCAAGGGGCGTGAGACCGGGCGATCCGGGCGGTCACCCGGGTGCGCCGGCCGGCGGACGGTTGGGGTGGGGGAGCCGGCCGGGCGCGACTAAGGTGGCGGGTCATGGAGACCCATGGTGAGACGCAGGACGCGGCCGGCTCGATCGGGGACTGGGCGAGCTGCTCGGCCGACCCGGGCTACCGCGCGGCCGTGCTGGACCTGCTCGGCGCGCTCGCGTACGGCGAGCTGAGCGCCTTCGAGCGGCTCGCCGAGGACGCCAAGCTGGCGCCCGACCTCGCCGACAAGGCGGCGCTGGCCCGGATGGCCTCCGCCGAGTTCCAGCACTACCAGCGGCTGCACGACCGGCTGGCCGAGATCGGCGCGGACCCGCAGGAGGCGATGCGGCCGTTCGTCGAGCCGCTGGAGCTGTTCCACCGGATGACCGCGCCCTCGGACTGGCTGGAGGGCCTGGTCAAGGCCTACGTCGGCGACGCGATCGCGACCGACTTCTACCGCGAGGTGGCGGTCCGGCTCGACGACGACACCCGCGAGCTGGTCCTCGGCGTCATGTCCGACACCGGCCACGCCCAGTTCGCCGTCGACAAGGTGCGCCAGGCGATCGAGGCGGACCCGCGGGCCGGCGGCCGGCTGGCGCTGTGGGGCCGGCGGCTGATGGGCGAGGCACTGAGCCAGGCCCAGCGGGTGGTCGCCGAGCGGGACGCGCTGTCGAACCTGCTGGTCGGCGGCGTCCAGGTGCAGGGCTTCGACCTGGTCGAGGTCGGCAAGATGTTCAACCGGATCACCGAGGCGCACACCAAGCGCATGGCCGCCCTCGGCCTGGCCAGCTGACCGCTCAGGCCGGCCGGTGCCGCCGCTGCGGGCGGTGGGCGCCGGCCCGGTGCGGGTGGTGCCGGTGCTCCGGGGCCCGCCCGGCGGCCAGGTCGGGCCGGGCCAGCGCCGAGGTGAGCACGGCCGAGGCGACGGCCGAGGCGCCGATCGTCACCGCCGGGTAGTGCCCGGCCAGGCAGAAGTGCGCGACCACGCCGCCGACCAGCGCCGCCGCCAGGGCCGTGCCGAGCGTCAGCCCGCGGCCCGCCGGGAAGTAGGCCGGCAGCGCCAGCAACGCGGTCAGGCCCGTGGCCAGGCCGACGACGGCGAAGACGATCGACTCGACCAGCACGGCCTGCCTCCCCGAGGTGCGGGCGCGGCCGGACGGACGGCCGCACTGTCGCCGTACCCGCGCACACCCGGCCGTACACCCGGCCGTACACACGACGGTGCCCCGCTCCCTGAGGGGAAACGGGGCACCGGGTGAGCAGCTCAGGCGGTGCCGAAGCCGACCTTGCGGGCGGCCTGCTCGCCGATCTCCACGTACGCCAGGCGCTCGGCCGGGACGATGATGCGGCGGCCGTGCTCGTCGGCCAGCGAGAAGAGCTTCGAAGTGCCCTCCAGCGCCTTGGCGACCGCGCTCTCGACCTCATCGGCAGTCTGCGAGCTCTCGATCACGATCTCGCGCGGCGCGTTCTGCACGCCGATCTTGACCTCCACGGCTTCCGTCCCTCCGGGGTTGCAGCCATCCACGCGCGGACACCGGACCGCCTGGGACAAGCGTTCGCGGCGACCGCGCCGTACGGCTTCACCATAGAGCACGCGATCACCGCGGAGGCGAAGGTCAGCGGATCACCGCTGCTCGGACGAACCCTCCGCCGGCTCCATGCCGGGGTGCATCGGGAAGCCCTTCAGGCCGCGCCAGGCAAGGCTGGCGACCAGCCGGGCCGCCTCGTCGCGGGGGATCTCCAGGCCCTGGGAGAGCCAGTAGCGGGCGGTGATCTGCGCCAGCCCGCAGACGCCGGCGGCGAGCAGCTTGGACTCGGACTCGGGCAGGTCGGTGTCCTCCTGGATCACCTTGCTGACCAGCGTCGCGCTCGCCTCGGAGGCGCGCTCGACCCGCTCGCGCACGGCCGGCTCGTTGGTCAGGTCCGACTCGAAGACCAGCCGGAAGGCGCCGGACTCGCCGGAGACGTAGTTGAAGTACGCGTCCATCGTCGCGGCCACGCGCTGCTTGTTGTCAGTGGTGGTGGACAGCGCCTCGCGGGTCGACTCGACCAGGGCGTCGCAGTGCTTGTCGAGCAGCGCCAGGTAGAGCTCCAGCTTCCCGGGGAAGTGCTGGTACAGCACCGGCTTGCTGACCCCGGCGCGGTCGGCGATGTCGTCCATGGCGGCCGCGTGGTAACCCTGCGCGACGAACACCTCCTGGGCGGCACCGAGCAGTTGTTCACGGCGGGCGCTTCGCGGCAGGCGGGCACCGCGCGGGCGCTCCTGCGCCTCCTGGATGGCCGTCACGGCGCTCCTCACTTCGGGGTTGTTCGGGGCTGGCTAAGGTGACCGATTCTACTTTTCGGTAACCGCGTTCGGGTTCGGCGGACGTGAGAAAAGCCCCCGGCCTCCTTGTCAGGAGCCCACAATACGGCGCTGACCTCGGCGTCGGCAGTGGTGCGACGAGGCCGACGAGGACTGCGACGGCCGGACTCCCCCCGGGTGCCCCCGGCCGGGGCTCACTACCATCGTCCACCATGAGCAGCGCTGAGCAGCAGATACGGACGGTCGAGGTCCCCGGTGCGGTGGTCGCGGTGCACCGCCCGGCCGGCGAGGGCGGGGCGGACGGGCGCGAGCCCGGGCTGTTCGTGCACGGGCTCGGCGGCTCGGCCGGCAACTGGACGGCCCTCATGGACCTGCTCGCCGACCGGATCGACGGCGAGGCGGTCGACCTGCCCGGCTTCGGCGCCTCCGCGCCGCCCGCCGACGGCAACCTCAGCCTCTCCGGCCACGTCCGCGCGGTGATCGGCTACCTGGAGGCCTCCGGGCGCGGGCCGGTGCACCTGTTCGGCAACTCGCTCGGCGGCGCGGTCGCCGTCCGGCTCGCCGCGCTCCGCCCCGACCTGGTCCGCAGCCTCACCCTGGTCTCGCCCGCGCTGCCCGAGCTGGCGCCGCAGCGCAGCGCCTGGCCGACCGTGCTGCTCGCGATGCCCGGGGTGCCCGCGCTGATGCGCCGGCTCCCGGCGAACCGGCGCGGTCCGGAGCAGGCCGCCGACGGCCTGCTCCGGCTGGTCTACGGGGACCCGGACGGGCTGTCCGCCGCCACCCGGGCCGAGGCGGTGGCCGAGTACCGGCGCCGGCTGACGGTGCCGTACGCGATGCAGGCGCTGGTCGGCTCCGCGCGCGGGATCGTCTCGGCGTACACCGAGCGCGGCGACCAGGCACTGTGGCGGCAGGCCGCGCAGGTCGAGGCGCCGGTGCTGCTGGTGTACGGGCTGCGCGACAAGCTGGTCTCGTACCGCTCGGCGCGGCGGGCCTGCGCGGCCTTCGCGGACGCCCGGCTGCTGGTGCTGCCCGAGTCGGGGCACGTGGCGATGATGGAGCACCCCGAGCAGGTGGCGCGCGAGGTGCGGGAGCTGCTCGGCGGCGACGGCCGGTAACGGCCCGGCTCACACCGAGGTCACGCGCTTTCACTCGTTCAGGTGGCAACCAGGCATGTGACCGATGGAGCCCCGTGGGCCGGTCCTACCTTTCTGCTGCCGGACCGAACAGGTGTGGGGGGAGAGCCGCAGACGCCGGACCACTTGGCACGTGGGTAGCAAGGCGTACGGCCCCGCGACTCCGGTGGCCCCTTCGCGGGGTGGCAACCGCGGTCCCCTGGCGGGCAAGACAAGAGGGGCAGCAACCAGCAGAGGAGGTCTTCCGTGCGCGTCGCCTTGCTTACCGAGAGTGCTCGTCCATATCCGAAGCGTGGCGCCGGGGGCTGGTGCGACCGGCTGGTCGAGGGCTTGCCGGAGCACGACTTCGAGCTGTACCTGCTGACCGGCCCGGCCGGCCCCCCGGGGGTCGCGGACCGGCTGTCGCCCGCCTGGCGCGGGGTGCGCGAACTGGCGCTGCGGGGGCGCCGGCCGGGCGGGCGGGCACCGGGCGCGCTCCGCAGACGGCGCTACGTGCGGGCGTACGAGGAGCTGGTGCGCGCGCTGGTGCTGCCGGCGGAGCGCGCCGGTTTCGGGCCCGGGCTGTACCGGCTCGCCGCGCTCGCCCGCGAGGACGGCGGCCTGCCCGCCTTCCTGGCCTCCGGGCACGCCCGCCGCACCCTGGAGCGGGTCTGGCGACTGCCCGGCGCGGACACCTCGGCCGGGCAACCGCTGGTCTGCGACGTGCTGGTCGCCGCCGACCTGCTGGAACAGTTCCTGCGCCCGCTGTCCGCGCCCTGGTACGGCAACGGGCCCGGCGGCCTCGGCCGCGCCGACCTCTGCCACGTCGTGGGCGGCGGCCCGGCCGCGCTGCCCGCCCTGGCGGCCAGGCACCTGCACGGAGTGCCGTTCGTGGTCACCGAGCACGGACTGCACCTGCGCCAGCAGTACCTCGGCCACTGCGAGGCGCCGTACGGATGGCCGGTCCGGGCGCTGCTGCTGGCGTTCTTCCGGGCGCTCGCCGAGGAGACGTACCGGCAGGCCGCGATACTCACCCCCGGCAGCGGCCACGACCAGCAGTGGCAGCGCCGGTGCGGTGCCGACCCGGCTCGCACCCGGGTGGTGTACGAGGGGACGCCCGCCGTGGCCCGCCCGGCGGCCGGGCCCGAGCCGGACGCGCCGACCCTGGTGTGGGCGGGCGCCCTGGAACCCGGCCGGGACCCGGGACTCATGCTGCACGCCTTCGCGCTGGTCCGGGCCGAACTGCCGGCCGCCCGACTGGTGATCCACGGCGAGGAGGCGGCGCCCGGCTACCGCGCACACTGCGCGGAGCTCGCGGAGCGGCTCGGGGTGGCCGCGGCGGTGGACTTCGCCGGACGGCCCGGCTCGCTCGCCGAGGCCTGGCAGAGCGGCACCGTGGCCGTCTTCTCCGCGCTCTCGCCGCGCCGCCCGCGGCTGCTCGCGGACGCCATGCTGAGCGGCCGGGCGGTGGTGTCGACGGACGTCGGCGCGGCCCGCGAGGTGGTCGGCCCGACCGGGCTGCTGGTGCCCCCGCGCGACCCGCGCGCCCTGGCCGGCGCCTGCCTGGCGCTGCTGCGCGACGAGGAACGGCGGGCCCGCCTCGGGCTGGCCGGACGGCTGCGAGTGCAGGAACGCTTCGCCGTCGAGCCGGTGATCGGCGCCTTCCGGGAGATCTACCTGGAGGTGGTCTCGCAGTTCCCGGCCTTCCCGGACGGCGCGGGCGGCGGCGCGACCGGCGAGCCGCCCCGGCCGTTCGCCCGGCCCGCCGAGTTCTGGCTCGCGGACGGGCTGCGCGGCGGCCCCGAGGACCGGGGAGCGGCGGATCCGGACGACGGGAGCGGCGGCGACGGTGCGCAGGAGCGACCCGGCGCCCTCGCGGAGGCGCTCTGATGACCGCCGGCAGCACAGCGGTGGGAGACCCGCGCCGGCCCTCCGGGGACCCGGTGCGCGAGGTGATGGCGGAGCACCGGGCGCTCTGCGAGCGGGCCGTCGGCCCGCTGGAGATCGCCGCCGGGCTGGAGGAGGCCGGGCTGGGCGCCGAGGCGGCGGCCCGCTGCCGGCACGCCGACCTGTTCTCGCTGGCCGAGGAGCTGTACGCCCGGGTGCCGCGCCGTCCGCCGGTGCCGCCGCAGGCCCGGGACCGGCCGCAGGCGCGGGACCAGGAGTGCGGCGCCACCGCCCGGGCGGCGCTCACCGCCTCCGCCCTGGCCGCGCTGCCCTGCGCGGCGGTGGCTGGCCTCGGGGTGCGCTGGCCGGTGCTGCTGGCCGCCGCCGTGCCGCTCCTGCTCACCCCCGCCCTGACCGCGGACCCCCCGGCCGGGCCCGGGCGCCCGCCGTTCGCCGGGCCCGTCGACGGCGACGAGCTGGGCCCGCCTCCGGCCGTACACCACGGGAGCGGCACCCGGTGGCGGCCCGCGGCGCTGGCGTACGGGATCGGCCTGGCCGCGCTGCTCCTGCTCCCGTCGGCCACGGCGGGCCGGGACCGGCCGCTGACCGTCGCCCTGGTGCTCGCCGCGGCGCTGTCGGCCGGGTCGGCGGAGCGGGCGGCCCGCTGGTGCCGGCAGGTCGGCCGCGGACATCTGGGCGCGGCGGCCACGCTCGCCGCGTTCCGGGCCCGGATGCGGCCGGTGCTCCCGGTGGCGGTGGCCCTGCACCTGGCGGTGCTCGGGGTGCTGACCTTCGCCGCGCTCGTCGTGCTGACCGCCGTCGCGCCGCGCGGGCCGGGCCACGGCGGCGGGCTGCTGCACCTGGCCGCCGAGCGGGCCGGCGCCGCCGAGTGGGCGGCGCAGGGCGTGCTGGGCCTGCTGCTGGTGCTGCCCGCGGTGCTCGCCCGGTGCGGCCGGTGGACCGCCGCCGCGCTGGGCGCGCTCGCCGGTCCGGCCGCCACCCTGGCGCTGCTCGGGCCGGTCGGCTCCGGCCCGCCGGCCGGGCTGCTCGGCGGCGGCGCCGTCGCGGCGGTGCTGCTCGGGTACGCCTGGGCGGTGCTCGGCCGGGCCGAGGCGCACCGATGGCCGTGATGACTGTGATGACCGTCAGCCCCGTCGGCCCCGCCCGCCGATTCGTCCCGTTCGTTGATTTCAGTCCGCCAGGTCGTCCCCGACCTCGCTTCGTGGAAGGACACCCCCGATGAGGGTGCTGCTGCTGGGCGCCGACGGCTTCATCGGCCGCCGGGTCTCCGACCGTCTGCTCATGGACCGGGAGTTGCAGGTGACGGTGCTCGGCCGGCGCGACTCGGCCGACATCCGCTTCGACCTGACCACCGGCAGCCCGGGCGCGCTGGCGCGCTTCCTGGACGCCGTCGCGCCCCAGGTGGTGATCAACTGTGCGGGCGCCACCTACGGCAGCTCGCGCACCCTGATCCGGGCGAACACGCTGGCCGTCGCCACGGTCTGCGAGGCGATCCGGCGCAGCCGGGAGCCGGCCCGGCTGGTGCACGTCGGCTCGGCGGCCGAGTACGGGCCGGTGCCCGGCGGGGTGCCGGTGTCGGAGCACGCCGAGCCGCGGCCGGTCGGCCCGTACGGGGTGTCCAAGCTGGCCGGGACGGAGCTGGTGCTGGCCTCCGGGCTGGACGCGGCGGTGCTGCGGGTGTTCGACGTGGTGGGCCCGGGCTCGCCGACCGCCTCGCTGTTCGGGCGGCTCGCCGAGGGACTGCGCCGGGCGCTGGAGCGGGACGAGTCCCAGGTGCGGATGCCGGACCTGTCCGGATACCGGGATTTCGTGGACGTGCGGGACGTCGCTCGGGCGATCCAGGCGGCGGCGGTGTCGGCCGCCACCGGGGTGGTCAACATCGGCAGCGGGCACGCCGTGCGGGCCCGGGACGCGGCCCAGCTGCTGGTCCGGGCGTCGGGCTTCGAGGGGGCCATCGTGGAGGAGAACCGGCAGGTCATGCTGCCCGCGCAGGCCGTCGGAACGGGCGGCGACCACCTGCCCGGACACCACCTGCCGGGCCACCGGCCGGAGGGGCCGCGGGCGGAGGGCCGGGCCCCGTCGGGCGAGCCGGTGCCGTGGCGACAGGCGGACGTGCGCACCGCCCGCGACCGTCTCGGCTGGCGGACACAGGTGCCGCTGGAGGAGTCACTCGGGGACGTCTGGCTGGAGACGGCCTGCCGGGTCTGAGGGAGATGCCGAGGGCTCGTCCGGCGCGTGGTGGCAGGGTCGGAGCGCCGTTCGGGCGCCCGCACGCCGGTCCCACGATCCGACGGCGCCCGTCTCGCCCATCGGACGGGCTGTCTCGGAATACCGGAGGGGCATGACACTGTTGGGCGTAGCAGAGCCACCTGAGTGGCGGAGCAACATGCCCACAACAGGTTGGCCCCGGCCACCTGAACCGACGACCATCGGAGTCCCCGTGTCGCTGCCACCCCTGGTCGAGCCGGCTGACGAGCTCACCGTTGACGAGGTTCGCAGGTACTCCCGCCACCTGATCATCCCCGACGTCGGGATGGCCGGGCAGAAGCGGCTGAAGAACGCCAAGGTGCTGTGTGTCGGCGCCGGCGGCCTCGGCTCGCCCGCGCTGATGTACCTCGCCGCGGCCGGTGTCGGCACGCTGGGCATCGTCGAGTTCGACGTGGTCGACGAGTCGAACCTGCAGCGCCAGATCATCCACGGCCAGTCGGACGTCGGCCGCCCCAAGGCCGAGTCGGCGCGGGACTCCGTGAAGGAGATCAACCCCTACGTCGACGTGGTCATCCACGACGAGCGCCTCGACAACTCCAACGTCATGGAGATCTTCTCCGGCTACGACCTGATCGTGGACGGCACCGACAACTTCGCCACCCGCTACCTGGTGAACGACGCCGCGGTGCTGCTCGGCAAGCCGTACGTGTGGGGCTCGATCTACCGCTTCGACGGCCAGGCCAGCGTGTTCTGGGCCGAGCACGGCCCCTGCTACCGCTGCCTCTACCCGGAGGCGCCGCCGCCGGGCATGGTCCCGTCCTGCGCCGAGGGCGGCGTGCTGGGCGTGCTGTGCGCGTCCATCGGCTCGATCCAGGTCACCGAGGCGATCAAGCTGCTGGCGGGCGTGGGCGACCCGCTGGTCGGCCGGCTGATGATCTACGACGCCCTGGAGATGAACTACCGCCAGGTGAAGGTCCGCAAGGACCCGAACTGCGCCGTCTGCGGTGAGAACCCGACGGTCACCGAGCTGATCGACTACGAGGCCTTCTGCGGCGTCGTGTCGGAGGAGGCGCAGGCCGCCGCCGCCGGTTCGACCATCACCTCGCAGCAGCTCAAGCAGTGGCAGGACGACGAGGAGGACATCTTCCTGATCGACGTCCGCGAGCCCGGCGAGTACGAGATCGTCAACATCCCCGGCGCGGTGCTGATCCCGAAGAACGAGTTCCTCATGGGCGACGCCCTGGAGCGGCTGCCGCAGGACCGGAAGATCGTGCTGCACTGCAAGTCGGGCGTGCGCTCGGCCGAGGTGCTGGCCGTGGTGAAGGCGGCGGGCTTCGCCAACGCCGTCCACCTCGGCGGCGGTGTGCTCGGCTGGGTGAACCAGATCGAGCCGCACAAGCCGGTCTACTGAGAACCCGCAGCTGAGAGTCCGCAGCGAAAGGGCCCGCCTGGCGGTTTCTAGTGGTCGTTGCAACACGTGGTCGGTTGTCTAGGCCGCGAGGAGTTTAGCCAGACGCTCGGCTGGGGTTTCCCAGCCGAGCGTTTTGCGTGGGCGGCGGTTGAGCTGGTCGGCGACGGCGGCCAGGTGCTCGGGCGTGTGGACCGACAGGTCGGTGCCCTTGGGGAAGTACTGCCGCAGCAGGCCGTTCGTGTTCTCGTTGGAGCCGCGCTGCCAGGGACTGGCCGGGTCGCAGAAGTAGACCGGGATGTCGGTGGCCAGGCTGAACTCCGCGTGCCTGGCCATCTCGCTGCCCTGGTCCCAGGTCAGGGACCGCTTCAGCTGGACCGGGAGTGTCCGGGCGGTGGCCACTAGGGCGTCGCGGACGGTCTCGGCGGTGTGGTCGCCGGGCAGGTGCAGCAGCATCACGTAGCGGGTCGAACGCTCGACCAGGGTGCCGATCGCGGACTTGTGCTCCTTGCCGAGGATCAGATCGCCCTCCCAGTGGCCGGGGACGGCCCGGTCCTCGGCCTCGGCGGGGCGCTCGCTGATCATGACCATCGGGTCGGTGAAGCGGGAACGCCGGCAGTTGGCCTGCCGCTGGGGCCTGCGGCGGGCCCGGCCTGAGCGCAGGGCACCGGCGAGCTCGCGCCGCAGCTCGCCGCGGCCCTGGACGTAGAGCGCCTGGTAGACGGTCTCGTGGACCACGTGCATCTCCGGCCGGTCGGGGAACTGTCGACGTAGAGCGTGGCAGATCTGCTCCGGGCTCCACTGCTCGTCCAGCATCGCCTGGACGGCGGCGTGCAGCTCGGGGTTCTCGGTGATCTTGCGGGCCTTGGGGCGGGGCCGGCGAGCGTCCGCCCTGGCCTGGGCGGCGTGCGGACGGTAGTGCCACTGCCCGCGAGTGCCCTCGGTGCGGTTGCGGCGGATCTCCCGGCTGATGGTGGACGGACTGCGGCCCAGCTCCGCGGCGATGGCCCGCACGGTGGCCTTCTCCCGCAGCCGGTCGGCGATGTGGATCCGCTCGTCCTCGCTCAGATACCGGGAGACACCGGAAGGCGGCACCACCATGCGAATCGGTGGTGCCGCCTTCTGCCGCTGCTCGGCTCCGCGGCCGTGACGCCACTTCTGGCCGGTCCGGCGGGCGATGCCGACGATCCGGCACGCCTCGGTGTTCGTGTAGCCCTGCTGCATGAGCCGGGAGTATGCCTCCCGTTCCCGGCGCAGCTTCACAGGCCCCTGGGCCGTCCGGTCCTTGCGGATCTCGAAGTCCAATGCATCCCCTGAACTGGGGTGTTGCAACGACTCCTAGAACCCAAGCCTTCCCGGCGGGCCCTTTGGTTGTACCCGGCTCCTTGTCGTATCCGGCTCCGCGCGGCGCGTGCTCAGAGCGCGTGCTTGCGCTGGAGCACGTTGTAGGCGATCCAGCCCGGCAGCACGGGCAGCCAGAAGGTGAGCGCCCGGTAGAGGAAGACCGCCGGGGTGGCGACCGCCGGGGACACGTCGGCGACGGTCAGCGCACCGATCAGGGCGACCTCGACCGGGCCGATCCCGCCCGGGGTGGGGATCGCCGAGCCGGCCGCGTTGGCGGTCAGGAAGACCACCGCGACCGCCGAGAAGCTGACGTCGCCGCCGAAGGCCTGCACCGAGGCGTCGAGGCAGGCGGTGAACGAGAGCGTCAGCAGCAGGATCCCGCCGAACCCGGTGACCAGCTTGCTGGGCGTCTGCATCAGGTCGAGCATCCGCGGCACCACGCCGAAGAACAGCGAGCGCAGCCGGTTCAGCACGAAGCGCCGCAGCGGTGCGACGGCCGCCACCACCAGGGCGAGCACGGCGGCCGTCAGCACACCGATGATCACCGCGCGGGAGGCGGAGAGGTCGCCGTTGGTCTGGCTGCCGGTGATCAGGCCGAAGCTGAACAGCAGCAGCAGGTGCCCGGCCAGGCCCGCCAGCTGGGAGGCGCCGACGGAGGCCACCGCCTGGCCGGAGCGGATGCCGGCCTTCTGCAGGTAGCGGGTGTTGAGCGCGATGCCGCCGATCGCGGCGGGGGCGACCAGCTTGACGAAGGAGCCGGCCAGCTGGGCGGCCACCGTCCGCCGGAACGGCAGCCTCTCCGGCACGAAGCCGGTCAGGCTCATCGCCGCGGCGACGTAGCTGAACGCGGCCGCCGCCAGGGCCGCCGCCGCCCAGGCCCAGTCCATCTGGGAGAGCTTGAGCTGGGCCGGCTTGATGGTGGTGAGCGCCAGGTAGGCGGCGAAGGTGAGCGCGATCACCATGATCAGGCTCTTCGGCTTCAGCCGCTCCAGCTTGGCGGGCTCCATCGGCGCCTCGGGGGCGATCTGCAGGATCTGGCCGCGGATGCGGCTCAGCATGTCCTCGCCGGCCGCCGCTATGTCCTCCTCGGCCTGCTGCTGGGTGCGCTCGCCCGCAGCGACCTGCTCCAGTGCCTTGGCCTGGGCGGCGGCCTTGCGCTCCTTGGTGAGCTTCTTCAGGTCGACCCTGGTGGAGCGGCTCATCCCGACCGGCTGGAGCAGCGGCAGCGCCTGCGCGACCCGGTCGGCGCCGAGCACCGCGTTGGCGGTGGCGACGGCGCGCTCCGGGCCGATCCGCAGCGCGAAGGTGGTGAGGAGCTGGGCGACGTCGATGCGCAGGGTCAGATCGGTGGCCGCGATGTCACCGCCGGAGAGGTTGACCAGGCAGGCCGTCTTCTCGTCCACGACCAGCAGCGACTCGCCGGTGAGGCGGCGGTGGGCGATGCGTCGCTCGTGCAGGGCGGACACCGACTCCCAGAGCGAGGCCATCACCTGGTCGGTGACCTCGTCGTCGGACAGCTCGTCCAGGGTGCGGCCCTCGACGTTCTCGTAGACGAGGATCGCGGCGTCCGGGCCCAGCTCGGAGGTGGCGACCAGCTGCGGCGCGCGGGCCCCGGAGGCCGCCGCGGCGTACGCGATCAGGGCCTCCTGCTCCAGCGCCTGGCGCAGCGACTGGGGGCTGCGCCGGACGGCCACCGAGCGCAGCCGCAGCCGGCGCCAGGCCCGGTAGAAGAAGCCGGAGGCCTGCTGCTCGCGGTCGATGATGTGGACGTCCAGCGGCGGGCCGCTCTGCTGGGCGACGTAGTAGCGGCGGGTGCCGCCGGGCGCGTCCGGGGCGCGGTGGGCGCTCTCCGGGGTGAAGCCGACCTTGCGCAGGCCGATCATCAGGTGCTGGCCGGTGGGCCGGATGTTGGGGGAGCCGATCGCGTACAGCGTGCCGTAGGCGACGGACAGGCCGATCAGGACGGTGAGCAGCAGCGACAGCGGGGTGGTGTAGCCGCCGAGCAGTTCGGTGACCCCGCTGAAGACCACCACCACCCAGAGGGCGACCCGCCAGCGCGGTCTGCTCGACATGCCGACCGCGGTCATGTAGGCGATCACCGGGGCGAGATAGCCGTGCACGGGGTCGGTGAGGGTGCCGTTGCTGTCCAGTGGAAGCCGGGTCAGCGCCTCCCGGATGTGTTCGGAGGCGCCCTCGGCGACCCACCAGTCGACGCCCAGCGAGACGCCGTAGGCCAGCACCGAGGCGAGGACGCCGTCGGCGACCCGCAGGCCGTCGCGTTTGATCAGCCGCTCGACCGCGAAGGCCAGCGGCACGGCGAGCACCGCGACGCTGGAGATCAGACCGGTGACGGTCGACAGCACCGCGGAGAAGCGCGGCGCGTTGGTGGCGATGTCCTGCTCGATGCCGGTGGTGGTCGAGGTCGCGACGCCGGCCAGCACGAAGACGGCGACTATGCCGAAGACGCCGGCGAGGAAGCGGATCAGGTCGGACGGGCGGTGCGCCCGGGCGGCGAGCAGCGGCTCGTCGACGTCCAGGCCCGGGGTGTCGTCCAGCGGATCGTGGAAGGCGGCGAGCGCGCGCTCGGCGGGAGAAGGGGACTCGCCGGCGGGCGCGGGCTCCGGCGCGGGCACCGGCTCCGGGACGGACGCCGGCTCGGCCTCGGGGGCCTGCGCGGGCTCGGGCAGGCGCGTGGCCGCGCCGTCGGCGGGGCCGGTCGGCCGAGGGGTCTTGATCGTCCGGTCCTTGATCAGGGAGACTTCCGGCGTCGGCCCGGGAACGGGCTCTGCGCCGGGACCTGCGGGCATGCGGGCGGCGGACTCGTCGGAGTCCTTGTGCGTGCCCACGTCAGCCGTCCCGGTCATCTGGTCTTGTCCTCGTATCACCACTCACCGCCCCGGAAGATGGTGGCATGCCCCCGACCCCCCGTGCGGGACAGGGGCCGGATCGGGCGCGGCGGATCGTTCGTACCGGGCCGCTATGCGCCTCTGTAAGGAAGGATGCCGCAGGTGACGGACGCTGACGACGACGGCCTCGCGGACGGGCTGCCGCCCTTCGCCGAACTGGTGCTCGACCTGACCGAGCGCATTCCACCCGGCCGGGTGATGACCTACGGGGACGTTGCCGAGTACCTCGGCCAGGGCGGTCCGCGCCAGGTCGGACGGGTGATGGCGCTGTACGGCGGCTCGGTGCCCTGGTGGCGGGTGATCCGCGCCGACGGCCGGTTCCTGCCCGGCCACGAGCAGCGCGCCCTCGCCCACTACGGCGAGGAGGGCACCCCGCTGCGGGAGCTCTCCGACCCGCCCCGGGTGGACCTCCGGCGGGCGCGGTGGGACGGCGGGCAGCCGCATCCGGGGCCGGAAAGATGAGTGGAAAACGCCACACGGACGGGATTGACGGGGCAGGATCGTAGGCTCGATGCGGGCGGGCCCCGGCGGGCCCGCCCGACCATGCCCCCAGTACGACCCCAGGATCTTCCGTGAGCTCCCCCTACCGGCTCGTGCGCAGCCCGCTCGTCCAGCCCGCCCCACCCGTGCTGGACGCGTACCAGCACGCCGTGGCCGAGCACACCGGCGGGCCGCTGCTGGTGCTCGCCGGGCCGGGCACGGGCAAGACCACCACGCTCGTCGAGGCCGTCGCCCGGCGGATCGAACGCGGCACCGACCCGGAGCGGATCCTCGTCCTCACCTTCAGCCGCAAGGCGGCGATGGAACTGCGCGACCGGATGTCCGGCCGCCTCGGCACCTCCGCCGCCCCTCAGGCGACCACCTTCCACTCCTTCTGCTACGCCCTCCTCCGCGCCCACCAGGACCCGCACGAGTACGCCGAGCCACTGCGGCTGCTCTCCGGCCCCGAGCAGGACGTCATGGTCCGCGAACTGCTGGCCGGCGGCGCCGAGGACGCCCGCCTCGGCAGCTCCCGGATCCACTGGCCGCTCGACCTGCGGGCCTGCCTGACCACCCGCGGCTTCGCCGACGAGGTCCGCGCCGTCCTCGCCCGCAGCCGAGAGCTCGGCCTCGGCGAGGCCGAACTGGAGCGCTTCGCCCAGGGCGTCCAGCGCCCCGACTGGGCCGCCGCCGCGCACTTCCTCGCCGACTACCTCGACGTGCTCGACCTGCGCGGCGTCCTCGACTACGCCGAACTCGTCCACCGCGCCGTCCTCCTCGCCGAGCGCCCCGAGGTCGGCGAGGAGCTGCGGCGCCGCTACGAGGTGGTCTTCGTCGACGAGTACCAGGACACTGACCCCTCCCAGGTCCGGCTGCTGCGGCAGCTGGCCGGCGGCGGCCGCGAACTCGTCGCGGTCGGCGACCCCGACCAGTCGATCTACGCCTTCCGCGGCGCCGACATCAACGGCATCCTCGACTTCCCGCAGACCTTCCGGCAGGCCGACGGCAGCCCCGCCGACGTCAAGGTGCTGCGCGTCTCCCGCCGCTCCGGCGCCGTCCTGCTCGCCGCCTCCCGGGAGATCGCCCGGCGGATGCCGATGGGCCGGCTGCCCGCCGACAAACTCGCCCAGCACCGCGCGCTGCTGCCCTCCCGCGAGGGCGGCCGGGTCGAGGTCTACACCTACCCCACGCCCGGCGCCGAGCTGGACTCGATCGCCGACCTGCTGCGCCGCGCCCATCTGGAGGACGGTGTGCCGTGGGGCGAGATGGCCGTCCTGGTCCGGGCCGGCGCCCGCTCCATACCCGGCGTACGGCGGGCGCTCAGCGCCGCCGGCGTCCCGCTGGAGATCGACGGCGACGACCTGCCGCTGCGCGAGGAGCCGGCCGTCGCCCAGCTCCTGCTCGCCCTGCGGGTCTGCGCGGAACAGGCCGCCCGCGACCGGCACGGCGACCTCGACGCCGCCGGCCCGTTCCCCACCGATCCCCTCACCACCGACCTGGCCCACGCCCTGCTCACCGGCCCGCTCGGCGGCCTCGACGGCTCCGACCTGCGCCGCCTCGGCCGCGCCCTGCGCGACGAGGAACGCGCCGCGCTGCGCGCCGACGGCCGCCCCGCCGCCGCCCCGCGCCCGGCCGGCGAGCTGATCCGCGAGGCCCTCGCCGAGCCCGAGCGGCTGATCGCCCTCGACCCCGCGCAGTCCCGGCCCACCCATGCCCGCCGGGCCCGCGACCTCGGCATCCTCCTACGCAAGGTCCGCGAGATGCTGGCCGGCGGCTGCACCGCCGAGGACGCCCTGTGGGCGTTGTGGGACGGCAGCCGCCGCTGGCGCGAACGCCTGGAACGCGCCGCGCTGCGCGGCGGCGCTGCCGGCCGCAACGCTGACCGCGACCTGGACGCACTGTGCGCGCTGTTCGAGACGGCCGCCCGCGCCGAGGAGCAGGTCACCGGCCACCGCAGCGCCCTCGACCTGCTCGCCGAGCTGGAGGCCCAGGACATCGCCGCCGACACTCTCACCGTGCGGACCGTCCGCCCCGAGGCCGTCCGGCTGATGACCGCCCACCGCTCCAAGGGCCTGGAGTGGCGCCTGGTCGTCGTCGCCGGAGTTCAGGACGGCCTCTGGCCCGACCTGCGCCGCCGCGGCTCCCTCCTGGAGGCCGACCGGATCGGCCGCGACGGCCTCGCCGAGCCGCTTTCCCCGGCCGCCCTGCTCGGCGAGGAACGCCGCCTCTTCTACGTCGCCGCCACGAGGGCCAAGGAACGCCTGATCGTCACCGCCGTCAAGGCGCCCGCCGACGACGGCGACGAGCCCTCCCGCTTCCTGCGCGAGCTCTACCGCGAGGACGTCGACCCGAGGACGGGCAAGGTGGTGCGCCGCACCCCGCCCGTCACCGTCGAGGACGTCACCCACCGCCCGCGCCGCCCGCTGTCCGTCCCCGCGCTGGTCGCCGAGCTGCGCGCGGTCACCGTCGACCCCGCCCGCTCGCCCGAGCTGCGCCGGGCCGCCGCCGAACGGCTCGCCACCCTCGCCGCCGCCACCGACGAGGACGGGCTGCCGCTGGTGCCCGCCGCCCAGCCCGACCGCTGGTGGGGCCTGGACGACCCGACCGCCGCCCCCGACCCGCTGCGCAGCGCCGACCTGCCGGTGCGGCTGTCCGGCAGCGGCCTGGAGCAGCTGGAGAACTGCTCGCTGCAGTGGTTCCTGGACAAGGAGGTCAAGGCCCGCGGGGCCGGCTCCGCCGCCCAGGGTTTCGGCAACGTCGTGCACGCGCTCGCCGACGAGGTCGGCTCCGGGCGCACCCCCGCCGACCTCGCCGTGCTGATGGAGCGCCTGGACACCGTCTGGGACGCGCTGGCCTTCGACGCGCCGTGGAAGTCCCACCAGGAGAAGACCGAGGCCCGCGCCGCCCTGGAGCGCTTCCTCAACTGGCACGTGCTGGAGCGCGGCCGGGACGTGGTCGCCACCGAGCACGGCTTCGACGTCACCCTCGACGTGGGGGGCGTCTCGGTGCGCATCCGCGGCTCGATGGACCGCGTCGAGAAGGACGAGGGCGGGCGCGCCTACGTCGTCGACTTCAAGACCGGCAAGCAGATCCCCACCGAGAAGTCGCTGCCCGAGCACAAGCAGCTCGCCGTCTACCAGCTGGCCGTCAGGGCCGGGGCGCTGAACGAGCTGCCCGGCTTCGACCGGCGCCCCCCGGCGACCGGCGGCGCCGAGCTGGTCCACCTGCGCGAGCCCTCCGCCAGGGCCGCCCAGGACGCCCCCAAGGTGCAGCGCCAGGAGCCGCCGGAGGGCGAGCCGTGGATCGAGAACCTGCTCGCCGAGGCCGCGGGCCGGGTCCTCGCCGAGCGGTTCGTCCCGCAGACCGGCGGCGGCTGCGACCGCTGCACCTTCCGCCGCAGCTGCTCCGCCCAGCGGGACGGGGCCCAGTTGGTCGAATGAGGGCTTGTCGGCCGCTCCGGTTAACGTTGCGGGGTGACCGCCGTGCTCAGCCATCCCGACCAGCTCAAGGAGCTGCTGGGCATCCCGTTCAACCGGGAGCAGATGGCGGCCATCGGCGCCCCCCTCGAACCCGCCGTGATCGTCGCCGGCGCCGGCTCCGGCAAGACCACGGTGATGGCGGCCCGGGTGGTCTGGCTGGTCGGCTCCGGCGCCGTCCGGCCCGAGGAGGTGCTCGGCCTCACCTTCACCAACAAGGCCGCCGGCGAGCTCGCCGAGCGCGTACGGGCCGCGCTGCGTCTCGGCGGGCTGGAAGAGCTCCAGGAGATGGGCGGCGGGGAGGCCGGCGCGGAGCCCGTCGGCGAGCCCGAGATCTCCACCTACCACGCCTTCGCCGGCCGCCTCCTCAAGGAGCACGGCCTGCGGATCGGCATCGAGCCCGACGTCCGCCTGCTCGCCGACGCCACCCGGTTCCAGCTCGCTGCCAAGGTGCTGCGCACCGCCCGCGGCCCGTTTCCCGCCCTCACCGGCACCTTCGCCAACCTCGTCGCCGACCTGATCGCCCTCGACGGCGAACTCGCCGAGCACCTCGTCGAGCCGGACGTGCTGCGCGCCCACGACGAGGAGCTGCTGGACACCCTGGCCACCGTCCGGCTCGGCAACGACGACCTGCGGGCCGTCCCGGTCACCGCCCGGGCCCGGCTGGAGCTGCTGCGCCTGGTCGAGGACTACCGGCGCCGCAAGCATGCCGCCGGGCTGATGGACTTCGGCGACCAGGTAGCCGCCGCCGCCCGGCTCGCCCAGCAGCGGCCCGAGGTCGGCGAACTGCTGCGCGGGCAGTACCGGGTCGTCCTGCTCGACGAGTACCAGGACACCTCGGTCGCCCAGCGGCTCATGCTCGCCGGCCTGTTCGGCGGCGGAGCGGGCCACCCCGTCACCGCCGTCGGCGACCCCTGCCAGGCGATCTACGGCTGGCGCGGCGCCTCCGTCGCCAACCTCGACGAGTTCCCCCGGCACTTCCCGCGGGCCGGCGGACGCCCCGCCGCCCGCTACGCGCTCAGCGAGAACCGCCGCAGCGGCGGGCGGCTGCTCGCCTTCGCCAACGACCTCGCCGCGCCGCTGCGCGCGATGCACGAGGGCGTCGAGGCGCTGCGCCCCGCCCCCGGCGCCGAGCAGGACGGCTACGTGCGGGCCGCGCTGCTGCCCACCCACGCCGAGGAGATCGACTGGCTCGCCGACTCGATCGCCCACCTGGTGCGCACCGGCACCGCGCCGGGCCGGATCGCCGTGCTGTGCCGCGGCGGCGCCGCCTTCCCGGACATCCACGCGGCGTTGGTCGCCCGCGAGGTGCCGGTCGAGGTGGTCGGCCTCGGCGGGCTGCTGCAACTGCCCGAGGTGGCCGACCTGGTGGCGGTCTGCGAGGTGCTCCAGGACCCGACCGCCAACGCGGCCCTGGTCCGGCTCCTGATCGGCCCGCGCTGGCGGATCGGCCCGCGCGACCTCGCCCTGCTGGGCCGCCGGGCCGCCGACCTGGTGCGCACCGACCGTCCCGAGGGCGTGGAGGCGCTGGCCGCGGCCGTCGCCGAGACCGACCCGACCGAGGTGGTCTCGCTGGCCGACGCGCTGGAGACGTTCCTCGACGCCCCCTACGCGGAGGAGGGGGCGCAGCCCGACGACCTCCCCTTCTCCGCCGAGGCCCGGGTGCGCTTCGCCCGCCTCGCCCGGGAACTGCGGGACCTGCGCCGCTCGCTCGCCGAGCCGCTGATGGACGTGCTGCACCGGGTGCTCGCCGTCACCGGCCTGGAGGTCGAACTCGCGGCCTCCCCGCAGGCACTGGCCGCGCGCCGCCGGGAGACCCTGCACGCCTTCCTGGACGTCGCCGCCTCCTTCGCCGACCTGGACGGCGATCCCGGTCTGGCCGCCTTCCTCGGCTTCCTGCGCGCGGCCCAGGAGTACGAGCGCGGCCTGGACAGCAGCCTGCCCGGCGGCGAGGACACCGTGAAGGTGCTCACCGCGCACAAGTCCAAGGGCCTGGAGTGGGACGTCGTCGCCGTCCCCGGCCTGGTGAAGGGCGCGTTCCCGTCCGGCACCCCGCGCGAACGCTGGACCAGCACCAAGCGGGTGCTTCCGCACGCCCTGCGCGGCGACGCGGCCACCCTGCCGGACGTACGCGGCGGGTGGAGCAGCAAGTCGATGGCGGCGTTCAAGAAGGAGCTCGCCGAGCACTCCGGCATCGAGGAACTGCGCCTGGGCTACGTCGCGTTCACCCGGCCGCGGTCGCTGCTGCTGGCCTCCGGCCACTGGTGGGGGCCCACCCAGAAGACCGTCCGCGGCCCGTCCGCTTTCCTGGAGCAGCTGCGGGATCACTGCGAGCAGCCCGGCGCCGGGGAGATCGAGCACTGGGCCGAGCAGCCGGAGAAGGGCGCCGCGAACCCGGCGCTGGCCGCGCCGGTGGAACGCCCCTGGCCGCTGCCGCTGGACCCGGCCGCCCAGCACGCCCGCCGCCGGGTCGCCGAGGTGGTGCGCGGCCGCCTCGCCGGGGCGCCCGCCCCCGAGCCCGAGCCGATGGGCGCCGAGGACCGCCGCCAGGTGGAGTCCTGGGACCGCGACCTCGCCGCGCTGCTGGGCGAGTTGGAGCGCTCCCGGCGCAGCGTCCGGGAGGTGCCGCTGCCCGCCGCGCTGTCCGCCACCCAGCTGCTGCGCCTGGCCGCCGACCCGGACGGCTTCGCGCACGACCTGGCCCGGCCGATGCCCCGTCCGCCGCAGCCGGCCGCCCGGCGCGGCACCCGCTTCCACGCCTGGGTGCAGTCCCGGATCGAGCCGCTGCTGCTGATCGAGCCGGGCGCGCTGCCCGGCGCGGACGACGACGGCATCGAGGACGAGCAGGATCTGGAGCGTCTCAAGGAGGCGTTCCTGCGCACCCCGTACGCGGACCGGGCGCCGCACCGGGTGGAGGCGCCGTTCCAGCTGGTGCTGGCGGGCCGGGTGGTGCGCGGCCGGATCGACGCGGTCTACCGCGAAGGTGACGAAACGTCAGCATCCGGTGGTGCGTCACGCTACGAAGTGGTGGACTGGAAGACCCACCGCGAGGAGACCGCCGACCCGCTGCAGCTCGCGATCTACCGGGTCGCCTGGGCCGAGCAGGCGGGCGTCCCCCTGGAGCAGGTCACGGCGTCGTTCCTGTACGTCCGCAGCGGGCGAATCGTCCGTCCGGCAGGACTTCCCGACCGAAAAGAGTTGGAACGGCTCCTGATCGGGAACAGTGAAGAATGAGTCACGGAGAGCATCCAAGTCATCACGGCAAGGGCCGAAACCTGTGCGCCGTGCACGTTTCGCGCCTATTGTGGGGTCGGTAACCGGTCAACCCCCGTACTCCGGCCGCCAGCGACGCCCGCATTCCCTAACCCCCAGTCATCACCGCAGGTGCCCACGGGCATCGGCGTCTTCCGCTGGAGAAACCGAAGTTGAGCGCGACCGGATGGATCAGAGAGCGGTTCACCGGGCCGACCCCGGGACCCGCTCCGGGCGCGACCGGCACCTGGCCGAGGACGGCGCTCGCGCTGCCGTTCATCGGCACGGCGCTGATCGTCGTCCTCGACTACCTCAGTGGCACCGAGGTGACGGTCGAACCCGCCCTCACCGCCGTACCCGCGCTGGCCGCTGTGGTCAGCCATCGCACCTGGTACCCGCTCGCCATCGGCCTGTGCACCGAGGCGGTGGCCTTCCTGATGGCCTTTCGCGGCGACGCGCTCGGCCAGTCGGTGCACGCCGCCAGCGTCGTCGCGATCGTCCTGGTCGCGGCGATCGGCTGGGTCAGCGCCACCCTGCGGCTGCGGCAGGAGAGAGCGCTCGCCGACGCCCAGCTGGTCGCCTCGATCGCCCGTCGGGTGCTGCTGAGACCCGTCCCCGAGCGGGTCGGCACCGTGCGGGCGGCCGTCCACTACGAGGCCGCCGCCGCGCACGCCAGGATCGGCGGCGACCTGTACGAGGTGGTCAACACCCGGCACGGCGTGCGGGCCGTGGTCGGCGACGTGCGCGGCAAGGGCCTCGGCGCGGTGGAGACGGCCGCCGCCGTGCTCGGCGCCTTCCGCGAGGCCGCGCACCAGGAGCCCGCGCTGGACCGGGTGGCCGGCTGGCTGGCCGTCAGCCTCGACCGGGCGCTGCACGAGAACGACCACCCCGGCGTGGAGGAGGAGTTCGTCACCCTGGTGCTGATCGGCGTCGGGCCGGGCGGCGCCGCGGAGATCGTCAACTGCGGGCACCCCGCGCCGCTGCTGCTGCGCGGCCGCGAGGTCCGTCCGCTCGAACTCGCCGAGACGGTACCGCCGCTGGGCGTGCTCGACCCCGCCGACGTCCGCCCGCCGGTGCACCGGGTGGCACTGCAGCCCGAGGACCGGGTCCTGCTGTTCACCGACGGCATGATCGAGGCCCGGGACCGCTCCGGCGCCTTCTACCCGCTCGCCGAACGGTTCCCGAACTGCGCGGACGGCCGCCCCGCGGACGTCCTGCGGCGCCTGCACGAGGACGTCGTGCGCCACGTCGGCCACCAGCTGGGCGACGACGCGGCGATGCTGCTCCTGCAGTACGACCCCGCACCGGCTCCGAACGTCCAACTCCCGCACCAGAACGGCGTCCTGGCGCGCGGGTAGCTACAGCGACACCTCGACCACCAGCGGCCGGTGGTCAGACACCGCGGTGTGCGGCGCCGCCGCCGGGCCCACCGCGGCGCGCGGCACGCCCACCGCCAGCACGTGGTCGAACTGCACCGCCGGGCGGTGCGAGGGGTACGTCGGGGTGCGGGCCAGGTCGTACCAGCCCTGCAGCCGGGCCCGCGGCTCGCGCACCCGGCGCCGCCGCGGCTCGGCCAGGGCCGGCCGGGCCCGCCGCGCCGCCCGCAGCTCCCGCACCCGCACCCGCGGCGCGGTGCGCTCCAGCGCCGTCGCCCCGCCGAGGACGGTCCGCGGCACCGCGCCGACCAGGTTGAAGTCGCCCAGCACCAGGTGCGGCTGCGGCAGGTCCGCGACCCACCGCCGGATGCCGGCCAGCTGCGCCATGTTCCACCCGGGGACGAAGGACAGGTGCGCCGCCACCACCGTGAACGGCCCGCGCTCGCCCTCCAGTACCGCCGCCAGGGCCGCCCGCGGCTCGTCCGGCACCGGGGTCAGCCCGCGCCGCCCGGCCACCCGCAGCGGCAGCCCGAACGGCGCCGGGGCGAACCGGCGGGCCCGCCAGTGCCGCACCGGCAGCCGGGTCAGCAGCGCCGTCCCGTACGAGGGAAGGGCGCCGTCGCCGACCTCGGCCGGCCCGTACACCCGCAGGCCGTTCGGCGCGGCGGGCTCCGGCACCCAGCCCGCCACCGGCGCCGGGCGCCCGTGCAGGGCGGCGGCGAAGCGCCAGTCGGCGGCGCCCATCGCCGTCGCCGCGACGGCCGCCTGGTCGGTGCCGCCGGAGCGGGACTGGTGCCGGTCGACCTCCTGGAGGGCCAGCACGTCGGCGTCCAGTGCGGCCACCGCCCGCGCCAGCGGATCCCCGGCGTCGGACGGGTAGGGCCGCGGGGCGCCGTCCGGCGCGAGCGGCTGACCGTGCAACAGGTTGAAGGTGGCGATGCGCAACTGGCTCACACCGCACGACGGTACCCGCTCGCCGGACGCCGGCGTGCCGCTTGAGCCGGGAGGCTATACCGGGTATACATACTGGGTATGTCCATCCGTCACGGTCTGCTCGCCCTGCTCGACCAGGGCCCGCGCTACGGCTACCAGCTGCGCACCGAGTTCGAGGCGCGCACCGGCGCCACCTGGCCGCTCAACGTCGGGCAGGTCTACACCACGCTGTCCCGGCTGGAACGGGACGGCCTGGTCGAGCCCGCCGGGGAGGACGACGAGGGCCACCAGTTCTACGCCGTCACCGACGCCGGCCGGGCCGAACTGCGGTCCTGGTTCGACACCCCGGTACCCCGGACCAACCCGCCGCGCGACGAACTGGCGATCAAGCTCGCCATGGCGGTCACCGTCCCCGGCGTGGACGTCGCCGCGGTCGTCCAGGGCCAGCGCCGGCACAGCATCAAGGCGCTCCAGGACTACACCCGGCTCAAGGGCCGGGCCCTGGCCGGGGAGCCGAGGTCCGGCGCCGCCGGCTCCGCCCCCGCCGGCAGCGACCTCGCCTGGCTGCTCGTCCTCGAACAGCTGATCTTCCAGACCGAGGCCGAGATCCGCTGGCTCGACCACTGCGAGACCCGCCTCGCCCAGCAGGCCGAGGTCCAACAGGCAGGGGCCGCCCAGGCGGCCCCCGAGGCGCCGACCGCACCCCGCCGGCTCGGCCGCCGGTCGCGGGCCTAGCCCGCACGACAGGAACCACCGGCCCGGGCCCGCCGAGGCGCCGGGCCCAGAACAGCAGGGGGAAGTGTGTCCCACACCGATCGGACCGGGAGCCGCGGCCACCAGGCCGTGCTGCACCTGGACAACGTCAGCCGGGTCCACGGGCACGGCGCGGCAGAGGTGCACGCGCTGCGCGGGGTGGACCTCCAGGTCCACGCCGGCGAGTTCGTCGCCGTGATGGGCCCGTCCGGGTCCGGCAAGTCCACCCTGCTCACCCTCGCGGGCGGACTGGACGCCCCGACCAGCGGCCAGGTCCTCGTCGAAGGCGTCGTGCTGGGCGGCCTCAGCCGCAAGAGGCTCGCCGAGGTCCGCCGCCGCTCGGTCGGCTACGTCTTCCAGGACTACAACCTGATACCGGCGCTGACCGCGGCCGAGAACATCGCGCTCCCGCGCGAGCTCGACGGCGTCTCCACCCGCGCCGCCCGTCGCGAGGCGCTCGCCGCGCTGGAGGAACTCGGCATCCGCGAGCTCGCCGACCGCTTCCCGGACGACATGTCCGGCGGTCAGCAGCAGCGCGTCGCCATCGCCCGGGCGCTGATCGGCGACCGCCGGCTGGTGCTGGCCGACGAGCCCACCGGCGCCCTCGACTCGACCACCGGCGAGGCCGTCCTCGCCGTCCTGCGCGCCCGCTGCGACGCCGGCGCCGCCGCGATGATGGTCACCCACGAGGCGCGGCACGCCGCCTGGGCCGACCGCGTGGTCTTCCTGCGCGACGGGCACATGGTCGACGAGAGCGTCAGCCAGGACGCCGCCAGCCTCCTCGTCACCGCCGCCACCAACAGCGTGAAGGGCCCGGTGGCGGAGTGAAGGCCAGCGCCTGGCGGGTCGCCCTGCGCATCGCCCGCCGCGACGCCCTGCGCGCCAAGGGCCGCAGCGCCCTGGTGATCGCCATGGTCGCGCTGCCCGTCCTCGGCGTCACCGGCGCCGACGTCGTCTTCCGCAGCGCCGAACTCGACCCCGGCGAACGCGTCGTCCGCGTCATGGGCCAAGCCGACGGCCTGCTCCAGATGGCGGAGCGCGGCGCGATCGTGGTCCAGGCCCCGGACCCGGAGGAGGGCTACCGCACCGCCGACGACCACGCGCAGCCGAAGGGTGCCGCCAAGCCGCCGGCCACCCCGGAGCAGCGGCGCAGCCTCGAAACCCCGCCCGACGAGCTCGCCCGGCAGCTGCTCCCGCAGGGCAGCGTCCTGGTCCCCGAGCGACAGGGCCCGTACACCGCGACCAGCACCGCCCAGGGCCTGCTCAACGTGCGGACCGTCGAGGCCGACCTGACCGACCCGGTCTGGCACGGCCGGATCAACCTGGTGAAGGGCCGGGCCCCGGGCGCGGGCCACGAGGTTGCCGTCACCCAGGACTTCCTGGACCGGTCCGGCCTGCACGTCGGCGACCGGACCGCCGTTCGCGGACTGGAGTCCCTCCCCTTCACCATCACCGGCGTCGCCGAGTACCCGGGCGCCCTGAACGCCACGGCGCTGATCGCGCGGCCCGGTGCCCTGCTCGACCCGCTGGCCGCGCTGCCCGGCGCCGCCGAGCGCGACCGCGGCGGCTCGACCGACCCGGTCCGCTGGCTGGTCAAGCTGCCCGCCGGTGCGGTGCTCGACTGGCCCAAGGTGACCGAGTTCAACAAGTTCGGCTTCACCCTCGCCTCGCGCACCGTCGTGCTCGACCCGCCGGCCCGCTCGCAGGTGCCGTACTACCTGGAGGAGGACCACAACAGCGCGGGCGGCAGCTACTTCGACCGCACCACCGTCGTCATCCTGGCCACCGTGGTCGGCATGGCCCTGCTGGAGATCGTCCTCCTCGCGGGCCCCGCCTTCGCCGTCGGCGCCCGGCGCTCGCGACGGCAGCTCGGCCTGATCGCCGCCGGCGGCGGTGACCGTAGCCACGTCCGCGGCGTGGTGCTCGGCGGCGGCGTGGTCCTCGGGCTCACCGGCGCGGCGATCGGCCTCGGCCTGGGCGTCGTCCTGGTCGCGCTGCTGCGCACCCGGGCCGAGGAGTCCTCCGGCCAGCGCTTCGGCCACTTCGACGTGCAGCCGCTCGACCTGCTCGGCGTGCTCGCCATCGGCCTGGTCACCGGCCTGCTCGCGGCCGTCGTGCCCGCCGTCCAGGCCTCCCGCCAGGAGGTCGTGGCGGCGCTCACCGGCCGCGACTCGCTGAAGGCGCCGAGCCGCAGGCTCGCGCTGCTCGGCGTGGTGATGGTCGCCGGCGGCGCCGCGCTGGCGCTGCTCGGCGCGACCAGCGGCATCGGCCGCAGCCTGTCCGTCCTCGGCGGATCGGTGGTCGCCGAGCTCGGCATGGTGGCCCTGACGCCGTACCTGGTCGGCCTGTACGGCCGGGTCGGCCGCTGGCTGCCGCTCGGTCCCCGCCTCGCACTGCGCGACTCGGTGCGCCACCGCGGCCGTACCGCGCCCGCCGTCGCCGCGGTGATGGCCGCCGTGGCCGGCTCGGTCGCGGTCTCCGTCTACCTCGCCAGCAGCGACGAGCAGGCCCGCCGCGACTACGTCGCCTCCGGTCCGGCGAACGCCGTCATGCTCGGCGCGGGCTGGGGCGCCGGCGCCGACGGAACGCTGCTGCCGCAGATGCGCGGCTCCCTCGAGCGGGACCTCCCCGCCCTCGGCCAGCGTGCCGACGTCCAGCAGGCCCACTACCTCAGCGGCTGCAGGGTGGACAGCGAGTGCGGGACCATCGCGGTCGTGAAGCCGAAGGAGCTGCGCTGCCCGCTCGACGACCAGGAACCCGCGGCCATGACCATCGCGGAGCACAACCGGCTGCGCCGGGCGGACCCGCGGTGCGCCGAGGAACGCTCCTGGGGCGCCCACTACGGGACCCTGCCGATCGGTGACGCCACCCTGCTGCACAACCTCTACGGGGTCGCCGACCCGGCCCCGGGCCAGGCGCTCGCGGCGGGCAAGGCCGTGGTCTTCGACCCGGCCTACCTCAAGGACGGGAAGGTGATCCTCCAGGTCACCGAGCCCCTCAAGGGCGGCCCCCGCGACGTGCACCACCCGGTCGTCCACGAGATCACCGTGGACGCGGTGCTGGCCTCGGCCGTCCTGCCGTCCGCCGGCCAGGCCGTGATCAGCCCGGACACCGCGCACCGGCTCGGCTTCTCCACCGTCGACGCCGGCTCCGTCTGGCTGCCCGACGCCGCCCCCTCGGACGGCGTCGAGCAGAAGGCCAGGGGCGCGCTCGCCAAGCTCGCCGACCACGTCACCTTCGACGTTGAGCGCGGCTACCACTCCAGGGACAACCTGATCACCCTGGGCCTGTCCGGGTTCGCGGCCCTGGTCGCGCTCGGTGCGTCCGGGATCGCCACCGGCCTCGCCGCCGCCGACTCCCAGCGCGACCTGGCCACCCTCGCGGCGGTCGGCGCAGCGCCCCGGATCCGGCGTTCGCTGTCCGGCTTCCAGTGCGGGGTGATCGCGGCGATGGGCACCCTGCTCGGTGTGGTCTGCGGCATCGTCCCGGCGGTGGCCCTGCGCAAGATCGAGGCCCTGGCCACGGCGGCCGACGGGCCGACAGTCCACGCAGTGGTGGTCTTCCCCTGGCTCCACATCGGGCTCACCGTGGTCGTCCTGCCGCTGCTCGCGGCGGGCCTGGCGGCCCTGCTCACCCGCTCGCGGATGACACTGGCGCGCCGCTCGGCCTGACCCCCGGGCCCTGTGACCCACCCCCGGCCGCGACCCCCGTGCGGCCGGGGGTGACGCGCGTCCGGGGCCGGGGGTGACGGAGGTTACAGCCCTGGGAGCCCCCGGCAGCCGGACGGCCGGGGCGGGCACCCGCATGGGCGAACTACAGTCGTCGGTATGACGAGAACCCCGGACAGCGTCGTCCGTTCCTACATCGAACAGCACCAGGCCGCGTTCCTGGCCGACCTCTCCGACTGGCTGCGGATCCCCTCGGTCTCCGCCGACCCGGCCCGCTCCGGGGACGTGCGGCGCTCCGCCGAGTGGCTGGCCGCCAAGCTGCGCGACACCGGCTTCCCGGTGGCCGAGGTGTGGGAGACGGACGGCCTGCCGGCGGTCTTCGCCGAGTGGCACTCCGGGGACTCGTCCGCGCCGACCGTCCTGGTGTACGGGCACCACGACGTGCAGCCCGCCGCCAAGGAGGACGGCTGGGCCACCGAGCCGTTCGAGCCGACCGTGATCGGCAAGCAGCTGTTCGCCCGCGGCGCGGCGGACGACAAGGGGCAGGTCTTCTTCCACACCCTCGGCGTGCGCGCCCACTTGGCCGCCACCGGCCGCACCGCGCCGGCCGTCAACCTCAAGCTGCTGATCGAGGGTGAGGAGGAGTCCGGCTCGCCGCACTTCGCAGACCTGGTCCGGCGCGAGGCCGAGCGGCTGGCCGCCGACGTGGTGATCATCTCGGACACCGGCATGTGGTCCGAGACCACGCCGACCGTCTGCACCGGCATGCGGGGCCTCGCCGACGCCCAGATCGACCTGTACGGCCCGGACACCGACATCCACTCCGGCTCCTTCGGCGGCGCCGTCCCCAACCCGGCGGCCGTCGCGGCCGAGCTGGCCGCCGCCCTGCACGACGCCGACCGGCGGGTCGACATCCCGGGCTTCTACGACGGCGTGATCGAGCTGACCGACCGTGAGCGCGAGCTGTTCGCCGAGCTGCCCTTCGACGAGGCGCAGTGGCTCAAGGTCGCCAAGTCGTACGGCACCCGCGGCGAGGCCGGCTACTCCACCCTGGAGCGGATCTGGGCCCGCCCGACCGCGGAGGTCAACGGCATCTGGGGCGGCTACACCGGCCCCGGCGGCAAGACCATCGTCCCGGCGTCCGCGCACCTCAAGCTGTCCTTCCGGCTGGTCGCCGGGCAGGAGGTGGAGAAGGTCCGCGAGGCCGTCCGGGCCTGGGTGGCCGCGCGGGTGCCCGAGGGCATCCGGTACGAGCTGGTCTTCCCGGGCGCGACCCGGCCCTGCCTGACCCCGCTGGACCACCCGGCGCTGGAGTCGACCGTGCGCGCGATGGGGCGGGCCTTCGAGCAGCGGATCCTCTTCACCCGCGAGGGCGGCTCCGGCCCGGCGGCGGACCTGCAGGACGTGCTCGGCGCGCCGGTGCTCTTCCTCGGCATCTCGGTGCCCTCGGACGGCTGGCACTCGGTCGACGAGAAGGTCGAGCTGGACCTGCTGGCCAAGGGTGTGGAGACCGCCGCCTACCTGTGGGGCGACCTGGCCGAGAACTTCCGGCCCGGCGCGTGAGCGAGCGCAGCGAGCGCAGCGAGCTCGTCGTCGAGAGGTGCGCGTTGCGCGAAGCGCCCGCCGAGCGAAGCGAAGTCGGCGCATCGCGCAAGCGCACCATGGCAGTCAGATCACTCATCCAGATCACTCGTCCGGATGATTCATCACGTGGGGATGGAACGAAGTGAGCACCGTGCCTGAGACCGAACGCCCACTGCACCTGGCACTGGCCCGGGCCGGAGTGGACCGGGCGGCCGAGCACCGGTTCGACGAGCCCTGGCTGGCGGCCGCGTGGAGCCACCCGACCACCCGGGTGCTGCCGATCGCCGGCGGCGAGGCGTTCGTGGTCGACACCGACCAGGGCACCGAGCTGGTCCTGCTGCCCTCCTTCGAGGCGCCGCAGACCGGCGACCGGTACTTCCTCGGCACCGACGACGACGGCGTCTCGTACTTCGCGCTGGCCGGCGAGAGCCTGCCCGGGCGGCTGGACGGCGACGCCCGTCCGGCGGGGCTGCGCGAGGTCGGCGCCCTGCTGTCCGACCGGGACGCCGGGCTGCTGGTGCACGCCGTGGCGCTGGAGCACTGGCACCGGCTGCACAGCTTCTGCTCGCGCTGCGGGCACCCGACCGAGAAGGCCGGCGCCGGGCACGTGCGGCGCTGCACCTCCTGCGCGGCCGAGCACTACCCGCGCACCGACCCGGCGGTGATCATGGTCATCACCGACGAGCAGGACCGCTGCCTGCTCGGCCGCCAGGCGCTGTGGCCGGAGGGCCGCTGGTCCACGCTGGCCGGCTTCGTCGAGCCGGGGGAGTCGATCGAGCAGGCGGTCGCCCGCGAGGTCCACGAGGAGGCCGGGGTCCGGGTCGGCGAGGTGCGCTACGTTGCCAGCCAGCCGTGGCCGTTCCCGTCCAGCCTGATGCTCGGCTTCCTGGGCCGGGCGCTGCCGGGCGGCACCGAGATCACGGTGGACGGCGAGGAGCTGGCCGAGGCGCGCTGG
This sequence comes from Streptomyces kaniharaensis, assembly GCF_009569385.1. Classification (NCBI taxonomy): domain Bacteria; kingdom Bacillati; phylum Actinomycetota; class Actinomycetes; order Kitasatosporales; family Streptomycetaceae; genus Streptomyces; species Streptomyces kaniharaensis. The sequence continues at coordinate 3,752,526 of NZ_WBOF01000001.1, forward strand.
TTCTCCCGCGAGGAGCTGCGGGCCGGGATGGAGGCGGGGGAGATCCTGCCGCCGTCCGGTATCTCGATCGCGCGTCACCTCGTCGAGCTCTGGTACGGCGAACCGCTGCCGTCCGCGGCGCGCTGGTAATTCCCGACCGCCCGATTCCGCGAATGGGGGCGTGCGGCTTGTGTCGCGCGCCCCCATTTCCCTTTTCACCCCCTCACCGGCCCGGCCGCTGCGGGACGTTCGTAGGCGGACGGGCCGCAGTCGGCACAGCCGCACGAGACGCGGCGTGCGCCGTCGACCCGCACGGACGACATTGCCGGAAACCGCTGAAACCGCATCACCCCGCTCGCTACATTCACTCGGGTGACAATCCCACGGGGCACCGCCCAATCCCCCAAATACCAGCGCCTCGCCGCCGACCTGCGCCGCCGGATCGCCGAGGGCGAGTTCACCGCCGACGCCGCCCTGCCGGTCGAGAGCGAACTGGAACGCCAGTACGGAGTCGCCCGCAACACCGTCCGGCTGGCCGTCGACGTCCTGGTCAACGAAGGGCGGCTGGTCCGCCTCCAGGGCAAGGGCACCTACCTGCGGGAACACCCCGTCCTGGACCACCGCGCCTACGGCCCCTCGCTGCCCCCCGCCCCGCGCGACTGCCTGGCCGTCCCCACCGCCGTCTACCTCGGCGAGGCCGCCGAGGCCGGCCGGGAACTCGGCACCGACTTCGAGATGATGATCGTCCGCGCCCGCGTCGACATCGCCGAACGGCTCGGACTGCGCCCCGGCGAGGCCATCGTGGTCCGCCGCCAGCTGCGCATGCTCGACCGCGAGCCGTACTCGATCGAGGAGAGCCACTACCGGGCCGGCCTCGCCGCCGGCACCCCGCTGATGGAACCCGACCCCGTCGAGGGTGGCGACGAGGCCGTGCTGGCCGCCCTCGGCCGCACCGAGATCGGTGCCGTCGACCACCTGGTGGCCCGGATGCCCGGCCCGGAGGAGGCCCAGTGGTTCCAGGGCGGCCCGGGCGTGCCGCTCATGGTCCAGACCCGCGTCACCTACGACCGGCGCGGGCCCGTCCGGGTCATCGAGACCCGCTACTCGGCCGACCGCAGCCGGCTCGTCTACGGCGTCGGCGACCTCGGCGCGCGCACCACCCTGCCCGCACCCGCCGCGCCCGTCGACCCGGCCCCGGCCGACGCGCCCTGACGCGCGCCGGCCCGGGGCCCGCCGGCTCAGCCCACCAGGGCCTTCTTGACCTGCATCAGGCTCGGGTTGGTCATGACGACCTGCTCGCCGCCGCCCTCCGGCGTCACCAGGACCGTCGGCACCGTCTGGTTGCCGTTGTTGACGGACTCGACGAAGGACGCCGACGCCGGGTCCTCCTCGATGTTGATCTCGGTGTAGCCGATGCCTTCACGGTCCAGCTGGCTCTTGAGCCGGTTGCAGTACCCACACCAGGTCGTGCTGTACATCGTCACGCTGCCGGACATCGAGGGGGCTCCTTCGGAGAGGGGTCGTACGGTCTCTGGACGCAACGTCCGCCGGGCGGCGGTCATTCCGGCCGGCAGGGCCAGGCAGGCTCCAGGTGCCGGGAGAGCTCCGGGTACCGGAAGGCTCCGGCTGCCGGGAAGGCTCCAGGGAAGCAGAGCGATCATCCTGCGATCACACCGGGCCTGTGGACAACCCCGCCCCGGTTGTCCCACCGGGCTGAGAGGATGGAACGCATGCAGGAAGACCTCTTGAGCGGCAGCCCCGTCGACGGCCACCACGGCTCCCCCTGGGCCGACCCCGCGGCCGCCACGGGCCCCGACGCCGTGCTCGCCGGGCTCGACCCCGAACAGCGCGCCGTCGCCACCGCCCTGCACGGGCCCGTCTGCGTCCTCGCCGGCGCCGGCACGGGCAAGACCCGCGCCATCACCCACCGCATCGCCTACGGCGTGCGCAGCGGCGTCTACCAACCCCAGCAGGTCCTCGCCGTCACCTTCACCGCCCGCGCCGCCGGCGAGATGCGCGGCCGGCTGCGCCAGCTCGGCGCCGACGGCGTCCAGGCCCGCACCTTCCACGCCGCCGCCCTGCGTCAGCTCCAGTACTTCTGGCCCCGCGCCGTCGGCGGCCCCGTGCCCCAGCTGCTCGAACGCAAGGTCCAGCTCGTCGCCGAAGCCGCCGGCCGCTGCGGCCTGCGCGTCCAGCGCACCGAACTGCGCGATCTCACCGCCGAGATCGAATGGGCCAAGGTCACCCAGATCGGCCCCGACGACTACCCCGCCGCCGTCCAGAAGTCCGGCCGCGAAGCCCCCCGCGACCCGGCCGAGACCGCCCAGGTCTACCGCGTCTACGAGGAGACCAAGAGCCGCCGCGGCGTCATCGACTTCGAGGACGTCCTGCTGCTCACCGCCGCCGTCCTGGAGGACCGGCCCGACATCGCCGACCAGGTCCGCGCCCAGTACCGGCACTTCACCGTCGACGAGTACCAGGACGTCTCCCCCCTCCAGCAGCGCCTGCTCGACCAGTGGACCGGCCCCGGCGGCGGCGCCAGCCTCTGCGTCGTCGGCGACGCCAGCCAGACCATCTACTCCTTCACCGGCGCCACCCCCGACTACCTGCTCAACTTCCGCACCCGCCACCCCGAGGCCACCGTCGTCAAACTGGTCCGCGACTACCGCTCCACCCCGCAGGTCGTCCACCTCGCCAACGGACTCCTCGCCCAGGCCCGCGGCGAGGCCGCCCGGCACCGCCTCGAACTCGTCTCCCAGCGCGAGGCCGGCCCCGAACCCGTCTACACCGAGTACGAGGACGAACCCACCGAGGCCGAGACCACCGCCCGCCGGATCAAGGACCTCCTCGCCGCCGGCGTCCGCGCCAGCGAGGTCGCCGTCCTCTTCCGCACCAACGGCCAGTCCGAGGTCTACGAACAGGCCCTCGCCGACCTCGGCATCCCCTACCAGCTCAAGGGCGCCGAACGGTTCTTCGAACGCCCCGAGGTCCGCGACGCCGGCGTCCTCCTGCGCGGCGCCGCCCGCGCCGCCTCCGACCCGCTCACCGACGGCGCCCCCGACCTCGCCGGCCAGGTCCGCGCCGTCCTCGCCAGCCGCGGCTTCACCCCCGAACCACCGACCGGCTCGGGCGCCGTCCGCGACCGCTGGGAATCCCTCGCCGCCCTCGTCCGGCTCGCCGAGGAATTCGAACGCTCCCGCGCCGCCGCGGGCCTCGGCGCCGACCTCGCCGCCTACGTCACCGAACTCGACGCCCGCGCCGCCGCACAGCACGCCCCCGCCGTCGAAGGCGTCACCCTCGCCTCCCTGCACGCCGCCAAGGGCCTCGAATGGGACGCCGTCTTCCTCGTCGGCCTGACCGAAGGCACCCTGCCGATCATCTACGCCAAGACCGACGAACAGATCGAGGAGGAACGCCGCCTCCTCTACGTCGGCGTCACCCGCGCCCGCAAGCACCTCTCGCTCTCCTGGGCCCTCGCCCGCTCCCCGGGCGGCCGGGCCGGCCGCAAGCCCAGCCGCTTCCTGGACGGGCTGCGCCCCGGCTCCGCCGCGCCCGGCGCACGCACCGGCGGGCGGGGCGCGCGCGGGGGCGTCGAACCCGGCGAGCGCGCCGCCGGACGGAAGGTCCGCGGACCGGTCACCTGCCGGGTCTGCGAGCGCGTCCTCACCGACGCCGTCGAACGCAAGCTGCGCCGCTGCGAGAGCTGCCCGTCCACCATGGACGAGGCGCTGTACGAGCGGCTGCGCGAGTGGCGGGCCCGGCAGGCCCGCAAGCAGGGCGCGCCGGCCTACGTCGTGTTCACCGACGCGACGCTCATGGCGATCGCCGAGGACGTGCCCGCGAACCGGCGGGAACTGGCGGTGATCTCGGGGGTCGGCGCGATGAAACTGGACAAGTACGGCGCCGCCGTGCTCTCGTTGTGTGCGGGGGAGGAGCCCGAGGAGGAACCGGACGGCGTCGAGGACGACGGTTCGGTCGAACCGGCGTGAGCCGGTCCGGGCGCGGTCCATGGGGCCGCTCGGGGGACTTCTGAACGCGTCGCGGAACTCGCCGTGAAAAATAGTTTGCGCGGCATACCGGGAGCGCAATAGCCTGCCGGAGCGGTCAAGGGGACGCGGTCGCACGGGGTGACGCCTGTGCCTGCTCTCCTGTGCCCAACAGCTTCACAGCTTCACCGAGACAGACATCCGAACATTCGGAGCCGAGGGAACCCAGCTCCGCGAGACGCCGAGAGGAGGCGAAGACAGTGGAAAACATCATGATCACCAAAATGACTGGCCAGACCGTTGTCGCCGCCTCCCTGCGTGCCGCCCGCCTGCGGGCGTTCGCCGAGCTCGGTGGAACCGGTCTGGGTCTCGACACCACCGGTGTCTCCGTCGTCCCCGCCGCCGCTGTCAGTGGTCCTGGACACACTGATCTCTGTGTCGCGGGTGGCAGGAGCGTCGAAGGCACCTCGGTCGAGACCGGTCTGTCCCGCGACTGGGCGTCGTTCGGCACGCCGCGCTCCCTGCGCGACGAGCGACCGACCCAGGCACCGAAGGCGGTCGTAGCCGCAGCAACGCATGGCGGCTATGCGCAGGTCATCGGTGCCGGAAACCCCCAGAAGCAGAACGAGCAGCAGATTAACCAGGCCATGGCCGCCTTCATCGGTGCCAAGGCCATCCGGATGCGGGCCTTCCGCGGGCCTGAACCCTGGAGAGAACGAACCTGAGCCAACCTCAGGTCGGCACCTCCAGGGCCGCGGAACCCGTCACACCGGGATCCGCGGCCCTTCTGTTTTGTCCGGTACGCAAGACCACACCAGGCCCCCCGGGGCCTCCGGCCCAGCACCACCAGTCCACTGGGCCGGAACCACTGAGAAGACGAGGAAGACGCCAACAGTGTCCACGGTCATCACGCCGCCCATCCCGTCCGTACCGCCGACAAGCCAGATCACCAAGGCCGACCAGGCCGACCCCCCGGAGGTTCCTTCCATGCAGCTCGGTTCCATCGAGCAGGCCGAGGCGCTCGGTCTCCCCATCCCCTGCCGGGCCTTCGACCCCGAGGTCTTCTTCGCCGAGACGCCCGCCGACGTCGAGTACGCGAAGTCCCTCTGCGGCACCTGCCCGGTGAAGGAGGCCTGTCTGGCCGGCGCCCTCGAGCGGCGCGAGCCGTGGGGCGTCTGGGGCGGCGAGCTCTTCGTCCAGGGTGTCGTCGTGGCCCGCAAGCGGCCCCGCGGCCGTCCGCGCAAGACCGAGGTCGTGGCGTGAACCCCGACCACGGAGCCGGAGCCGTCCGCCGGGGAGAGCAGCCCCCGCTGGACAACGCCCTCCGCCGCTCCGTGAGGATCGCCGCCGCCAAGGCCGACGCAGCCCGCACCGCACACCACCCGACTTCGCACCACGAGCAGGACCACCACATGACCGCCGCCGCCATCGATCCCACCGTCCGCGCCGAGCAGACCACCGAACGTCAGATCCAGAACAGGACCCTCGAGATGCAACTTCTCCACGAATCCCTGGCCCGCGCCCATATGCAAGAGCGACTCCACGAGGCCGAGCACCAACGGCTCGTCACCCGGATCGCCCGGGCGCGCAAGCTCAAGCAGCGGGCCGAGCGTGCCTCGCTGCGGGCCCGCAAGGCCCTCGCCGTCGCGCTCATGTAGGCGCGCGGACGCCAGTTCGACCCCCGTCGTGCCGCAGGCCGCCCCCCATCACGGGGAGCGGCCTGCGGCCGTTGCGGCTCCTGCTCAGCTTTGCGGCTTGCGCGCCGCCCCCTTCGGGGACTTCGCAGGCCGCTTCGCCGGCTCATGCACCGAGAACTCCGGCAGCCACTCCAGCATCTCCGCCCGGAACGGCGCCTTCGCACCCAACTGACACAGCACCCCGATCGTGCTCAGCGTCACCCGATGGATCAGCAGATACGCCGGCGGCAGGTTCAGCTGCTTGCCCAGGTTGTAGGCCGGCGAGCGCGGATCGGCGATCCGGGCCGCCTGCGCCCGCATCCAGGCCCGGGTGAAGTGGAAGGTGTCCACCGCGGCCGGCTCGATGATCGGCACCAGGTAGTCCAGCACCGCGTCCGGATCCAGCTCGATCGACGGCTTGACGAAGCCCTCCTCGCGCAGCATCTTCAACACGCCCGCCGCGTCCCCGTCCAGCGCCATCCGCAACGACGCCCCGATCGGCGCCGGCAACCCGCCCGGCAGCCGGTCCACCGTGCCGAAGTCCAGCACCCCGAGCCGCCAGCCCGACGCCGGGCCGTCGTCCTTCAGCAGCCGGAAGTTGCCCGGGTGCGGGTCCGCGTGCAGCAGACCCGTCCGGGACGGGCCCGCGAACAGGAACCGGGCCAGCAACTGGCCCGCCCGGTCGCGCTCCTCCTGCGTGCCGCTCGCGATCACCTCGGCCAGCGGCGTGCCGTCCATCCACTCCGTCACCAGCACCTGGTCGGCCTGCGCCACGACCCTCGGCACCACGATGTCGGGGTCGTCCGCGAACTCCTCGGCGTGCCGGCGCTGCGCCTGCGCCTCCAGCTCGTAGTCGAGCTCCTCGGAGACTCGCTCGCGCAGCTCGGTGATCAGCGGCTTGATGTCCAGCCCCGGGACCAGCGGGCCCAGCAGCCAGGCGACCCGGCTCAGCTGCGACAGGTCCGCGAGCAGCGCATCGCCCGCGCCCGGGTACTGCACCTTGACCGCGACCCGGCGCCCGTCGTGCCAGATCGCCTTGTGCACCTGCCCGATGGACGCCGCCGCGGCCGGCCGGTCGTCGAACTCCTGGAACAGGCCGCGCCAGCCGTCCCCGAGCCGCTCGGCGAGAGCGGCGTGCACCTTGGCGGCGGGCATCGGGGGAGCGGCGTCCTGAAGCTTGGTCAGCGCGGCGCGGTACGGCCCGGCGACCTCCTCCGGCAGCGCGGCCTCGAAGACGGACAGCACCTGCCCGAACTTCATCGCCCCGCCCTTGAGTTCACCCAGCACCTTGAACAGCTGGTCGGCGGTGGCCTGCTGGAGCTCGGCCGTCACCACCTCGGCGGACCGGCCGCCGATCCGCTTGCCCAGCCCGAGCGTGGCCCGCCCGGCTATCCCCAGCGGCAGGGCGGCGAGCCGTGCCGTGCGGGTCACTGCCTTGCGCGGAAGATCGCTCACCGGGCCTCCATCCCACACCGCGGCCCCCCAACACCGGACGGCCGACCATCACTACGCCATTGTGCCCGCTCCCCGCCCCGCGTCCGCCCGCATTTCGCGGAGGCTTGCGGGCGTTCTGCTCGAGGGCTGCGGCTCGTGGGGGAGGGGCGGGCGCAGGGCCAGGCCGAACGAGGACGACTTCGGGGCCGTAGCTGCACTTGCTGTCGCGGGTGGCCACCGGATCGATGCCGCGGGCGGCGGTCGCGGCGGAGCAGGCCGGGAGCCGCCGAACTCGCCGCCTGACGCGGATCGCCGATCCCACCGATCCCACCGATCTCACTGATCTTGCCGAGCTCACCGATAAGGCCGGTGCCCCTGGGGTACCGGCCTTCGGTGGCGCGTGGGGGCGGCGCGTGAGAAGTCGGACGGGCCGACTTCCTGTGCTGCCATTCTGTCCTTTGGTTCGTCAGGCGGTGCTGGCGCGGCGGTAGGTGGCCACGTGGACGCCCGTCTTGGCGATGGCGGTGGAGGCCAGATCGAGCGTGCGCAGGGTGCCGTCCGCCGGGAAGATCGTCTTGCCGCCGCCGAGCAGGACGGGCATCACCATGAGGCGGAGCTCGTCCACCAGGTCCTCGCTCAGGAGGCTGCGCACGAGGGTGGGGCTGCCCATGACCAGCAGATCGCCGCCGTCGGCCTTGCGCTGGTGCCGGGCCCAGGCGATGGCGTCGTCGCCGGGGACGAGCGTGGTGTTGGCCCAGGTGAGGTCGGACTCGCCGAGCGTGCGGGAGACGACGTACTTGGGGATGGAGTTCATCTGGTCGGCGAACGGGTCGCCGGCGCGCTCGGGCCAGGCCGCGGCCATCGTCTGCCAGGTGCGGCGGCCGAACAGCAGGGCGTCGGCGGTGCTCATCGCGTCGTTGATGAAGGAGCCCATGGTCTCCGGGTCGAAGAACTGGTGCGACCAGCCGCCGTGGGCGAAGCCGCCGTCGGTGTCCTCCTGCGGGCCGCCGGGGGCCTGCACGACGCCGTCCAGGCTGATGAACTCGCTGATCACGATGCGCATGGGGTTCGCTCCTTTTGCTCGCTTCGGGCTTACGGAAATGGAGACCGGGGTGCTGCTCGAAAATCATCGCCCGGGTCGGGGTGATCTGTCTCACACTCGCCCGGGTCGGGGGCCCACCCCCCTCCCCCTCCCACCCACCCTCCGCCCCGCCCACCTGCCGAACGCCTACCAAGCTGCCCTCCCCCCACCCACCACCACCCTCACCTCGGCGGCTGCGGCTGCCACAGGCAGCCGCAGTCCGGGTGCCCCCTCAGCCGCAGGCGGCGTGGCATCCCGTCGCTCGCCGACAGCTCGCACCACCCGTCCACGCTCGGCGGTCGCCCGCCGTCCAGGTGCACCTGGACATGGAGTGCCGCCAGGCCGGCCACTGCCGTGGCCAGTGCGGTGTCGCAGGCCGGGGTGCGCGCCCGCCCCGGTCCTCCGTCCGCAACCTGGGCCAGCATCCGTGGCCAGGCCGCGTCCTCGTCCTCCCTCAACAGCACCAGGCAGTGCCCACACGCCGACACCCCTGGCACCACCAGCGGACCGACCACCCCGAACTCCTCGACCACCCCCACGTACAGGTGCGGTACCCCGGCCCGGAGTAACTGCCGCGCCTCGTACGCCCCGCCCGCGAACGCCCCGCTCCCGTCCCGCGGCGCCAGGACCACGAGATCGGGCGGCTCGTCCCCGGTCCGCCGTGCGGCAGGTGCCTGGCGCCGTGCCGAGGCCCGCTGCACCGCCTCCTTCGCGGCCGTCGCCCGCAGCCGTCCGACGTCCGAGGGCGGCACCCCCGCGGGGGAGCAGTCGCCGGGCCGGACCCGGCCGCCGTCCTTCACCGTGACCACCCCCGTCCCGCCGGCGGCGAGCACCGCCGCCACGGCGGCCCCCACCCGCCCCGCACCGCGCACCTCGATCCGGGCACCCGCCCGCCGGGCCAGCACCGCCGGTGCGGCGCCCGGGCCTGAGTGCACCAGCGAGAGCGACGCGAGGTCCGGCCCCAGCAGGTCCCGATGCGGCTGCGGGAACCGGGCCAGCGCCGCCTCGTCGGCCTCCGCGTCGTCAAGCAGCCCGGCCTGCTCCAGTTCGTCCAGCAGTGCTTCCGCGGGATCCCGCCCGAACCCGATCCGCTCGCCGGCCTCCAGCAGGGCGGGCCGGTCCCGTGTCCCGTCGAGCAGGCCCAGGAAGTCGCACAGGGTCTTGTCGGCGCGTTCGAGCACCCCCGCATACCGGCGGACGGTGCCGAACTGCAGGATCTCGGAGTCCCGCCAGCTGCGGGACAGAGCGGGCTTCAGCGCGAGGCGCACGGCGATCTTCCTTCCGATGGTTTCCGGACGGCTGACTGCAGCTTGCCCTATCGGCCCGACATCGCGCGCAGAGTTATCCACAGGCCCGATCCTGTGATCGCATCATCCGTTCGCGGGCCTTGTGGATAACTGTCGATCCACCCCGCCGTCGGTTTCCGGACACCCCCGGTTGGTCTTTCGTTCCCGATCACTCCACGAAAGATTCCGGCCAAGGCAGCGGACTTCCGTCCGTGATACCGGGTAACGTCGTGTGCCATGGCAGCCGAGCGGGACTCCCATCCATCGGCGTCGCGTAGGCGTGCCCGTGCGGTGTCCGGGTCGGAAGTGGCGGCGCCGAGCACGCGCGGGCGCCCGGACCAGCAGCAGCCGAGGCCCCCGCAGCCCGAGCACCAGCCGCCCGCGGCCAAGCCCGCGGAGCCGCACGACCGCACCCGGGTCGAGGTGCGCCGCAGCGCCCGCCGCAGCCGCACCGTCTCCGCCTACCGCGAGGGCGACCGCACCGTGGTGCTGATCCCGGCCCGGATGTCGCACGCCGAGGAGCAGCGCTGGGTCGCGCAGATGCTGGAGAAGCTGGCCGCACAGGAGAGCCGCCGGATCCTCGGGGACGACGCGCTGGAGGCTCGCGCCCGCGAGCTGTCGGCCGCCTACCTGGGCGGTCGGGCCCAGCCGGCCCAGGTGCGCTGGGTCACCAACCAGAACTCGCGCTGGGGCTCCTGCACCCCCAGTGAGCGGACGATCCGCCTGTCCCACCGCCTCCAGGGCATGCCGGAGTACGTCCTCGACTACGTGCTGCTGCACGAGCTCGCCCACCTGCTGGTGCCGGACCACGGACCGGCGTTCTGGGCCCTGCTGGAGGCCTATCCGCGCACCGAGCGGGCCCGCGGCTACCTGGAGGGTGTGGTCTCGGCGGCTCGTCTGCCGCACATCCCGGGGGCCCGGCACTCCGATCCGGGGTCGGATCCGGCCCGCTCCTGCGGCTGAGAGAACAGCCGCCGAGGCCTGACGCCGGAGACGAAGAGGGAGGGCGCGGACCGAATCGGCCGCGCCCCCTCTCCTGCGTCACACCTCAGCTCGTCAGTCGCCGCGCCCGTGCCACCAGGTCGCGCACCGAGTCGTCGGTCAGCTCGGGGAGCCCGTCGTAGTCGAACCAGCGCAGGTCCAGCGACTCCTCGCTGATCAGCGCCTGCGCACCGGCCGGGGCCAGCGCGATGTACTGGACGTCCAGATGGGTGTTCTCCGGCCGGTCCTTGCCGGTGCAGCGGACCTGGTGGCGGTCCAGCTTGGCCGGGGTCGGCCGGCCGTCCACCGCCAGCAGGGTGAGGTCGGGGATGCCGGACTCCTCGACGGCCTCCCGCAGCGCCGCCGACGCGAGGTCCCGGTCGCCCGGTTCGCAGTGGCCGCCCATCTGCAGCCACCTGCCCACCTTGGGGTGCAGGGTGAGCAGCACCCGCTCGGCGGCCGGGTCGACGACCGCCGCGCTGGCGGTGATGTGCGCGGGCAGGCAGGAGCGGAACAGGCCCTCGGGCTGCTCGGCCAGGTGGTCCAGGTAGTCCAGCCGCAGCTGCTCCTGGTCCTGGTCGGCGGGCCGCCACCGGGTCAGGGTGCGGACGGCGTCCGCGTGCAGGGCGGACGCCCCCGTGTCGGTGACCGTCATGCGGTGGGCTCGCCCTTTCCGTCACTGCCGTTTCCGTCGGTGCCGTCCTGCTTGGGCTCGTCGCTCTTCGTCAGGTCGGGCCGGCCGGCGGAGCCGCCGGCCGCCGCCTCGCCGAGCAGCTTGTCGAGCGCGTCGAAGTCGATGCCGCCCTCCAGGTCGCCGGCCGCCTCCCGGTGCACGAAGGCGTCCGGGTCGTCCAGGTCGGCGGCGGTGGGCAGCATGTCCGGGTGCTCCCAGAGGGCGTCGCGGCCCTCGACGCCGCGCGCGTCGGCGAGCAGCGCCCAGAGCCGGGAGGCGTCGCGCAGGCGGCGCGGGCGCAGTTCCAGGCCGACGAGGGTGGCGAAGGTCTGCTCGGCGGGCCCGCCGGCCGCGCGGCGGCGGCGGACGGTCTCGCGCAGGGCGCCGGCCTGCGGCAGGTGCGGTTCGGCGGCGGTGTGGACGACGGCATCGACCCAGCCCTCGACCAGGGCGAGCGCCGTCTCCAGGCGGGCGAGCGCGGCCTTCTGCTCGGGGGTGTCCTCGGGCTGGAGCAGGCCGCCGGCCAGTGCCTCCTGGAGCGCCTCCGGGTTGCTCGGGTCGAGCTGGCCGACCAGCTCCTCCATCCGGGAGGTGTCGACCTTGATGCCGCGCGCGTAGGCCTCGACGGCGCCCAGCAGGTGGGCCCGCAGCCACGGCACGTGGGCGAAGAGCCGCTGGTGGGCGGCCTCGCGCAGGGCGAGGTAGAGGCGGACCTCGTCGGCGGGCACGCTCAGGCCCTCGCCGAACTCGGCGACGTTCTGCGGCAGCAGCGCGGCCTTGCCGGCCGGGGCGAGCGGCAGGCCGACGTCGGTGGAGCCGACCACCTCGCCGGCGAGCGCGCCGAGCGCCTGACCGATCTGGGTGCCGAACATGGCGCCGCCCATCGAGCGCATCATGCCCATCAGCGGGCCGGCCATGGCCTGCATCTCCTCGGGCAGGACGCCGCCCATGGCGGTGCCGACCCGCTCGGCGACCGGGTCGACGAGGTCCTTCCAGACCGGGAGGGTGGCCTCGATCCACTCGGCGCGGCTCCAGGCGACGGCGGTGCCGGCGCCGGAGGGGAACTCGGTGGCGCCGTCCAGCCAGAGGTCGGCGAGGCGTACGGCCTCGGCGACGGCCGAGCGCTCGGCGGCGCTGACCGAGCGGTCCTTGCTCCTGCCCTCGGCGGGCTCGGCGACGACGGTCTGCCGGGCGATGTTCTTGGCGAGCTCCCAGTTCACCGGGCCGCCCTCGAACGAGAGCATCTGCCCGAGCTGCTGGAACGCGGCGCCGAGGTCGTTGGGGTTCATGCCGCCGAACATCGCGGCGAACGGGTTGTCGCCCGCGCCCGGAGCGCCCGGGGCCCCGCCGGGCATCCCGAACAGCGCGCCGAACGGGTTGCCGCCCGCGAAGCCGAACGGCTGCGGGCCGCTCTGACCGGGGCTCTCGGAGCCCTGGTCCTTCTTCTTCTGCTCGTCGTCGGGCTTGGCCTTGCCGTCCTCGGGCTCCTCGGGCGGAACGCCGAATCCGAAGGGAAGGTCGCTCACGGGGTCCTCGATCCGGTCGGCCGTCATACGGGTGTGGCGGGAAGTTCTGCGCGCCCGGGGCAGCGGCGGAGGGGGACTCTGGGGCGGCTCCCGCGCGGCAGGCCCGCGCCGGGTGCACCGCCGGGCCTTCGCCTCGGGCAGGATGGACGTACGTGACACACGTACGTACGCACATAAGCTAACCGTGGAGGATGGCCGGTGAGTTCCCCGCCCTCGGACGTTCGCTCTGGGCTGACCGGAGGAGAGGACGCCCCGGACACCACGGCGTCGCCGCCTCCAGCCTACGGCGGACGGCCGGTCACCGTGGCCGTCACCGGCGCCGCGGGCGTGCTCGGCGAGCAGGTCGCGGCCCGGCTGGTCGCCTCCCCGCACGTGAAGAAGGTCCTCGCGGTGGACGACCGGCGCGGCGACGTGCCGGGCGTGCAGTGGCGGGTGCTGGACGTGCGGGATCCGGCCGTGGCCGAGCGGCTGGCCGGGGTCGACGTGGTGGTGCACCTGGCGATGGACTTCGGCATGGAGTCCGACCCGCGTGCCCGCAGCGCCTACAACGTGCGCGGCGCCCAGACCGTGCTCACCGCCGCCGCGGCCGCCGGGGTGCACCGGGTGGTGCTCTGCACCTCCGCCATGGTCTACGGCGCGCTGGCCGACAACGAGGTGCCGCTGGCCGAGGACTCCGAGCTGCGGGCGACCGAGGAGGCCTCGCTCGTCGGGGACCTGCTGGAGATCGAGCGGCTGGCCCGGCGGGCGCCGCGCGCCCACCCCGGGCTCCAGGTGACGGTGCTGCGCCCGGCCGTCGTGGTCGGCCCGGGCGTGGACACCGTGCTGACCCGGCACTTCGAGGCGCCCCGGCTGCTGGTGGTGGCCGGTTCCCGCCCGTGCTGGCAGTTCTGCCACGTGGAGGACCTGTCGACGGCGCTGGAGTACGCGGCGCTCGGCCTGGTCGAGGGCGAGGTGACGGTCGGCTGCGACGGCTGGCTGGAGCAGGAGGACGTGGAGCGGCTGTCGGGGATCCGGCGGATGGAGCTGCCGGCCTCGCTGGCGCTCGGTACCGCGGCCCGGCTGCACCGCCTGGGCCTGACCCCGGCCCCGGCCGGGGACTTGGCGTACACGATGTATCCGTGGGTGGTCTCCGGCAGCCGGCTGCACGAGGCGGGCTGGCGCCCGGCCTGGACCAACGAGCAGGTGCTGGCCGAGCTGCTGACCCAGGTCTCCGGGAAGCACGCGGTGGCCGGGCGGCGTCTGGGCGGCAAGGAGGCGGCGACCAGCCTGGGCGCGGCCGGGGCGACGGTGGCGCTGGTCGGTACGGCGGCGCTGGTGCGGCGGGCGCGCAAGCGGCGGCGCTTCTGACGCTTCCGGGGCGGCTCCGCGACGGCACTGCCGCCACCAGCCATTTCTCACGATGCGAAATTTCATAATCGTGATACGGAAGGCCCTGCCCCAAACCACCCGTGATGGGGAATCATGGGGTCATGTCCGAGAACCACGACCCCATCCGCCTGCTCGCCATCCGCGACACCCCGCTCTCGCTGGACGAGGTGTACGAGGCGGTCGGCGACGACGCGGCCGGCGGTACGACCGTCTTCGTCGGGACGGTCCGTGACCACGACGGCGGCAAGTCCGTCGCCGCGCTGGAGTACAGCTGCCACCCCACGGCCGAGCAGGAGATGCGCCGGATCGCCGAGAAGATCGTCGCGGACTTCCCGGTCCGGGCGCTCGCCGCGGTGCACCGGATCGGCCGGCTGGAGATCACCGACAAGGCGGTGATCGTGGCGGTCTCCTGCGCCCACCGCGGCGAGGCCTTCGCCGCCGCCCGCCGGCTGATCGACGACCTCAAGCACGAGGTGCCGATCTGGAAGCACCAGGTCTTCGCCGACGGCGAGGAGGAGTGGGTCGGCGCCGGCGGGTGCTGAGCCGCACACCGGCGCGAACCGCCGCGAGCCGACCGCCGACCGGCCGCACACGGAGGGCACCGAACACGCCCAGATTGCCGGGCCCCTCACCCGAACGGGTCCGGGCCGGTTGGCCGAATACTCCCTGGCAGTGAGCCGATCGGAGGTCCCGTAACCCGGATGGCGGTGATCGCGTTGTCCGCCGGAGTGGCTAATCTGCTCATAGACACGACGAGCAGGGAGTACGGACATGGGTGCGCTCGCCTGGTTGATCATTCCGGTTGTCGCCGTCCTGCTCGCCACGGTGTGGGCGGGCTGGGCCCAGCGGGCTCCGAAGGCCACCGGGGATCCCGCCTCCCTCGCCGAGCACCAGCGCTTCATGGCCGCGATGGAACGCACCACCGCCGGTACCGCCGCCCCCGGGGAACGGTCCGGCCGGTAGCCCGGGGGGCGCCGCGTCACCCGCGTCCCGTACTGTCGAGGCATGCCACGCCGCTCTGCGACGATGCTCGCCGCCACCCTGCTGCTTATAGCGCTGCTCTGCGTCTCGGTGCTGATGAAGGTGCCGTACACGGAGATGAGCCCGGGGCCGACGTACAACACCCTCGGGACGCAGGGGGGCAAGCCGGTGATCACCATCACCGGCCGCGACTCGTACCCGACCACCGGGCACCTGAACATGACGACGGTCCAGGTCACCGGGGCCAAGTACGAGCCGAGCCTGGTCAACGCGGTGATCGGGTGGCTGCGGGACGACGTCATGGTGGTGCCGCA
This sequence comes from Streptomyces kaniharaensis, assembly GCF_009569385.1. NCBI lineage: Bacteria > Bacillati > Actinomycetota > Actinomycetes > Kitasatosporales > Streptomycetaceae > Streptomyces > Streptomyces kaniharaensis. The sequence goes on from NZ_WBOF01000001.1 coordinate 3,767,811, forward strand.
CGACAACGTCTACCCGAAGGGGCAGACGGACGCCGACGCCAAGAAGCAGAACGCCGAGGAGTTCGCCTCCTCCGAGGACAGCGCCCGCACCGCGGCGCTCAACGAGCTGGGCATCCCGGTCGGCAACGAGTTGATCATCAGGTCGGTCACGGCCGGCGCTCCCGCCGAGGGCCGGCTCCACGCGGGCGACCAGATCGTCGCCGTCGACGGCGCGGCCGTGACCACGACCGAGCAGGTCGCCGCCGGCGTCACCAAGCACAAGCCGGGCGAGCAGGTCGTCTTCACGGTCGTCCCCCGGGTCAAGGACGCCTCCGGCAACGGCGGCGCGAACGCGGGCAGCAGGACGGACGTCACCGTCCCCACCGTGGCGGCCAGGACCCTCGACCCGAAGGCCCCGGCCGAGCGGGCCGACCTCGCGGTGGTCGGCATCGGCACCACGATCCGGCACACCTACCCGTTCCAGATCGACATCGGCCTGCAGGACGTCGGCGGCCCCAGCGCCGGTCTGATGTTCTCGCTCGGCATCATCGACAAGCTGACCCCGGGCGGCGACCTCACCGGCGGCAGGTTCGTCGCGGGCACCGGCACGATCGACGACGACGGCAAGGTCGGCCCGATCGGCGGGATATCGATGAAGCTGATCGCCGCCCGGGACGCGGGCGCCGAGTACTTCTTCACCCCGTCCGGGAACTGCGCCGAGGCGACCAAGAACATCCCGTCGGGGCTGACCCTGATCAAGGCGGACACGCTGGACGGCGCGCTGAAGTCGCTGGAGCAGATCCGCTCCGGGCAGACCTCCGCGCTGCCGTCCTGCGCCGCGAAGTAAGCCCTCCGAAGGGCCCTCGGGGAGACCCCCGGGAAGACCCTCGGCGGACTACGCGAAGGTCGCCAGCAGCGCGTCGGTCAGCCCGGGCACCAGGTCCGGGCCGGTCAGCACCTCGCGCGCGGAGTCCTTGGAGCGCAGCCGGAGCGCGATCTCCTTCTTGCCGTCGCGCAGCACGGCGGCGGTGATCCGCACCTCCTCGCGCTTGGGGTGGTTGGCGACCCACTCGGCGAGCTGGGCGTCGGTGGCGTTGCGCGGGCGGGACTGCTCGGAGCCCGGCGGGAGCATCAGCCGCTCGACGACCAGGGCGCAGCCGGCCACCGCGTCGGGCCAGGCGATGGTGCCGAGGAACTTGTCCAGCTGCATGCCGGCCGGCAGTTCGTCCTGCTCGACCGGGGTGAGGCCGGCCTCGTCGGTTTCGGAGAGGCCGAGCTGGGCGGCGACCCTGGGGTCGGCCTTGCGCAGGGCGGCGCTGTCCACGAGGGCGAACAGCCGGGCCGGGAGGTCCCAGCCGAGGGTGGCGGCGTACTCGTCGATCTCCAGGGCGGCCCGGGTGAGGGGCGAGGCGGCGGGGAGCTTGGAGACGTCGTCGGGGGAGTTGATCGATTCAGGCGCGTCGGACATGCCTCAATCCTCACACGTCGGGCGGGGCCTGCCGCGCCGGGCGGTGCCGGTGGTGCGGGGGAGCGGGGTCGTAACCGTCTGCTAACGGTGGGAACTCGGCCGAAGCCTGGTTTAGTTGCTCTGAAGACCGACCGACTCCAGACGACACAGCTGAGGGGCCACCGTGGTATTCCAGATGCCGGAACGCTCAGGGCCGGGATTCCGGCGCAGGGTAGGCCCGCCCTCCCGGCGGGCGCGGGTGGCCCTGCTGACCCTGGGCGTGCTCGCGGTGCTGTTCCTGCTGTTCGTCATGTTCGCCGGGTTCTGGACGGACTGGCTGTGGTTCAGGTCGGTCCACTACTCGTCGGTGTTCACCACGCAACTGTGGACGAAGGTCGGCCTGTTCGCGGTCTTCGGGCTGCTGATGGCAGTGATCGTCGGCTTCAACACCTGGCTGGCGCACCGGCTGCGGCCGCCGCTGTCGGCGATGTCGGTCGAGCAGCAGAGCCTGGACCGCTACCGGGCGGGGCTGGCGCCGTTCAAGCGCTGGGCGCTGATCGGGATCTCGCTGGTGATCGGCCTGGTGGCGGGGGCGGCGGCGTCCGGGCAGTGGCGTACCTGGCTGATGTGGACGAACGCGACGTCGTTCGGCGAGAAGGACGCGCAGTTCGGCATGGACGTGTCGTTCTACGCCTTCGACCTGCCGTTCTACGAGTTCGTGCTGGGCTTCGCGTTCAGCGCGGTGATCGTCTCGCTGCTGACCTCGGTGCTGGTGCACTACCTGTACGGGGGGCTGCGGCTGCAGGGCCCGGGTCGGCGGGCGAGTGCGGGCGCGCAGGGGCATCTGGCGGTGCTGCTGGGCGTGTTCGTGCTGCTGAAGGCGGTCGCGTACTGGCTGGACCGGTACGCGCTGGCGGTGAAGACCGGCTCGTACAAGGGTGTTTCGGGCTGGACGGGGCTGCGGTACGTGGACGCGAACGCGTTCCTGCCGGCCAAGACGATCCTGTTCTTCGTCGCGATCATCTGTGCGGCGCTGTTCTTCCTGACCCCGGTCCGCCGGACGTGGGCGCCGGCGCTGATCGGCCTCGGGCTGATGGTGCTGTCGGCGGTGCTGATCGGCGGGGTGTATCCGGCGATCGTGCAGCAGTTCCAGGTCAAGCCGAACGAGCAGGCCAAGGAGACGCCCTACATCCAGAAGAACATCGACGCGACGCGGCAGGCGTACGGGATCGCGGACGCGCAGACCTCCCAGTACACCCCGCAGGGTTCGACGACGGCGGACGCGCTGAAGCCGGACGCGCAGACCGTCGCGGACATCCGCCTGCTGGACCCGAACATCGTCTCGCCGACGTTCCAGTCGATCGAGCAGCAGCGCAACTACTACGCCTTCCCGAACACGCTGGACGTGGACCGCTACGGCGCGGGCGCGGGCAAGCAGGACACCGTGATCGGCCTGCGCGAGCTGGACCTCAACGGGGTGCAGCGCAACTGGATCAACGACCACTTCAAGTACACGCACGGCTACGGCGCGGTGGTCGCCAAGGGCAACCAGGTCAACGACAAGGGCCAGCCGGTGTTCACCGAGTCGGGCCTGCCGGCCACCGGTGCGCTGGGCGACTACGAGCAGCGGGTCTACTACGGCGAGAAGACGACGACGTACTCGATCGTCGGCGGCTCGAACCAGGAGATCGACTACACCACCGAGACCGGCGAGAACAAGCAGTACCAGTACGCCGGCAACAGCGGTGTCTCGCTGGACAATCCGATCACCCGGGCCGCGTACGCGGTGCGCTTCGCCGAGCCGCAGATCCTGTACGCGGGCGCCATCACCGACGGCGCGAAGGTGATCTACAACCGGACGCCGAAGGAGCGGGTGGAGAAGGTCGCCCCGTGGCTGTCGATCGACGCCGACCCGTACCCGGTGGTGCAGAACGGCCGGGTGGTCTGGGTGCTGGACGGCTACACCACCTCGGACGGCTACCCGTTCTCGTCCAAGACGACGCTGGGCACCGCCACCAAGGACTCGCTGACCAACCAGCGCGGTGAACTGCTGACCGTCGCCAGCCAGGTCAACTACATCCGCAACTCGGTCAAGGCCACGGTCGACGCGTACACCGGCGAGGTGAAGCTCTACCAGTGGGACGAGAACGACCCGGTGCTGAAGACCTGGATGAAGGCGTTCCCGGACACCGTCCAGCCGAAGGCGGACATCCCGGCCACGCTGCTGCCGCACCTGCGGTACCCGCAGGACATGTTCAAGGTGCAGCGCGACCTGCTCGGCCAGTACCACGTGACCGACGCCAACTCCTTCTTCAACGGCAGCGACATCTGGCAGGTCCCGGTGGACCCGACCAGCGACACCAAGCAGGTCCAGCCGCCGTACTACCTGACGGTGCGGATGCCGGACCCGGCGGTCACCTCGGCGAGCTTCTCGCTGACCAGCACCTTCGTGCCGAACGGCCGGGAGAACCTGGCGGCCTTCATGGCGGTCGACGCCGACCCGGGGCCGGACTACGGGAGGCTCCGGATCCTCAAGGTGCCGGGGGACAGCAAGACGCTCGGCCCGAACCTGGTGCAGTCGCAGTTCAACTCCCGGCAGGAGGTGGCCCAGCAGATCACACTGCTGAAGAGCGGCGGCGACTCGGACCTGGAGTACGGCAACCTGCTGACCCTGCCGGTCGGCGGCGGTCTGCTCAACGTCGAGCCGGTGTACGTGCGTGGACGCGGCGCCAAGTACCCGACGCTGCAGAAGGTCCTGGCGGTGTACGGGAACGACAACGTGGCGTTCGAGAACACCCTGGAGGAGGCTCTGAAGAAGGTCTTCGCCGGCGCCGCCCCCGCGGCGACGCCCACCGCCCCCAGCACGCCGACGAACCCGGGCACGCCGACGGCGCCGACGACGCCGACGCCCACCGCGCCGGCCACGCCGACGCCGGGCGGGACGATCTCGCCGGAGCTGCAGAAGGCGCTCTCGGACGCGGAGAAGGCGTACAACGACAGTCAGACCGCGTTCAGGAACGGCGACTGGGTGGCATACGGCAACGCCCAGAAGGCGCTCGGCGACGCGCTGAAGGCGGCCGAGGCGGCCCGCGGCGCCGGCCCGGCGGCGACCCCGAGCGCGGCCGCGACCCCGGGCGGATCGCCGAGCCCGAAGCCGTGACCCCGCTGAGCTGCGACAACCGATTCACGTCCCACCCCGCACCCGTGCTATGGTTTAACCACCGACGCGGGGTGGAGCAGCTCGGTAGCTCGCTGGGCTCATAACCCAGAGGTCGCAGGTTCAAATCCTGTCCCCGCTACTCAGTGGCCAGAGGCCCGGAGGATTCCTTCCTCCGGGCCTCTGGTGTTTTCACCCCGAAGCGGTGGGAACCGCTCCGGTACTATCGACCGTCGCCAACGACGACGGCACAGGGGTTTGTGGGGTTGAAGTGTCGGGAAATCGACAAAGCGCCGAAGCAATTCCGTCGGCTTCGGGGCTGCCCGGCCCGAATTCGGCCGGGGCAGGTGTACGCGGGTTGCGGGTGATGCGACGATGGGACACGTGGGGGACGGTGGCCGGCTGCTGACCAGCCGTCGGGTCCGGCACCTCCCCGGGCGCCGCGACACTCTGGGGGAGCGGGAGTCGGCATGAGGCTGATCGGCAAGTACGGGTCAGGCGCCAAGTCCGCGGCGGCCACCGAGGCGGACACCGACTCCTGGGCGGAGAGCCCCGAGAGCCGGCTCGGCGCCCTGCCCGCCCAGCGCACCAGCGGCCTGTCCGAGCGCCGCCCCTCGGCCGGCTACGGCCCCGACAGCCTGGTGCACGTGTCCACCCGTCAGTTCGCCGCCGCCGTCGGCTCGTACGGCGCGGACGGCGAAGACGGCCCGCTCGGCTCCGGTGCCCTCGCCGCCGGTTCTCTCGACCCGGCCGGGCTGGACACCACCAGCTTCGAGAGCGCGCTGGCCGCCCGCGAGCAGGCCGCCCTGGAGTCCCGGCACCGCCAGGCCGCCGACGACGGCGACCCCGACGCCGCCTGCCGGCTCGGCACGCTGCTGCTGCGCCGCGGCGACCTGGAGGATTCCGAGCCGTACCTGCGCGCCGCCGCGGCCGCCGGGGTGCGCGCCGCCGCCAACAACCTCGGCGTGCTGCTGCACCAGCAGGGCCACCGCGGCGAGGCCGCCCAGTGGTGGCGCCAGGCCGCCGTCGCCGGCAGCGCGCCCGCCGCGCACGCGCTCGGGCTCCAACTACGCGACCAGGGCGAGGAGGAGGCCGCCGAGTACTGGCTGCACTTCGCCGCCGACCACGGCCACCCGCTCGGCGCCTACGCGCTGGGCGACCTGATGGAGCACCGGCGCGACGTCCGCGCCGAGCGCTGGTTCAAGGTCTCCGCCGACGCCGGCCACCGGGAGGCCGCCTACCGCCTGGCCCGGATGCGCGAGGCCGCCGGGGACAAGGAGACCGCCGAGACCTGGTACCGCACCGCCGCCGCGCGCAGCCACGCCCGGGCCGCGCTGCGGCTCGGCGTGCTGCTGGAGGAGCGCGCCGCCGCCGACCAGTCGCTGCTCGACGAGGCCGCCCGCTGGTACCGGCAGTCCGCGCAGAACGGCGAGCCGCGGGCCGCCTGCGCGCTGGGCTTCCTGCTGCGCGACTTCGGGGACGTCACCGCCGCCGCCGAGTGGTGGCAGGAGGCCGCCGAGGCCGGCGACGGCAACGCCGCCAACGCGCTGGGCGCGCTGCACGCGAGCCGCGGCGAGGCCAAGGAGGCCGAGCACTGGTACCGCACCGCCCTGGACGCGGGCGACCAGAACGGCGCCTTCAACCTCGGCCTGCTGTGCGCCGGCACCGGCCGGGAGCAGCAGGCCGAACAGTGGTACCGCCGGGCCGCGTACGCCGGGCACCGGGAGGCGTGCAACGCGCTGGCCGTGGTGCTGCTGCAACGCGGCGACGAGTCCGGCGCCGAGCCGTGGTTCTCCAAGGCGGCCGAGGCCGGCAGCGTCGACGGTGCGTTCAACCTGGGTGTGCTGCACGCCGGGCGCGGCGAGCAGCGGCAGGCGTACGAGTGGTACGCGCGGGCCGCCGCCGAGGGGCACGGCGAGGCGGCTCTGCAGCTCGCGGTCGTCCAGGAGCAGCGAGGAAACCTGGCCGGGGCGCTGGAGCGCTACCGGCAGGCGGCGGCCGGCGGTTCGGCGGAGGGCGCGTTCCGGCTGGCCTCGGTGCTGGACCGGCGCGGTGACGCGGACGCGGAGGCCGAGCACTGGTACGCGGTGGCGGCGGACGCCGGGCACCGGCGGGCGCAGGTGCGGATGGGCGTGCGGGCGGCCGAGCGGGGTGCACTGGAGATCGCCGAGAGCTGGTACCGGCGGGCGGCGGAGGCCGGCAGCCGCAGTGCGGCGTTCAACCTGGGGCTGCTGCTGGCGCGGCAGGACAGCGAGGCCGAGGCGATGCTCTGGTACACCCGGGCGGCGGACGCCGGGCACGGGCGGGCGGCGCTGCGTCTCGCGCTGCTGGCGCTGCGCCGGGGCGAGCCGGTGCAGGCGGAGAACTGGTGCCGCCGGGCGGCCGACTACGGGCCGGCCGAGGTGGCGGAGCGGGCTGGGCGCCTGCTGGGCGCGTTGCACGCGGAGCTGAGCGCGTAGCGCCCTATTACGGCCTGCGGGCGCAGTCGGGGCAGAGCCCGCGGTAGGTGATCTCGGCGCCGGAGAGGACGAACCCGAAGCGCTCGGCGACGGGCAGGGCGGCCAGTGGGTCGCCCTGTGGGTGGACGTCGCGGATCGCGCCGCAGCCCGAGCAGATCAGGTGCTGGTGGGCGTGGTGGGCATTGGGGTCGTAGCGCTTGGCGCGGCCGTCGGTGGCGACCTCCAGGACCTCGCCGAGGCCGACGAGCTCGCCGAGCGTGTTGTAGACCGTCGCGCGGCTGATCTCGGGCAGGCGCTGGACGGCGCGGGCGTGCACCTCGTCCGCGGTGAGGTGGACGTGCTCGCCGTCGAGGACCTCGGCCACGACCCGGCGCTGCGAGGTGAGCCGCCATCCCCGTCCGCGAAGTCGTTCCAGCAGGTCGCTCATGGGGACAGCCTAAGTGACGATCCGAGATTGGTTCCAGTGTTGACTTGGACAAAGTCCAAGTTAGGATCGAGTCGTCACGACGGATCACGCGGAGGCACCCTCTTATGACGACCCAGGACGAGCTGCGCCCCACCCTCACCACGGAGGCGGGTGCCCCCGTCGCCGACAACCAGAACACCGAGACGGCCGGAGTCGGCGGCCCGGCACTCATCCAGGACCAGCAGCTGTTCGAGAAGCTCGCGCACTTCAACCGCGAGCGGATCCCGGAGCGCGTGGTGCACGCCCGCGGCGCGGCGGCCTACGGCACCTTCACGGTGACCGCCGACGTGACGCCCTACACCCGGGCCGCGTTCCTCTCCGAGACCGGCAAGCAGACCGAGGTCTTCCTGCGGTTCTCCACCGTGGCCGGCAACCTCGGCTCCGCCGACGCCGTCCGCGACCCGCGTGGCTTCGCGGTGAAGTTCTACACCGAGGAGGGCAACTACGACCTCGTCGGCAACAACACCCCGGTGTTCTTCATCAAGGACGCCGTCAAGTTCCCCGACTTCATCCACACCCAGAAGCGGGACCCGTACACCGGCTCGCAGGAGGCGGACAACGTCTGGGACTTCTGGGGCCTGTCGCCCGAGTCGACCCACCAGGTGACCTGGCTGTTCGGCGACCGCGGCATCCCGGCCTCCTACCGCCACATGAACGGTTACGGCTCGCACACCTTCCAGTGGCAGAACGAGGCCGGCGAGTACTTCTGGGTCAAGTACCACTTCAAGACCGACCAGGGGATCAGGAACCTCTCCCAGGACGAGGCCAACAAGCTCGCCGGCGAGGACCCGGACAGCCACCAGCGCGACCTGCGCGAGGCGATCGAGCGTGGCGAGTTCCCCACCTGGACCGTCCAGGTGCAGATCATGCCGGCGACCGACGCGGCGGCCTACCGCTTCAACCCGTTCGACCTGACCAAGGTCTGGCCGCACGCGGACTACCCGCCGGTCGAGATCGGCAGGCTGGAACTCAACCGCAACCCGGACAACATCTTCGCCGAGGTCGAGCAGTCGATCTTCTCCCCGGCGCACTTCGTGCCCGGCATCGGTCCGTCCCCGGACAAGATGCTCCAGGGCCGCCTGTTCGCCTACGCCGACGCGCACCGCTACCGCGTCGGCATCAACGCCGACCACCTGCCCGTGAACCGCCCGCACGCCACCGAGGCGCGCACCAACAGCCGCGACGGCCACCTGTACGACGGCCGTCACGGCCGCCAGAAGAACTACGAGCCGAACAGCTTCGGCGGCCCGGTGCAGACCGGCCGCCCGCTGTGGGCCGCGACCCCGGTCGGCGGCGCCACCGGCAACCACGCGGCGCCCACGCACGCCGAGGACGACGACTTCGTGCAGGCGGGCAACCTGTACCGGCTGTTCTCCGAGGACGAGAAGCAGCGGCTGATCGCCAACCTGGCCGGCTTCATCGCCAAGGTCTCCGCCGACCGCGAGGACATCGTCGAGCGGGCGATCGACAACTTCCGCAAGGCCGACGCCGATTACGGGCAGCGGCTGGAGACGGCCGTCCGGGAGCTGCGCAAGCAGCGGTGACCCGGGCCGAGCCCACCTGAGCGGCGGGTCCGGTCGATCGGATGACCGGTCGACCGGGCCCGCACCATGTCCGCAGCGGCGTCAGACGCTCAGCCGGCGCAGTGTCTCCTCGTGGAGCAGGCCGTTGCTGGCGACGGCGTCCGCGCCGCCCGGGCCGGGGATGCCGTCGAGGCCGGTGAAGCGGCCGCCGGCCTCCTCGACGATGATGCAGTTCGCGGCCATGTCCCAGAGCGACAGCTCGGGTTCGGCGGCGATGTCCACGGCGCCCTCGGCGACCATCATGTAGGACCAGAAGTCGCCGTAGGCGCGGGTGCGCCAGCAGGCCCGGGTGAGGTCGAGGAACGGGTCGAGGCGCCCGCGCTCCTCCCAGCCGGAGAGCGAGGAGTAGGAGAACGAGGCGTCCTCGATCCGCGAGACGCCGGAGACGTGGATCCGGGAGGCCTTGGCCAGGCTGCGGCCGGCGAAGGCGCCGAGGCCCTTGGCGGCCCACCAGCGGCGGTTCAGCGCGGGGGCGGAGACGATGCCGACCACGGGGCGCTCGACGCCGTCCGGGCCGTCCTCCAGCAGGGCGATCAGGGTGGCCCAGACCGGGACGCCGCGGATGTAGTTCTTGGTGCCGTCGATCGGGTCGACGACCCAGCGGCGCGGGCCGGAGCCCTGCAGGCCGAACTCCTCGCCGAGCACCGCGTCGCGCGGGCGGGCGCGCTGGAGCACGCTGCGGACGAGTTCCTCGGCGGCCTTGTCGGCGTCGCTGACCGGGGTGAGGTCGGGCTTGGTCTCGATCGCGAGGTCGAGGGCGCGGAAACGCTCCAGGGTGACCGAGTCGGCCGAGTCGGCGAGGACGTGGGCGAGTCGGAGATCGTCGTGGTAGTCGGCCATGTCCGAAACCCTAGCGAGCCCGCCCGGATCGGGACAGCCGGGCTCGCGGAGCGGACGGTCCCGGCCTGGATGTCCTCGCGGACGCGCTCCCGGGTGCCTTCAGGTGTTCCCTCAGGTGTTCCATCAGTGGGCGGAGCCGCTGAGCTGGAGGCCGATGACGCCGGCGATCACCAGGGAGATCGAGACCACCTTGAGCACGGAGGTGGCCTCGTCCAGGAAGACCATGCCGTAGATGGCGGTGCCGGCCGCGCCGATGCCGGTCCACACCGCGTACGCGGGGCCGACCGGAAGGCTCTTCAGGGAGAGGGTGAGCAGGCCGAAGCTGCCGAGGGCGAACACGCAGAAGCTGATGGTGGGCCAGAGCCTGGTGAAACCCTCGCTGAGCTTGAGGTTGATCGCGAAGCCGGTCTCCAGCAGGCCGGCCAGGACCACCAGGGCCCATGCCATCGTGTGCCCTCCCTGTCGATCGACGGGCCGGACCGCGCTGCGGCCCGACTTTCCTATGATCACCAGGCCGGCGCGGTCCGACACCTCGAACGGGCCCGCGAACCCCGAGGAACGGCACTGCGCACAGTTCGGGGAACGGCGCGCCGTGCCGGGGCGTCGGGTCAGTCGCCCTCGCGGGCCTCCTTGCTGGCGAGCAGGCGGCGCAGCGAGTAGAGCCGGGCGGCCTCGGCGTGGCCGTCGGCGACCCAGGCGTCCAGGGCGCAGTCCGGCTCGTCGTGGCTGCACGCGCGCGGGCAGTCGGCGGTGCCGGGTTCCAGGTCGGGGAAGGCGTGGATGACCCTGGACGGGTCGATGTGCGAGAGGCCGAAGGAGCGGAAGCCGGGGGTGTCGATCACCCATCCCGGGTTCAGCGCCTTCTTGGAGCCGGCCTTGGCACCGGGCGGCGGGGGCAGCCGCAGCGCCAGGGCGGAGACGGTGGTGTGCCGGCCGCGGCCGGTCACGGCGTTGACGCGGCCGGTCTGCCGCTGGCGGTCCGGGACGAGGGCGTTGACCAGGGTGGTCTTGCCGACGCCGGAGTGGCCGATGAACACGGTGGAGCGGCCGCGCAGGTGCTCGCGGACGGCCTCGGCGCCGGCGGTCTCCAGCTCGTCCCGGCGGGTGACCACGTAGCTGATGCCGAGCGGCGCGTAGGACTCCAGCAGCGGTTCGGCCGAGGCGAGGTCGGACTTGGTGAGCACCAGCAGCGGGTCCATGCCCGCGTCGTAGGCGGCCACCAGGCAGCGGTCGATCAGCCGGGGCCGGGGCTCCGGGTCGGCCAGGGCGGTGACGATGGCGAGCTGTTCGGCGTTGGCGACGACGATCCGCTCGTACGGGTCGTCGTCGTCCGCGGTGCGCCGCAGCACCGAGCTGCGCTCCTCGACCCGGACGATCCGGGCCAGGGTGTCGGCGTCCCCGGAGAGGTCGCCGACCAGGTTGACGACGTCGCCGACGACGACGCCCTTGCGGCCCAGCTCACGGGCCTTCATCGCGACGACCTCGCGCTCCTGCTTCGTCCCCGGGTCGACCAGGCAGGTGAGCCGGCCGCGGTCGACCGTCAGCACCATCGCCTCGGCGGCGTCCTCGTGCTTGGGCCGGATCCGGGTCCGCGGCCGGGAGCCCCGGCGGGCGGGGCGGTTGCGGATGTCGTCCTCGTCGGCGTCCTTGCCGTAGCGGCGCATGGTGTTCAGTCCCCGCTCAGGCGTCCGCCGCCGCGTCGCCGAGCAGGTCCGCCCACAGCGCAGGGAAGTCGGGCAGGGTCTTGGCGGTGGTGGCCACGTTCTCCACCTGCACGCCGGGCACGGCCAGGCCGATCACCGCGGCGGCGGTGGCCAGGCGGTGGTCCTCGTAGGTGTGGAAGACGCCGCCGCGCAGCGGGCGGGGGCGGATCCGCAGGCCGTCCTCGGTCTCGGTGACGTCGCCGCCGAGGTCGTTGATCTCCTTGGCGAGCGCGGCGAGCCGGTCGGTCTCGTGCAGCCGCAGGTGGGCGATGCCGTACAGGTGGGACTCGGAGTCGGCGAGCGCGGCGGCGGCGGCGATCACCGGGGTGAGCTCGCCGACGTCGTGCAGGTCGACCTCGATGCCGTGGATGCGGCCGGTGCCGGTGAACTGCAGGCCCTCGTCGGTGAACTCGCAGGCGCCGCCCATCCGGGTGTAGATCTCGCGCAGCCGGTCGCCGGGCTGGGTGGTGTGCCTGGGCCAGTCGCGGACGGTCACCCGGCCGCCGGTGACCAGGGCCGCGGCGAAGAACGGCGCGGCGTTGGACAGGTCGGGCTCGACGACCAGGTCGCGGCCGATCAGGGCGCCGGGGGTGACCCGCCAGACGTCCTTCTCGCCGCCGTCCTCCGGCGCGTCGACCTGGACGCCGGCCTTGCGCAGCATCTCGACCGTCATCCGGATGTGCGGCAGCGACGGCACCGGGCCGCCGACGTGCCGGACCTCGACGCCGTGGTTGTAGCGGGCGCCGGAGAGCAGCAGGGCGGACACGAACTGGGACGAGGAGGAGGCGTCCAGCTCGACCGGGCCGCCGTCCAGGCCGCCGGTGCCGACCACGGTGAGCGGGAAGGTGCCCCGGCCGTCGTCCTCGATGCGGGCGCCGAGTGCGCGCAGGGCGTTGATGACGCCGTGCTGGGGGCGCTCGTGGCTGCGCGGGTCGCCGTCGAAGTGCACCGGGCCGTCGGCGAGGACGGCCAGCGGGGGCAGGAAGCGCATGACCGTGCCGGCGTTGCCGACGTCGATCGAGGCCGGGCCGAGCAGGGCGGGGGCGGGGATGACCCGCCAGGCCTCGCCGCCGCCGGTGCCGCCGGAGTCGTTGTTGACCTTCTCCTCGATGCCGACGCCCAGGGCGCGCAGGCCGTCGGCCATCAGCTGGGAGTCGCGGCTGCGCAGCGGGCGGCGCACCCAGCCGGGCTCGTCGGCGAGTGCCGCCAGCACCAGGGCCCGGTTGGTGACCGACTTGGAGCCGGGGATGGTGACGGTGGCGTCGACGGGGGTGGTCGCGACGGGTGCGGGCCACAGGGTTTCGGTCATGCGGCAAGTCTAGGGGCCGTACCGGAACGGTCCCCGTCCCGGCCGGATGGCGGACAGGCACCCGCCCGCTCGCGCCCGGGCGCTCGGCTCGGGTGCGCGCCCCCTCGGCCTGTGCGGGCGCCTACTGCAGCGGCTGGAGCAGCCAGCTCGCGCCCATGGCCAGGCAGGCGAGGGCGATCAGCAGGAAGACGGTGACCCAGGCCAGGCCGGGGATGTGGGTGAGCCGGGCGAGCTGGTCGGCGTCGGAGTCGCGGGCCCAGCCGGTGCGGCGCTGGTGCTGGAGCTCCAGGACGGGGCGGACGGCGCCGAAGAGCAGGAACCAGCAGCCGAGGTAGGCGAAGCCGGCCTGGACCTCGGCGCTGCCGAACCAGGAGACCAGGAAGAACGCGGCGCCGGCGACCAGCACGGTGAACAGGCCGAAGGCGTTGCGGACCCGGATCAGCAGGGCGAGCAGCAGGGCGATCGCCAGCCAGAGCAGCAGGGTGATCCGGTCGGCCGCGAGCAGGGCGGCGCAGCCGAGGCCCAGCAGTGCGGGGGCGGTGTAGCCGGCGGCGGCGGTGAGGACCATGCCGGGGCCGGTGGGCCGGCCGTAGGAGAGGGTGAGGCCGGAGGTGTCGGAGTGCAGCCGGATGCCGGCGAGCTTGCGGCCGGTGGCGAGGGCGGCGAGGCCGTGGCCGCCCTCGTGGGCGATGGTCACGGCGTTGCGGGTGACGTGCCACAGGGGGCGGGCGAGCACCGCGAGCAGGGCGGCGGCGCCGGTGGCGAGGACCAGCCAGCCGGGCGGGGCGGGCTGGGTGCCGGCGACCCGGTCCCACAGTTCGCCGAGGTTCTGTCCGGTCGGGTTCGCGCTCATCTCTGTGCTTCGCCTCCGTTCGCTGCGCTGGGCCGTTCGGGGCAGCCTCCCATGCCAGGACGGGCCAGCGGGAGCGGGTGGTTGCCTCCGATGGGCCTCGGATGTGCCTTCGGCGGGGTTCCCACGGAGCTTCGGTGGGGCTTCGGGGGGTTCTGCGGCGAGATGGTGAGGGCGGCAGGCATGGCAAGCTGGCCCGCATGTGCGGTCGGTTCGCCTCCAGCAGCAAGCCCGAGGACATCGTCGAGATCTTCGGCGTCGAGCAGTGGGATCCCGCGGAGACGCTGGCGCCCAGCTGGAACGTCGCCCCCACCGGCAGCGCCTTCGTGGTGCTGGAGCGCCTGGCCAAGGGCCGGGCACGGGCGGTGCGGCAGCTGCGGGTGCTGCGCTGGGGGCTGGTGCCGCAGTGGTCGAACTCCGCGGAGACGGCGGTGAAGATGATCAACGCCCGCGCGGACACCGTGCACGAGAAGCCCGCGTACCGGCAGGCCTTCGCCTCGCGCCGGTGCATCCTGCCGGTGGACGGCTACTACGAGTGGCAGACGGTGCCGGGCGAGCGGGGCAAGCCGCGCAAGAAGCCGTTCTTCGTCTCCCGGGCGGACGGCACCCCGCTGGCGCTGGCCGGGCTGTACGAGTTCTGGCGCAACCGGTCGGTGCCGCCCGGCGACCCGCAGGCCTGGCTGGTGACCTTCGCCGTCGTCACCACCGACGCGGAGGAGCTGCTCGCGCCCATCCACGAGCGGATGCCGCTGTTCCTCGACCCGTCCTCCTTCGACGACTGGCTGGACCCGGGGCTGAGCGACCCGGACGAGCTGCGCCGGCTGCTGATACCCCCGCCGCCCGGTGCGCTGCGGGCCACCCCGGTGTCGCCGGCGGTCGGCAACATCCGCAACAACGGCCCGGAGCTCAAGGAGCCGTGGGTCGAGGTCGAATACGAGACCACCCTGTTCTGACGTTCTCCGACTTCCTTCCTCCGAATTCCCCTGAATTCCTCCGGACTTCCGGAGAACCCCGACGTTGCTGGAGTCGCCGCGATGACCACCGAACTCGTCCCCACCGAGGCCGGGGACGCCCGGATCACCTACCACCGGGCGGCGGCGCCGAAGGCGCTGCTGGCGCTCGGACACGGCGCCGGTGGCGGGATCGGGGCTCGGGACCTGGTGGCGCTGGCCGCGGCGCTGCCGGCACGCGGGATCGCCGTGGCGCTGGTCGAGCAGCCGTGGCGGGTGGCCGGGAAGAAGCTCGGCCCGGCGCCGCGGACCCTGGACCTCGGCTGGACGCCGGTCGCGGAGCGGCTGGCCGGGCAGGGGCTGCCGCTGGTGGTCGGCGGGCGCAGCGCCGGGGCCCGGGTGGCCTGCCGGACCGGCGTGGCCACTGGGGCGGTGGGCGTGGTGGCGCTGGCGTTCCCGCTGCATCCGCCGGGCAAGCCGGAGAAGAGCCGGGCCGAGGAGCTGCTGGAGTCGGGGCTGCCGACGCTGGTGGTGCAGAGCGCGGCGGATCCGTTCGGCGGGCCCGCGGAGTTCCCGGAGCTGCCGGCGGGGCACGTCATGGTGCCGGTGCCGTACGGCAGCCACGGCTTCGAGGTGCCCAAGCGGGCGCCGGTGGGGCAGGACGAGGTGCTGGAGCTGATCTGCGGGGCGGTCGGGGACTGGGTGCTGGGGCTGAGCGCCTGACCGGTCCGACCGCTCGCCGGCCGCGGGACCGGCCGTGAGCAGGGAGTTTCCGCTCGCTCACTCGCGGGGGTGAAACGTCGGCCCGGGCGGGAATGCGGGCGGGGGCGGCGTGGTTGACACCCTCGTCAGAACGATTCCCGGTGAGAGGCAGGGCAGATGGGTTCGATCGCGTGCCCCGAGCGGCCGGAGGAGCGCGAGGCCGCGACGGCTTTCGCTCCCACCTGGTCCGACTGGATTGTCGCGGGCGAGAAGCCCGTCAGCCCGATATCCTCGCTTTCGGGGCGGCCCGCGGTGGGCCGTGTCCGCCATGCCGAGGAGGTGGGTCCGGTCGTCGGGACCGAGCACGAGGCCGAGCCTGGCCGGGGCCCGGATGAGGGCCGCCCCGGGGGCGAGGCGCTCACCGGTGAGGAACTGGCCGAGGCGATCGGCGAGGACACCTTCAGGGTGTCGGCGGAGGAGGGCGAGGAGGCCCGGCGGGAGCGCTTCGAGCGCGACGCCCTGGGCTACCTGGATCCGATGTACTCGGCCGCGCTGCGCATGACGCGCAACCCGGCCGACGCGGAGGACCTGCTCCAGGAGGCGTTCGCCAAGGCGTACGCGTCCTTCCACCAGTTCCGCGAGGGCACGAACCTCAAGGCCTGGCTGTACCGCATCCTCACCAACACGTTCATCAACTCGTACCGCAAGAAGCAGCGGGAGCCCCAGCGCACCGCCGCCGAGGAGATCGAGGACTGGCAGCTGGCCCGCGCCGAGTCGCACATGTCGACCGGTCTGCGCTCGGCCGAGACCCAGGCGCTCGACCACCTCCCGGACAGCGACGTGAAGGACGCCCTCCAGGCCATCCCCGAGGAATTCCGGATCGCCGTCTATCTCGCGGACGTAGAAGGCTTTGCGTACAAGGAGATCGCGGACATCATGGGTACTCCCATCGGTACGGTGATGTCCCGGCTGCACCGCGGCCGTCGTCAGCTGCGCGGCATGCTGGAGGATTACGCCCGTGAGCGCGGGCTCGTCCCGGCCGGCAGCGGGGCAGGGCAGGAAGCGAAGGGCTCGGGCTCATGAGCTGCGGCGATCCGCACGACACGGAGTGTGGCGAGGTTCTCGACCACCTCTATGAATTCCTCGACAACGAGATGCCCGAGGGCGACTGCGCCAAGCTGCGCGTGCACTTCGAGGAGTGCTCGCCCTGCCTGCGGCAGTACGGGCTGGAGCAGGCGATCAAGGCACTGATCAAGCGCTCCTGCGGGTGCGACGACACCCCGGCCGATCTGCGCAGCAAGGTGCTGGCCCGGATCGACTCGATCCGCGCCGGGCAGCGCCCGACCGAGCAGGTGGTGGTGGCCGCCCCGACCGCGGTAGAGATCCACGCCGAGGCCGCCCGACCGGCCCCGGAGGTGGCCGACGGCCCGGCGCAGCCGGCGCTCCGTCCGGGCGCGCCGGTGGAGGCGGGCGCCCAGTCGGAGTAGCGGCAGGGCCCGCCGGCGAGGGCGGGCCGACCGGTCCGAACACATCGGTCCGAACACGGAGTTCAGCGGCCCCGGGAGCGTGCGTTCCCGGGGCCGCTCCCGTTCCGCCCGCACGCGCCGTCACTCGTTCGAGTGAGTTGGCGGTGCGCCAGCTGCGGCATTGCGCGATCATGCGTCCTCGCGCCCGACGACCGGCCTATCCTCCTGACGGACACTCACCGCCGGTCCGCCCGGCGCGCTGAGCGCGGAGCGGGTCAGGACGGCGGGGAGGTCGAGATCGCTACCGACAGTGCAGGTGCGGCCCTGCCGGAGGGCGCGACGCGGTACCTCGTGGCCGTCCCGGTGGCGGCGCTCTGCTGCCTGCTGCCACTGCTGCCGGCCGAGGCCGTACCCGGCGTGCCGCACTGGCTCGGCGCCCCGGTGGACTGGCCCAAGGTCGGGCTGCTGGGCTTCCTGCACGGCTGCTGGGAGTCGCTGGCCCAGGGCCTGCCGACGCCCTGCCTGCGGCTGGTCCGCAGGCTGCTGCGCCGCCCGCTGCCGCCCGACCGGCCGCCCTCCCGGCCCGGGGAGAACGCTTTCTTCCCGGTGCTGTTCGCCGGTGTGCTGATGCTGCCGCCCGCCGCCGCAGCGCTGGTCGCGGCGCCGGCCGCGCTGTTCGGCGGCCCCGGCGGGTGGCACTGCCGGCGACGCCAGTTGTGGAACGGCTCCCAGCTCGCCCTGTGCGCCTTCGCCGCCTCGGCGGCCTTCCGCCTGCTGTGCGGGCCGCAGCTGCTGCTCGGCTCCCGCTTCCCCGCCGCGCTGCTGCCCGGGCTGGCCGCCCTCATCGCGTTCTGCCTGGTCAACGGGGTGCTGGTGGGCGTCATGCTGATGCTCGCCGAGGACCGCGGAGCCGGTGTGCTACTGCGCGGGGCGCGCACGGTGTGTGGGCTGCCGGTGCTGGTGCACGCGGCCGGCGGGCTCATGGTCGCCGTCCTGTGGCAGGGCCCGTACGGGGCGTTCGCGGCGCTGCTGGCGCTGCTGCCGCTGTCGATCTCGGCGTGGGTGTTCGCCCAGGGGCACCGCGAGCGCGACGCCCACCAGGCGACGGTGCAGGCGCTGGTGCAGGCCGTCGAGATCAAGGACGCCTACACCCGCGGGCACAGCGAACGGGTCGGCCGGGCCGCCGTGCTGATCGCCGGTCAGCTCGGCATGGAGGCCGAGCGGCTGCGCACCCTGCGGTTCGCCGGGATCCTGCACGACGTCGGCAAGCTGGGCGTGGCCACCGAGCTGCTGCGCAGAAACGGTCCCCTCAGCGAGGAGGAGCGGCGGGCCGTCGAGGTCCACCCGGTGTACGGCTACGAGCTGGTGCGCGGGATCTCCTTCCTCGGCGAGGCGCACGCCGGGATCCTGCACCACCACGAGCGGATGGACGGGCGCGGCTACCCGAGCGGCCTGGCCGGCGACCAGATCCCCGAGTTCGCGCGGATCATCTCGGTCGCCGACGCCTTCGACTCGATGACCTCCACCCGCTCCTACCGGCGCGGACGGCCCGTCGCCGAGGCCGTCGCCGAGCTGGAGCGCTGCTCGGGCAGCCAGTTCGACCCGGTGATGGTCCGGGCGCTGATCGACGCGCTGGCCGTGCACGACTGGCAGCCGGTGCTGCCGCCGCCGCCCGGCGACTGCCTGAAGGCCGTCCCGGACATCCCGCTCGGCGTGCCCGAGCCGGTCCGGGCCGCGCCGCGCGGGGTGCCCGCCCAGGGCGGGACCGTTCCCACGACGGGGCAGCCGTGACCGGCGGCGTCCGGGGCGCGGGCGTGGTGCACGCGACGGCGGCCGGGCTGCTGGCCGTCGCGCTGGCGGCGGTCGCGCTGCGCGGGATCGTCGAGCCGGGGGTCGCGCTGGCCTTCACCGCGCTGATCGCGCTCGGCGAGTGCGTCCGGATCACCCTCCCGGGCGACCGCGAGCAGGCGCCCATCGGCGCGGCCGGCGCACTGGCGTACGCCCTGCTCGGGCCGCTGCGCGGCCTGCCGACCGCGCACGGGACCGTCCAGGTCGTCGCGGTGACCGGCACCGGCCTTCTGCTGGCCTGGCTACCCGGGCTCGCCCTGATCCGCCGGACCTCGCGCCGCCCGCACCGGCGCCCGCCCTGGGCCGACCCGGCCCGGCGGGACAGCGCCGCCCGGCGGCTGCTGGGGGTCGGCTTCGCCGCCGCCGTCTTCCAGCCGCTCTACAACGGCGCCCTCGTCGACCGCTTCTCGCCGCAGGGACCGGCGTACGGGGTGTTCCTGACCGCCGTCGCCGCGCTGGCCGCACTCTGCGACGCCAGCCTGGCGGCGCTGCTGCGGTGCTCCGCCACCGGGCTGTGCTTCCCGGCGGCGCTGGAGGACGAGCTGCGCTCGCTGTTCGGGATCGGCTCGGCGATCGTCGCCACCGGGATGCTGGTCAGCCTGGCGGCCGGCGAGGTCGGGCTGTGGGCGCTGCCGCTGTTCTGCACCCCGCTGCTGCTCGCCCAGGTGTCGTTCCGGCGGGCCGCGGCCGTCCGCGCCACCACCGGACAGACCATCGCCAGCCTGGCCCGGGCCACCGAGGTGGCCGGCTACACCCCGCACGGGCACGCCCGCCGGGTCGCGGACACCGCGTGCGCGCTGGGCCGCGAGCTGGGCCTGGGCACCCCCGAGCTCGCCCTGCTGGAGTACGCGGCGCTGATGCACGACGTCGGGCAGTTGTCGCTGGTCGAGCCGGTGCCGGACGGCGCCACCGCGCTGCTGCCCTGCGCGGAGCAGCGGCGCATCGCCCGGCTCGGCAGCGAGGTGATCAGCCGCACCGGGGTGCCCCGGCAGGTGGCCGAGCAGGTCGCCCGGCTGGCCGACCCCTGCGCCGGGCCGGCCGGCGGCGACGGCTCGGTGGCCCTGGCGGCCCGGATCATCCGGGTGGCCAACGCCCACGACGACCTGCTCACGGCGGCCCGCGGGCGCGGGGTCGGCGAGGCGGTGGGCCGGCTGCAGGCCCTGGAGGTGCTGCGGCTGGGCCGCGGGCGGGTGTACGACGCGCGGGTGGTGGACGCGCTGGCCCGGGTGGGCGGCCAGGGCCGGGGCTGAGTCGGCAACCGCCCGGATCCGGTCGTGGCCGAGGGCGGCGCGGACACGGCCGGCCCGGGGTCCGCCGGGGTTGAGGCACGGCGGCGGGGCGGGCAGGCTGGGTAGGGACGGGCCCCAACCTCTGCGGTGGGGAGCGCGGTCGGGGGCGGGCGTGGTTGGATGCGGTCGTAGCGTGGAAAACCGACCCGGGACACCCGGGCTCGTACCCCGCCGAAGTCCCCTCTGCGGAGCGGGGCGGCAGCAGTGGTACGGGACTTGAGCGGACGACGACGGCAGGGACGAACGTGAGGATCTTCCACCGGGCACGGCACCGGCCGTCCGCCACCTGGCGGCAGACGACCGACCGGGCATTCACGCTGATCGGCGACGGCCGCTACGAGGACGCCGGCGCGCTGCTGGTGATGGCCGCCGACCTGGAGCCGTGGCTCTCCGACTCCTGGTTCAACCTCGCCCTGCTGCACAAGTTCCGCCGGGACTGGGAGCAGGCCCGCTCGGCCGGCCTGCGGGCCGTCGCCCTGCTCGAGCGCGAGCAAGGCGCTCCCGACTGGTGGAACCTCGGCATCACCGCGACCGCCCTGCAGGACTGGCCGCTGGCCCGCCGCGCCTGGCAGGCGTACGGGCTGAAGCTGCCCGGCGGCCCCGGCGTACAGCCGGACGGCCCGGTCTGCCTGGACCTCGGCACCACGCCGGTGCGGCTCTCCCCGGACGGCGAGTCCGAGGTGGTGTGGGGCCGCCGGCTGGACCCGGCCCGGATCGAGGTGCTGTCCATCCCGCTGCCGTCCTCCGGCCGCCGCTGGGGCGAGGTGGTGCTGCACGACGGCGCCCCGCACGGCGAGCGGGTCGCCGACGGGATCGCGTACCCGGTGTTCGACGAGATCGAGCTGTGGGCGCCGTCCCCCGTGCCGACGTACGTCGTGCTGCTGCAGGCCGCCACGGCGGGGGACCGGGACGCGCTGGAGCGGCTGGTCGCGGACGCCGGCTACGCGGCGGAGGACTGGACGTCCTCGGTGCGGCTGCTCTGCCGGGCCTGTTCGGAGAGCCGGATGGCCTCCGACGACGGGCACACCGCCCACCACGATCCGCACGACGACGGCGACGCCGCACACCCCGGCCACCTGAGCCACCTGAGCCAGGGCGGCGCGGCAGGGATGTCCTGGCTGGTGGAGCGGGAGTGCGGGATCGCCGCCCCGGCCCATCTGGTGCGCACGCTGCTGGACCGCTGGGTCGCGGCCTCCCCCGGGAGCCGGGCTTACCGGGATCTCGAAGAAGTCTGCTGAGTACCCTGGTGAGGTACGCGTAGATCTATGGAAGCGGAAGACATGGCGGAGCAGGCCGAGCAGCACGACCACGACCACGAGCACGAGCACGACGTGGAGGGGGCGGCGCCCGAGGCTCCCGTGAAGGTGATCGGTGAGGAGCCGGACCTCACCAGGGGCACCGCCCGTCCGATCACCGTCGTCGGCAACCCCGTCCTGCACCGCGAGGTCAAGGACGTCACCGCGTTCGACGGCGAGCTGTCCGCGCTGATCGACGACATGTTCCAGTCGATGTACGCGGCCGAGGGCGTGGGCCTGGCGGCCAACCAGATCGGCGTGGACCTCAAGGTCTTCGTCTACGACTGCCCGGACGACGAGGGCGTGCGCCACATCGGCCACATGATCAACCCGGTGCTGGAGGAGTACCCGGCCGACCGCCGCCGCGTGCTGGACGACGGCAATGAGGGCTGCCTGTCCGTCCCGACCGCGTACGCCGAGCTGCCGCGTCCGGACTACGCCGCGGTGACGGGTGTCGACAAGGACGGCAAGCCGATCCGGGTCGAGGGCACCGGCTTCTTCGCCCGCTGCCTCCAGCACGAGACCGACCACCTGTACGGCACCCTCTACATCGACAAGCTGTCGAAGCGCGACCGCAAGGACGCCCTGCGGCAGATGGCCGAGGGCACGCCGCGGTACGCGACCGCGCCGAACGAGTAACGACTGGTAGTGAGTTGAGGGCCGGCGCGGATGATCCGTGCCGGCCCTCGGGCTGTTCGGAGGCTGCTACTGGACGAAGAGCCACTCCGGGCCGTACGTGAAGCGGGGGTCGGCGGGGAGCTTGATGCCGTTGATCTGCTGGGCGGTGCGGCGCATCTGGCCCATCAGTCCGATGGCCGGGCCGATCGAGTCCGCCCCGGTGGCGCCCCAGGCCTGTTCGAGGGCGCGCAGCATGTCGCTGTACTGCTGGTTGAAGGTATGCAGGAGGCCTGCGGTGGTCTGGTCGGGCTCGTTGCCGGGGGAGTTGGCCCAGCCGCCGGCGGGGACGCGGGCCACCGGAGACGTGTCCGGCAGCGGGACATCGGCACCGGTGAACTCGTACTTCTGCGTCATGTCGTCGAGGACGAGCCGCTTGCCGACGGCGATCTCCTTGAAGGCGTAGTAGTGGGCGAGTTCGCCCGGGGCGCCGGGGAAGGGGTTGTCCGGGGAGGCGTCGGTGCCCTCGCCCTGGGTCTGGATGATGTGGATGGCGTTGAGGACGTCGTCGATGGTGTTCATCGGGACGATGTCGTTGCCGGCGCCGTGGCTCGACCCGAGCGGGAAGGTCACCTGCCGCTGGCCGGTGAGCAGGTGGGCGAAGGTCGGGAAGACGTCGGCGATGCGCTGGTAGAAGGCGCCGATGGTGTTGCCGTCGGCGGCGAAGGCGAGCGGGTGCTCGGGCTTCTCGATGTCGGAGAAGAGGCCTGCCGATTCCCGGGTCAGCCCGCTGAGGTAGACCTCCAGACCCGGGTTGACGCCGCCGGGGAGCTCACCCGGGTACTTCGGGACGGTGAGCGGGTCGGTGAGGACGACGGTGCCGCCGATGCTGGTGAGCATGTTGCAGACCAGTCCGAAGTGCGACATCTCGTCGAAGACGATCTCGCGGATGGCGTGGCGGACGGGTTGGGAGTTGTCCGGGTTGGTGATCGACCAGAGGGCGGTGGCGTAGGGCGGGATGGTGGAGAGCTCCAGCATGATCGCCCGCTGAAGGGCGTCCTTGAGCTCCTTTTCGGTCCAGTCCTCCTCGGCGATGTTCATGAGCTGGACGATCGCGTCGCTCCGGTAGTCGAGGATTCCGGTCGTCACGGCAGGCCCCTTTCGTCGTTCGGCTCTGCGCCGGACCGTAGCCGGGTTGGGTGGTGCGCGGACGCATGCCGCCGCTGTGGCCCGCGAGTTCATTCGGACGGGCGGCGCGCGGGGGCGGTGGCTGGGGTGACCGGTGTTACTGCTTCGAGGCCAGCGTGGCCGGACAGGGGATGTCCGGCCAGATCTTGTTGGGGCAAACGATCACGTACTGGCCCGACCACCGGCTGTCGGACACCCACCGGGACCACATCACGTCGGAGGCCCCGGCCAATTGCTCGACTGCACGGAGGCGCCGTGCCTCGATCGGCAGCCAGGGATCGCCGCCGGGAGTGTGCTCCTCGTAGCGTTTCGCGAGCCAGTCGACCGCATCGACAGCCGTCGTCCACGTGCCCCGGATCTGGGCCGGCGGCCGTAGCAGCCACCAGCCCGTCATCATCGGCGGAAGCTCCGAGAGCCTGAATCCTCCGCCCTCGACGGGCCGACGCTCCGACTCCTTCACCAGCAGCCGGCCGTCACCGGCCCACTCGTAGCCGTGGAAGTGCAACTGCGCTTCTCCTCGCAGGCATTGGTGCCCCGGCCGCCCGCACGGGACTGCGGGCGGCCGGGGCGGTCAGGGACGGTCGGATGTCAGACCGAGAGGCCGAACCGCGCCGGATCGATCCCGGCCTCGGCCAGCTCATCGGCGGTGAACAGCAGCGGCTCACGGTCGGGCCGCTTGCTGTCGCCCATGGCGTAGACACCCGGGGCCTGTGGCACGGCGCCGAGCGTCACGCACGTCTCGGTGTCATCACCCCCGCCCTGGTTGCCGCCGCACGCGCGGTTGAACTCGACCCCGGAGAGGTCGAGTTCGTACAGGTTGTGTTCGGTCATCGCCTGCACCTTCCGGAATTGCTTCGGGGCACGGAACGGCCCCGTCCCGCCCAGGACTTGGGCGGAAGATTTGAGGGAGGGAATCCGGGGGAGGCGGTCAGCGCCACAGGCTGATGCGGATGGTGAGCTGATCAGCGGGCACCTGGCGCGGTCGGGCATCCGGTTCGAACAGCGGCCGGACCAGGGCCTGGCCGTCCTGCGCCTCCACCAGTTCGACCAGACGTCCGGTCGTCAGGTCCTTCCGGATCGGGTTGTTGTCGATCCGTTCCATAAGTTCCGCATGCGTGCGGCGACGCTTCGCGTCGGTCGGCTGTACGAAACCCGCAGCGGACATGGACGGCTCCCGTGACTCTCGGATCGTTTCGGCGAGTCACCAAATTACGGGCGCGTTGGGCCTATTCCGATGCGCTTTCCTGTTCCCGAAAGAACTCGTCTCGGACTCCATGGACCAGTGCGCGAATTTCATCTCCCGCCCCGGCTCGCAGCGCTGCGCCGTAGAGCCCAGGCGAGTTCCACCGGGATTACTCCCAGCCGAACGTTTGGCAAACGGGAGACCGAGGCCAGGTGGTCGAGCTGCGTGGCCATAGCGTGCGCTGATACTAGCGGCCAAAGACAGGCCTGTTCCGTCAAAACAAAGGTGAAGTTCTTGGTGGCGTCGCGGAGCACGCTTGCCGTTCGAGCTTCTTGGCGATGACGTTCGAGTGATCGCCGGGGATCAGGGCCAGACTGGCATTGACGTACTCCGGCGTCGCGAGCAGTCCGGTGATCATGGTCGGCAGGAAGTAGCGGAGTTCAGTTGAGGCCCTCGCCCTGCTTCTTGTCCATGCCGTTTCGGCGGAGGGTTCTGGCGTCCTGCCACTCCGTACCCGCGATCCGTGTTGAATCCGGCCTGTCGTCCATCGCAACCCCTTGATATCCGTATTATGACTCCCGGAAGAACTCGTCTCGAATTCCTTCGAGCAGTGCCCGCATGTCGTCCCCGTGAAGCGCCGCATCATCAAACCTGGAGAATGTCGAAAGATAGAGGCCGACATCCCTTGGATCGCGAGTGGTGATCTCCGAATGGAATGTCTCAACAATGACCAGGCGATCGTCATGCATGCTGAAGCATGTCATCGGGAAGTCCGGCATTGGCCTGGACAGGGGAAGAACTCCGATTGTCACATTGGGAAGCCTGGACAGTGAGACCAGGCGATCCAATTGTGTCGCCATGACAGGGGGAGGGCAGATCCGCCACCGCAGCACGTGTTCGCAGATGACAAAATGAAACTCTCGGTGGCGGTCGTACAGGACGGCCTGGCGCTCCAGCCGGGCCGAGATTGTTTTTGCCTTGGACTCCGCAGGCAGCTCCGGGGGCAACGAGAACACGGCCGAGACGTACTCAGCGCTCTGGAGCAGCCCAGGAACCAGTTGCCCTTGGAACAGTCGGAGAAGGGTTGTCCGGGCTTCGATGGCCTTGATGGCATGCTGGTGCTTCCAGTGGCCGGTACGGCGGAGCTCCCGCCAGGCCGTCTCCTCGGTGGCTGCGCCGCGGGCTGCCTCTAGGAACTCGGCCTTGGCTTCGTCTGATATGCCGAGCGCAGTCAGGATGAGGTCCACGTCCTGCACGCTGGGCAGCGTCTTGCCGTTTTCGATCTTCGAAAGCTTGGCCGGAGACATGGAAGCCCTGCGGGCGACGGTCTCGGCTGTCTTGTCCGAGGTGATCCGCAGCGCCCGCAGGGCTTTGCCCAAGTCATTGTGCCGCTCCCCGCTCAAGCCGCCGTGTACTCCGCGAAGGACACGGCGTGCGCCAGAGCGATATCCCGATACTGCTGGTATTCGTTCAGACGGTCGTCCGGCAGCAGCTCGGCGCCGATGAACTGTCCTGAGTCGGTGTAGTGCATCCGGTAGACCCGGGCATCGTCGAACAGCCAGAAGTCGTGGTCGGGCAGTCCGGCCACCTCCTGTCGAGCTGTGTCGATGATGCCGATCGACTCGCCGGCCTTGACGTTGCCGGGGTATGCCGCCAACTCGTACCGGAGATAGTCCGACAGGGGAGACCGGAGGACGTGCACACGGGCCACCTGCTTGCCCAGACCCGTCATGGCGCGAACCCACGGGTTGTCGCAGCAGTCGGGCGGCAACCCTTTGCCTGCGAGGAAGTCCGCGAACTCTTCACGTTCCTCGTCAACGTCGTACACGGCCAGCGTTTCGAGTCGGAAGGCCGTTCGCTCGAACGTCTCGAAGAGACGGCCGAAGTCTTCACCCTTGAGCACGGAAGTATCCCTCCAGGACCGCAGCGGGGATCACGACCGCAGACTCACCGTCGGGCAGGTTCAGCTCCGCCAGATGGTGAGGATCGGTGATCACGTATCCCTGGACCACGTAGTCCCCGTTCTCGGAGCCCCACAGTGTGGGGCAGTTCCCGTTCTTGCAGGACCCGTCCCCGGCCAGCCAACGCAGCATCATATGCCTCCAGTTGCCAGTGGTTCCTGCCTTGGTCAATGCTCCCGACCCGCCAGGCGGAGGGTCAAGGATGTGATCTTTCCAAGACGGGAAAGCGGTTCAGTCTCCGCCCGGCCCGGCGGACAGCATGATGCCCGCGATCCCGGCTCGGACGGCGCTCACGCGGCGGCCACCTCGGGGGAGATGTGGCACCAGACGAACTTGCCGATGCCGCCGGCGCGCGGGCAGCAGCCCCACTGGGTGGCCAACTCCCGGACGAGGAGCAGGCCTCGGCCGGTCTCGTCGGACCCGGAGGCGGCACGCAGGCTGGGCTTCTCGCTGTCGGCGTCGTGCACCTCGATGCGGAGGGTGGCGTCCGGGATGAGGTGGAAACGGATGAAGATCAGGCAGTCGCGCGGGGTGCGGGCGTGCTGGACGGCGTTGGTGACGAGCTCGCTGAGCAGCAACTCGCCGGTGGGGAGCAGGTGTTCGCCGACGGGGAGCGGGAGGAGGAAGGAGCGGAGCTCCTGGCGGGCGGCTCGGGGGGACTTGTGGTGCCGGGGCAGCCAGCAGGTCTGCTCGGTGGGGGTGGGGGAGACGGTTTCAGGCATGGCGGGGCCACCTCTGGTTGGTCTGGGTGAGAGCGGCTGAAGAAGGCATGGGAATGCCCGGTGAAGAGCCCGCCATGATCACTCTGTGTCGTGTAGCGGACTACGCCACGTAGCATGCTCCTGGTGACTTCCATAGTGCAAGTCCCTACTTTGGAAGTGATCAAAGATTGTTGTCACGGGCGGAGAGCGGCAGACTGGCACCGCACATATCGCTGGGAGGTCAACGCGTGCCCGTGAACAGGAATCCGACGGTCCGACAGCGGCGGCTCGCTCGAACGCTCAAGGAGATGCGGGTTGCTGCGGGGATGACGATCGCTCAATCGGCAAGGCAGCTGGCCTGCGCCGAGAGCAAGATCAGCCGGATCGAGGCCGCACAGTCCGGTATCAGGATCGTGGATCTCCGGCTGTTGCTCGACCTCTACGGCGTGACCGACCAAGCGACGCGAAGCCAGTTGGAGGACCTGTCTCGGGATGGGCGCCTGCGTGGTTGGTGGGACAGATACTCCGACACCCTGTCGCCGCTGTATGCCGACTACATCTCGCTGGAGGCGGATGCCTCCGATGCCTACAGCGTGGAGACCTTCCTGATTCCGGGCCTCCTTCAGACGGAGGACTACACCCGGGCTGTCGTGCGGGCGCAGATAGAGGATGCCAGCGTTGAACAGGTGGAGCGACTGACGAAGGTTCGGCTAGAGCGGCGGTCGGTGTTGAAGCGCCAATCTCCGCTTCGGCTATGGGTTGTGCTGTCGGAGTCCGTGCTGAAGCACCAGATCGGCGGGCGGGCGGTGATGCGCGAGCAACTCGACTACCTGGTCGCGATGGCAGATCGGCCCAACATCAACATCCAGGTGCTGCCGGAGAACTCGGATGTCCATGCCGCACTGTTCGGTCCACTTGTCATCCTGAGCTTCCCAGAGAGCACTGAGACGGACGTCGTGTACGTGGACGGCCTCCTCAGCACGCTCTACATCGAGGAGCCGGGAGAGGTCTTCAAGTACTCCAACCTGTTCCGGCGAGCGCTGGCCGAGTCTCTGCCTCGCAAGGAATCAATCGCGCTCATCGAGCGCATCGCGAAAGGAAAGCACAGCGATGAGTAGCATCCCGGAGGGTGCGGCCGCTGCTGAC
The DNA here is from genome assembly GCF_009569385.1 of Streptomyces kaniharaensis. Taxonomy (NCBI): domain Bacteria; kingdom Bacillati; phylum Actinomycetota; class Actinomycetes; order Kitasatosporales; family Streptomycetaceae; genus Streptomyces; species Streptomyces kaniharaensis. The sequence continues at coordinate 3,795,948 of NZ_WBOF01000001.1, forward strand.
CTCATCTGGCGAAAGTCATCGTTCTCAGGCGCGCAGAGCAATTGTGTGGAGATCGCGGTTGGCGACACCGGTGTTGTTCCGGTGCGGGACTCGAAGAACCCTGACGGGCCGGCTCTGCTCTTCCCGGCTGATGCTTGGGCTTCGTTCCTCGCCGGGGTCAAGGGCGGGGAGTTTCCGACCGACTGAAACAACATTGGTGCCCCGCACGGGCTGTGGCCGTGCGGGGCACCTCTGTCAGATCTTCGGGCTTAGAAGTCGTCGTCGAAGGAGACCGAGCCCTCGACGGCGACCTGGTACGCGGACACCCGGCGCTCGAAGAAGTTGGTCAGCTCCTGGACGTTCTGCAGCTCCATGAAGCCGAACGGGTTGGTGGACCCGTACCGGATCGGCAGCCCCAGACGGGCCAGGCGCTGATCCGCAACGGCCTCCAGGTACTGGCGCATCGAGTCGGTGTTCATGCCGGCGAGACCGTCACCGCACAGGTCCTGGGCGAACTGGAGCTCGGCCTCGACGGCCTCCTCCAGCATCTCCGTGACCTGCTTGGCCATCTCGTCGTCGAAGAGGTCGGGCTCCTCCTCGCGGACGGTGTCCACCACCGACATGGCGAAGTCCATGTGCATGGACTCGTCGCGGAACACCCAGTTGGTGCCCGTCGCCAGTCCGTGCAGCAGACCCCGGCTCCGGAACCAGTACACGTACGCGAACGCGCCGTAGAAGAACAGGCCCTCGACGCACGCGGCGAAGCAGATCAGGTTGAGCAGGAACGCCCGCCTGTCCTCCTTCGTCTGCAGCGAGTCGATGTGGTCGACCGCGTTCATGTACTTGAAGCAGAACTTGGCCTTCTGCGCGATCGACGGAATGTTCTCCACGGCGGCGAACGCGGCCGCGCGGTCCTCCGGGTCGGGCAGGTAGGTGTCCAGCAGCGTCAGGTAGAACTGGACGTGCACGGCCTCCTCGAACAGCTGGCGCGACAGGTACAGCCGCGCCTCCGGGGAGTTGATGTGCTTGTAGAGGCTCAGCACCACGTTGTTGGCGACGATCGAGTCACCGGTCGCGAAGAAGGCGACCAGGCGGCCGATCAGGTGGCGCTCGCCCTCGCTGAGCTTCGCCAGGTCGGCGACGTCCGAGTGCAGGTCCACCTCCTCGACCGTCCAGGTGTTCTTGATCGCGTCCCGGTACCGGTCGTAGAACGACGGGTAGCGCATCGGGCGCAGGGTCAGCTCGAAGCCGGGGTCGAGCAGCATCTTGCGGTCTTCGGGGGTGCTCACTGGCAGGCCTCGCAGGACTCGGGGTTCTCCAGGGAGCAGGCGATGGCGGCTTCCTGCTCCGGGGTGAGGGTCGGGGTGTTCACCGGCACGGGCGCGGCGGCGCGAGCGGCACCCGGCGCGGCCTGCGCGATGCGGGTCGCCGGGCGCGAGCGCAGGTAGTAGGTGGTCTTGAGACCGACCTTCCACGCGTACGCGTACATCGAGCTGAGCTTGCCGATGGTCGGCGCGGCCATGAACAGGTTCAGCGACTGGCTCTGGTCGATGTACGGCATGCGGGCCGCGGCCAGGTCGATCAGCGCGCGCTGGGGCAGCTCCCAAGCCGTCCGGTAGAGCGAACGGACCTCGGCCGGCAGCCAGTTGAACTCCTGCACGGATCCGTTGGAGTCGCGCAGCGCGTCCCGGGTCTGCTGGTCCCAGACGCCGAGCTCCTTGAGCTCCCGCACCAGGTACGGGTTGACCTGCAGGAACTCACCGCTCAGCGTCTCGCGCTTGAACAGGTTGGAGACCTGCGGCTCGATGCACTCGTAGACGCCGGCGATCGAGGCGATGGTGGCGGTCGGGGCGATGGCCAGCAGCAGCGAGTTGCGCAGGCCGGTGACGGCGATCCGCTCGCGCAGCGCGCTCCAGCGGTCGGCCCACTGCGGGGCGGCCGTCGGGAAGTGGTCGATGTGCAGCTCGCCGCGGGCGGCGCGGGTCTCGCCGTAGGCCTCGTGGCGGCCCAGCTGCTCGGCCAGGTCGGCGGAGCGCTCGTACGCGGTGAGCATGATGCGCTCGGCGATGAGCGTGGACAGCCGCGCGGCCTCGGCGGAGTCGAAGTCGATCCGCAGCTTGAAGAAGACGTCCTGCAGGCCCATCACGCCGAGGCCGACCGGCCGCCAGCGGGAGTTGGAGGCGCCGGCCTCGGGGGTCGGGTAGAAGTTGATGTCCACCACGCGGTCGAGGAAGGTGACGGCGGTGCGCACGGTGGCGTCGAGCCGCTCCCAGTCCATCGCGCCGAGAAGATCGTCAGCGGACGCGCCGGAAGCCACGTGCGCACCGAGGTTGACCGACCCCAGGTTGCAGACGGCGGTCTCGGAGTCGTCTGTGACCTCCAGGATCTCGGTGCACAGGTTGGACGAGTGCACCGTACGGCCGGGCAGCGCGGTCTGGTTGGCGGCGCGGTTGGAGGCGTCCTTGAAGGTCATCCAACCGTTGCCGGTCTGCGCGAGGGTGCGCATCATGCGGGCGTAGAGGGTCTGCGCCGGGATGGTGCGGACGGCCTTGCCGGCCAGTTCGGCCTTGCGGTAGGCCTCGTCGAAGTCGGCGCCCCAGAGGTCGACCAGCTCGGGCACGTCGGCCGGGGAGAACAGCGACCAGTCCTCGTTGGCGTTGACCCGGCGCATGAACTCGTCCGGGATCCAGTGCGCCAGGTTGAGGTTGTGGGTGCGGCGCGCCTCCTCACCGGTGTTGTCGCGCAGCTCCAGGAACTCCTCGATGTCCGCGTGCCAGGTCTCCAGGTAGACGCAGGCCGCGCCCTTGCGGCGGCCGCCCTGGTTGACCGCGGCGACCGAGGAGTCGAGGGTGCGCAGGAACGGGACGATGCCGTTGGACTTGCCGTTGGTGCCGCGGATCAGGCTGCCGCGGGAGCGGATGCGCGAGTAGGACAGGCCGATGCCGCCGGCGTGCTTGGAGAGGCGGGCGATCTGCGCGTAGCGGTTGTAGATCGAGTCCAGGTTGTCCAGCGGCGAGTCGAGCAGGTAGCAGCTCGACATCTGCGGGTGCCGGGTGCCGGAGTTGAACAGGGTCGGCGAGGAGGTCAGGTACTCCAGACGGCTCATCAGGCCGTACAGCTCGGCCACCTCGCGCACCGACTGCTCGCTGTCGCCGACCGCCAGGCCGCAGGCGACGCGGAGCAGGAAGTGCTGCGGGGTCTCGACGACCTTGCGGGTGATCGGGTGGCGCAGCAGGTAGCGGGACTGCACGGTGCGCAGGCCGAAGTACTCGAAGCGGTCGTCGCCGTTGGCGTCGATCAGCGCGTCGAGGGCGGCGGCGTGCTTGGCGACGAAGGCGGCGGTGGTGTCGCCGATCAGGCCCTCGGCGTGGCCGACGGCGACCGAGGCGGAGAAGGAGACCGCGCCCTGGCTGTTCGCCTCGTCGACGATCTCCAGGGCGAGCAGGCGGGCGGCGAGCTTCGAGTACTGCGGGTCCTCGGCGATCATCGACGCGGCGGCGTCCACGGCCAGCCCGCGCAGCTCGGCGAAGTCCGAGCCGGCGTGGCGCCCGCGCAGCGCGGCGGCGGCGACGTGGCCGGGGTCCACCTGGGGGAGATCGGCGCTGCGGTCGGTGAGCATCCGCAGGAGCGCGCCGCCGGGGTCGGAGACCGTCGGGTCGGCGGGGGCGGAGCCGGAGCCCTGGGCGGGCAGGGTTGCTGAGGCAGCGGTGGTCAAGGCGCTCTCTCCTGGCGGCGATCGGCGGCGGTGATCGGGGCACCGGGCCGTCCGGGGCAGGGGCGCACGGCGCGGGGCGCAAGCGGCGTCCGCGCGACGGTGGCATCCCCGGCCCGCCCGCGAGGCCCGGAAGGTACTGCTGGTGCTGCCGGCCTCTGCGGGAGGGCCTGTGGCACACCGTCGGCAGGTACTCGGACTCGCGGGCACGGCTCGTGGAGCCGTCCGCACACCGCTGCGGGGCAGTCCCGGACTCCCACCGGGTTCCCCTGCGTCGACAGCAGGGATGAGCATACATCTAGTGCCGTGAATCCGATGCAGCCCCACATGTAGTGTCACGCGGCGCAGTTGTTCGAGCACCTGTGCGATAGGCTGCTCAGGCCGGGGGGTGCCATTCCTGGCCCGTGCGGCCATCGCACGGGCGCATCCGCACCTGCGCGGCCCCGCCCGAGGCGGCCCCGGGAGTATCGACGCAGCGCCCGCTGTCCTGGTTCGCGAGCTGGCCCGTGGGGGTCACCCGCCAGCGCTGGTCGGGGCGGGAGGTGCACGTAGTGAGGACGGGGAAGCCGAGGTCCGGGTCCTCCATGCAGCGCCCGCTCTGGCCGATCGAGCCGTCGTCCGCCATCGTCCAGGCCTGCGCGGGGGAGCCGTCACAGGTGCCGGCGCCGACCGCGGCGGGATCGCCCGCCACCCGGCTGTCCAGGCAGAGTCCGGGCAGGGCCGAGGTGATCGCGCCGCTGGGCTGGCCGGCGGCGGCCTGGAACGAGAACGCGTCGCTGCTGAGCCCGGCGCCGCCCTCCCAGATCTCGAACCCGGCCTGGACGGCACACAGGTACGAACCGGGCGGGACATAGCCGCGCTGGACCGCGTCGCGGGTGAAGGCCCGCAGGTCCAGGTCGGTGACGGAGGTCGCGCTGGTGGCCATCTCGTAGGTGATCAGGGTGTGGCTGCTCTTCTTCGGCGCCTCGTACACGCGGTAGGAGGTGCCGCCGGCCCGCAGTTCGCCGTTCTGCTGGCCGAACGGCGTCTTGCCGTTGCCGCGCAGCCAGATCATCAGCTCGGCGCTCTCCGTGAAGGAGCAGCTGGTCCGGTCGCTGCTGTACCAGAGGTCGTACGAGACGTTGTAGACGCCGCCGTCGACCTGGGTGGTGTGCCAGCTGCTGGTCGCGTACCGCAGGTTGTTCACGGCGATGGGCAGCGGGCCGGTGCCGGGCTGGAGCTGGGTGCTGATGTGCGGGTAGGCGCCGGGGCCGCGGTCCGGGTCGGTCAGGCTGGCGCGGTTGACGCCGCTGCGGGTCACCCGGAAGCCGGTGCCGCCGTCGGTGCTGCTGATGCACAGGCCGCCGGTGGCGTTCCACTCGTTGGGGTTGATCAGGTAGCGGCCGGAGTCGACGGCCTGGGAGGGGTAGCGGTTCTCCCCGGTGGAGCAGATCTCGCCGGTGGTGGCGGCGGGCAGCGGGGTGACCGCGGGGACGGCCCTGGCGGGCTCCTGGTGGTCCCGCGGGAGCAGCAGGGCGCACAGGACCAGCGCGATCACGACGGTCGGCGCGAGCAGCCACCACGGGCGCCGGCTCACGCGCCCGATCGCGGGCACGGCGGGGTCGGTCATGGGTCTCGTGCCTCCCTGCTGCTGTGTGGTCGTCCGGTCCGTCGGCCGGGTCGGCGGCGCGCTCACCCGGCGGAGGGGGAGCCGGACTTGGACCGGGTGGCCGTGGCGGTCGGCTTCCTGGTGGGGGGCTTGGTGGTGGCCGTGGCCGACGGGGAGGCCGAGGAGGAGGGAGAGGCCGAGGGGTCGGGCGCCGGCGCGGGCGTGGGGGCCGGCGGGGCGGCGGCCAGGGCCGGCTCGGAGCGGACGGTCCACGGCGTGCCGTACCGGGGCGCGGAGACCCCGGCGGCGTACGCCTCGGAGGCGGCGCCGGAGGCGGCCACCCGCCAGTCCACCTCCTTGCGCGACTCGTACCAGATCACGCCGATGATGTCGGGGTGCTGGGGGAGCTGCGAGAACATCTCGGTGATCCACTGCGCCTTCAGGCCCGAGGTGTCGGTGGCCCCGGTCTCGGTGATCACCACGGGCTTCTGGGTGAACTCCCGCAGTTCCTTGATGGTCGGCTCGAAGATCTGGTTGAAGGACTTGTACTTCTCGACGCCGGTCGTGCCGTAGTAGCCGGACAGGCCGACCCAGTCGACGTAGTCGTCGCCGGGGTAGAGCGTGTTCAGCGGGGTGGCGTTCTCGTAGTCGACGTTGGGGCTCCACACCCAGGCCACCCGGGTGGCGCCGGCCTGCTTGAAGACGTCGTGGACGTGCTTCCAGGCCTGGATGTACTGGCCTTTCCTGTTCCCGTTGGCCTGCTCGCACCACGGGTACCAGTAGCCGTTCATCTCGTGGGCGAAGCGCAGGGCGACGGGGTAGCCGAGGCCCTTGATGCCCTCGGCCCAGGTCCTGATGTAGTCGTCGAACTTGCCGTCGATGATGTTGGAGAGGGCGTACTCGGGCTGCTCGCCGCGGAGTTTGTCCTCTTTCGCTTCCTTGTGGTAGTCCCACGGCTCCCAGGCGACCATCGGCATGATGCCGCGCTCGGCCACCGTGTCGAAGACCCGGCGGTCGAACTTGCGGTCCCACCAGCCCACCGAGAACTCCAGCACGTTCGGCTGGTGCTTCACGGCGGCCGTGAACTCGTCGAGCGGGCCGAGGTCGTACGGGCCCGTCTTGGTCATGATGCCGGTGAACGCGCCGCCGGCCGGCGGGAACTGCGGCGGCGGGGGCGGACCGGCGGGCGTCGGGGCCGTCGTCGGGCCCGGCGTCGCCGGGGCGGGGGTGGCGGTCGGGGACGCGGCCAGGGCTGTGGTCAGCCAGCTCGGCATCGCGGTCGGGGCCGAGCCGGCGAAGGTGTACGGCTCGCGGGCGGAGGATCGGGCGAGCCGGGGCGCGAGCACGAAGGTGTACCCGACCATCAGGACCAGGGCGAGCAGGGCGGCGATCCGGGGGATGGTGATCCGCAGCATCAGCGGGCCCCCTGCTGCGGCCGTCCGCCGGCCCGGGCGGGCTCCAGCAGTTCCTCGAACTCGTCGTCGTCGGGTTCCTCGGCCTGCTGCGGATTGGTCCGCTGGCTCGGCAGGTGCCCGGCGACGGAGGACTCGGGCGCCTCGGCGGTCTCGGAGGCCTCAGCGGTCTCGGCGCTCTCGGCGGTCGTGGCGGTCTGGGTGTCCTCGGACGTCTCGGTGTCCTCGTACGCCTCGGCGTACTCGGCAGCCCTGGCCGCGGCGGCCTGCTGGACGTGGGCCTCACGGCGTCCGCTGACGAAGGAGATCACCAGGGGTGCGACACCGGTGAACAGGCTGACCCCGGCCCAGAACCGCAGGATCCAGATGTCGTGGTGCAGCGTGAAGCTCGCCCCGAGCAGCCCGCCCGCGACGGCCGCCCACATCAGGTGCAGCCGGAACGTCGACAGCGACTCGGCGCTGCGCAGGTCGCCCTTGGCGGTGACGGCGTAGGCGAGCGGGCGGCGCAGCAGCGCGGCGCCCGCGGCCGCGACGTAGACCGGGCCGGCGAACAGGGCCAGCCCCATGCCCGCCGTGCCGATCTCGCGGCGCTCGTGTGCGGCCAGGTTGAACCGGCGCAGCCACAGCCACAGCACGAACCAGCTGCCCATGCTGGCGCCCCACAGGACCATCCAGTGGGTGCTGTTGAGGTGGATGGAGGTGACGCCGAGGGCCAGGTACACGGAGGTGGCGAGGCTGCCGAGGACGGTGTTGACCGCCACGCTCGGGTAGTAGAACTGGACCAGGCCGTAGAGCACCCGCTGGCGCAGCCGCAGCTTGATGCCCGAGCGCAGCCGGCTCTTGAGCAGGATCTCCCAGATGCCGTACGCCCAGCGCTTCTGCTGGTTGAAGTAGTCGGTCCAGGAGGTCGGCCCCTCGCCGACGGCCAGGACGTCGGGGGTGTAGACGCCCTTCCAGCGATGGCCGGTCCCCGGGTTGACGGAGGCCTGGATCCGCATGCTGGTCAGGTGGTCCTCGATGATCGAGTCCTGGTAGCCGCCGATCTGCTGCCACGCGGTGGGGCGGTACAGGTGGTTGGTGCCGATCAGCAGCGGCGCGTCCATGCCGTTGCCGCCGCGCTCGACCAGGCCGGAGAACAGGTACTGCTGCACGGAGGCGCCGTGGGCGACCCAGTTGTCGTACATGTTGCCGTACACCTGGGGAGCCACCACGAACGCGACGTCGGGGTCGTGGAAGTAGCCGAGGGTGCGCTCCAGGAAGCAGGGCAGCGGCACGTGGTCCGGGTCCATCTGGGCCACCACGTCGTAGCCGTGCTCGTGCTCGGCGCGCCAGGAGTTGTGGTTGCCGGACTTGGTCTTGGCCCGGAACTCGCCCTCGGCCTGGTTGTACTCGGGGCGGCCCTTGCGGCTGAAGTGGTGGACGCCGAGCCGGGCGGCCATCTCCTTGACCCGGTCGTCGTCGCCCTCGTCGAGTATCCAGACGTCGATCTGGCCGTCGTACTCGATCCGCAGCATGGCCCGGAGGGTCCGTTCGACGATCTCGATCGGCTCCTTGGAGGGCACGATCGTGGTCAGCACGGCGACCTTCAGGCCGGGCGGCGGGGTGACCGGCACCGGGTCCTTGGCGCGGAAGGCGAACACCCAGACGGCGAGGTTCTGGACCAGCCGGATCACCTCGACCGTCACCACGGCGCAGAAGCAGATCCGGGCCAGATTGACCCGCCAGTCCGGGGACCAGCCCACGCCCGATCCGGGGATGTGCTCGGGGAGCAGCAGCCAGCCGACGAAGGCGAGGCCGGCCAGCGCGTTGGCGGCGACCAGCACGGTCATGACGAACTTGACGCCGCGTGAGGAGACCGAGCGGTAGCGGACGGCGGCGCCGTCCTCGCCGGCCGTCAGCGGGCCCGTGGTCTCGGCGCAGGCGACGTACGCGCGCTGGGCCGCGGTGTTGCGCAGGTCCCGGCGAAGGAGCCGCCGTTCGTGCCGGGCCCGGGGAAGTACGCGCCCGTGGCGCCCCCGTCCCCGGTTGATCCGGTTCGCCGCGTGTTCGTTGGTGGAGTCCACCGGTAAGCCCCCATACAACCGCTTCGTCGCTGCGAAGCCGCTGGTTCCCTGCTCCGTCAGCGCCCGTCGGCGCTGGTCACCCGGCCGTCGGTCGACGGCTGTCGCGGCGTGCCGGCGCCGCTCAGGTGGATGGTCTGATAGTCGTTCAAGCGGTCAGCATACGGGCAGCGGTGGAACGGTCACAGCCGGGGTTCGGGGTCCGCAGGCGCCACGACGTCCGCAGGCCCCGCCGAAAAGGGCGGGGCCTGCGGAGCTGAACCCACGTCAGGGAGTGATCTTGACGGAGTTCGCGATCTGGTCCATCAGCGTCAGCGGCGGGGCCTCCGACGCCTGGTCGAGGCAGATCTGGAGCACCGGCACGGTGGTGGCTCCGGCCGCCGGGGTGACCTCGAGGATGCCGCAGTAGCTGTCCGGCGCCGACGAGGAGCTGGACATCGGGACGTGCCACAGCGCGAGGTAGCCGTCCATGCCCTGGATCTTGACGGCCGACTGCTTCACCGGCTCCGGCGGGGTCGGCGAGTCCGAGCCGTAGCGGGCGTTGTAGAGCAGCTGGCCCATACCGAGCACCAGGGACTTCGGGTCGGACCAGCCGCCGTTGAACACCCGGAGGTTCTGGACGACCATGCCGCGCGTGCAGGCCCCGCTGCCGTGGCCCACGCAGGCGTACGGGCCGACCGCGTACCGCACCTCGTTCGGCGCCTTGGCGTCGACCTGGACCTGCCAGTCCTGCGGCAGCATGAAGTTCATCTTCGAGTCCTGGCCGGTGATCTGGCGCCCGCCGGAGAGCGGCTGGCCGCCGGTCAGGGCGGTGCCCATGAAACCGTTGGGGCTCTTGGGGTCGCCGGCGGCCGTCGGGGACGCGGTCGAGTCGGCCTTCGTCGAACCGGGCTTGGCGGTCTTGTGGCCGACGACGTACCCGCCCCCGGCCATCACGAGGGACAGCGCGACGGCGCCGACGGCCAGGAGCACCCGGTGCTTGGTGCGGTTCGGCTCGACGGTCTCGAAGACCACCGAGGTCGGGACCGGCTTGGGGGCGGCCGGCGCCGGGGTTGGCGTCGGCTGCGGTGCCGGGGTGGGCGTCGGCACGGGCTGCGGGGCCGGCGCGGCGGACGGGTTCGGCAGGGATGCCATCGTCGGCGTGGCCGGCTGCGGGGCCGGCGCGGTGGGCGCGGGCTGCGGAGCCGGGACGGCCGGGGAGACGGCCGTCGGCGCGGCGGCGTTCCGGGCGGCCTGGCCGGGGAAGGTGCTCGCGGGCGCGGCCGCACCCCCGGGCTTAGGCTGAATCTTGTCGGTCCAGATCGAACCGTCCCACCAGCGCAGTGTGTTGGGCTGCCCTGAAGGGTCGTCGTACCAGCCGCTCGGCGCACTCCCCGTCGTCATGCGGCGGATCCTAGCAGTGTCCCGATCGGATGGTCATTTCAAGTCACAGGGCTTCAGAAGGCGAGCGAGTACACCATCAGATCCATGCCCGGGTAAGGGGACCAGTCGCGCTCGGGAGTGCGGCGGAAGCCGATCCGCTCGTAGACGCGGTGGGCGGCGGTCATCTCCGGGCGGGTGGAGAACGCCATCCCGGCCAGGCCGAGTTCGCGGCTGCGGTCCATCGCGGCGCGCACCAGCGCCTCGCCGACGCCCCGGCCGCGGGCGGCCGCGGCGGTGGCGAGCATCCGGATCTCGCCCTCCCGCGGGGTGGCGATGTCGGCCCACTCGGTGCCGCCGACGGCGAGGGTCACACAGCCCAGGACCCGTCCCCCGGCCGTGTCGACCGCGACGAGGAGCTCGGCCTCCCGGGACCGGCGGGCGGCGTCGCGCAGGAGCTCGACGTAGCGGCTGTCGGGCGCGGTGTGACCGTCGCCGACGAAGGCCTCGACGGTGACGCGGCCGGCGTCCTCGAGGTCCTCCTCGTGGGCCCGGCGGATGACGATGTCCATGCGGCCAGTGTGCCGGAGCCGTGAGGGGTTCCGGATGGCCCGGGGGTTTCGGGGGCTTCCTGGACGACCGCCGCTCCACCCGCACCACTCACGTCAGTTCTCGTCCGCGAGGTGGGCGGTGTCGTTCCAGTGGGCCGGCCGCAGCCGCCCGTCCCGGGCGCGCCAGAGGCTCGTCGAGCAGTTGTGCACCGGTCCCAGCTCGATCAGCCGCTCCTCGGTGAGCCGGTCCAGCGCGTACCGCAGCATCAGCACCGTGCAGTCGTGCGCGACCAGCAGGACGGGCCGCCCGGCCTCCTCCTCGCACACGTCCCGCAGCACGCTGCGCACCCGCAGCGCGACGTCCGCCCAGGACTCGCCGCCGGGCGGGCGATAGTACAGCTCGCCCATCTTGCGCCGGCGGGCCGCCTCCTCCGGGTACTTGGTCTCGATGGCGGCCTTCGGCAGCATCTCCAGGATGCCCAGCTCCCGGTCCCGCAGCCGCTCGTCGTGGCGCACCGCGAGCGTGACCGGGACGGCGCCGAGCCCGGCGGCCTGGGCGATCGCGATCCGGGCGGTCTCGGCGGTGCGCACGTACGGCGAGCACCAGACGCTGCGCGGGCGGTCGGCGCCGGGCAGCGCGGCCCACCAGCGGCCGAGCGCCCGGGCCTGCTGCCGGCCGTGCAGCGACAGCGGGATGTCGGCGTCCCGGCAGCTGATCGGCACGCTGAGCGCGCCGGCGGCCTCGGCCAGCTGGAACTCGACGTTGGCGGTGGACTCGCCGTGCCGGGTGGCGATCAGCACGGAGGGCAGCCGGGTGGCCGCCGCCTGGCCGTTCGCGGTGAGCGGGGTCAGGGCGGACTGGTGTTGTCCGTTGAGGGTGGTGCCGAGTTCTGCCATTGCCGCGTGCTCCCCGTGGGTCGATCAGTTGCCGGCCGGTCGTCCGGTCCGGTCTGGTGGTGCCCGGCGTACGCGGCCGTTCATACATATGATCGCGCCGCCTTCTCCAGTGTTCACGGAGAAGACGGCACGACCACAGGGCGCGCGCATGGCCAATCAGTGCGCCGCTACGGGCTCCGGCGCGTTCTCCAGCTCGTCGTCGCCGGCTTCGGCGCGGTAGTCGCCGGGCTTGGTCTCGTCCGGGCCGTCGGGCGCCTTGACCGCCCGCAGCACCAGGGTGAGCACCACCGCGACCAGCAGGTTGAGCACGAAGGCGGTCAGGCCGATGTAGCCGGTCTCGCCGATGCCGGGGATCTCGGCGGCGTTGCCGCCGAAGTGCTTGGTGGCCGGGCTTGCGATGCCGTACGCCTTCCAGGTGCCGTAGGTCATGCCGGCCGCCCAGCCGGCGAACAGCGCCCAGTGGTGGAACCAGCGGGTGAACAGGCCGCCGACGATCGCCACGAAGGTCTGCAGGATCCACAGGCCGCCCAGCAGCTGGAGGTTGATCGCGGCCTGCTTGTCCATGCCGAGCACGAAGACCAGCGCGCCGACCTTCACCAGCAGCGACACCAGCTTGGCGACCCGGGTCTCGTCCGCCGCGGTGGCGGTCGGCTTCAGGTACTCCTTGTAGACGTTGCGGGTGAACAGGTTGGCCGCCGCGATCGACATGATGGCGGCCGGCACCAGCGCGCCGATCCCGATCGCCGCGAAGGCCACCCCGGTGAACCAGTCCGGGAACATGTCCGCGAACAGCCGCGGCACCGACAGCTGGGCGTTGAACGCCTTGTCGCCCTTGCTGACGTCGGCCGCGATCGCCATGAAGCCGAGCAGCGCCAGCAGGCCCAGCATCAGCGAGTACGCCGGCATGATCGCCATGTTGCGGCGCACGGTGTTGCGGGACTTGGAGGCCAGCACGCCGGTCACCGAGTGCGGGTACATGAACAGCGCCATCGCCGAGCCGAGCGCGAGCGTCGCGAACGTCCACTGCTTGTTGTCCGGGACGGTCAGCGAGCCGGCCGACTTGGGCGCGCTGAACTTGTGCGCCGCCGCGTCGAAGATGTGCCCGTACCCGCCGAGCCGGATCGGGATGTAGATCACCGCGACGATGATCACGATGTAGATCAGGGTGTCCTTGACGAAGGCGATCAGCGCCGGTGCGCGCAGCCCGGAGGAGTAGGTGTAGGCCGCCAGCACGCCGAAGGCGATGAACAGCGGCAGGTCCTTGACGAACCAGTTGGCGTTCGCGCCGCCGCCGACGCCCAGCACGTCCAGCACCGCCTGGATGCCGACCAGTTGGAGCGCGATGTACGGCATGGTGGCGAGGATCCCGGTCAGCGCGACGACCAGCGAGAGCGGTCGGGAACCGTACCGGCCGCGGACGAAGTCGGCCGGGGTGACGTAGCCGTGCACCCGGGAGACGGACCAGAGCCGGGGCAGGAAGAGGAACACCAGCGGGTACGCGATGATCGTGTAGGGCACGGCGAAGAAGCCCGCAGCGCCGGTCGCGTACACCGCCGCCGGAACGGCGACGAAGGTGTAGGCGGTGTAGAGGTCGCCGCCGAGCAGGAACCAGGTGATCCAGGTGCCGAAGCTGCGCCCGCCCAGTCCCCACTCGTCCAGGTGGAGGGCGTTGTCCGCCCGGCGCCAGCGCGAGGCGAGGAAGCCCATCGCGGTGACGAGGACGAAGAACAGCACGAACACGGCGAGGGCCGGAACGTTGACGTTGCTCATCGCGCGCCACCGGCCTTCCGGGCGGCTGCGCGCGCCTTCTCGTCACGGTTGATCAACAGGTAGGCGGCGACGGTGAAGACGGCCGACACCGGCACCCAGAGCAGCTGGTACCAGTAGAAGAACGGCATCCCGCCCGCCGCCGGGTCGGCCTTGTCGTACGAGGGCACCCACAGCATCGCGACGATCGGCACGAGCAGGGCGAGCGCGGCCAGCACCCGCTCGGGCGTCACGACCGGGACGGGCGCTCCCGGTGGCTCGGGCATGACAGGTTCGGTGAGGTCGGGCTCATACGACATTGCGGCTCCGCTCCGGAGGGTCCACGTCGGCGCCGCAGCCCCCGGGAAGCCGCACACCTCCCGCGAGCCCGCCGAGCAGCACCATCGGTGATCGGCAGTCAGTACGGCTGCGCAATCTAGACCATGGCGTGATCCATGTCACCGGAAATGACGGAACTTCCCGTCATCCGGACGCCGCACGCGCCCGCGCGTGCGCCCCGCACGACGCGAACGGGCACCGCGCGTGCGCGGGTGCCCGGAAGCAGTGTGCGGAGTGCGGCCTACTCGGGCCGCTTGAGACGGGTGATGAACTTGTAGCGGTCGCCGCGGTAGATGGAGCGCACCCACTCGACCGGGTTCCCGTCGGCGTCGAACGAGTGCCGGGAGAGCTGGAGCATCGGGAGGCCGAGGTCGGAGCCGAGCAGGCCGGCCTCGCGGGGGTTGGCGAGCGTGGTCTCGATGGTCTCCTCGGCTTCGGCCACGGTGACGCCGTACACCTCGCGCAGGGCCGCGTAGAGCGAGTTGTGCTTGGCGAGGTTGCGGCGCAGGGCGGGGAAGCGCTTGGCGGAGAGGTGGGCGACCTCGATGGCCATCGGGTCGCCGTTGGCCAGGCGCAGCCGCTCGATCCGCAGGACGCGGCCGCCGGGCTTGATGTCGAGCAGCGGGGCGAGCCGGTCGTCGGCGGTGATGTAACCGATCTCGATCAGCCGCGAGGTGGGTTCGAGGCCCTGGGCCCGCATGTCCTCGGTGTAGGAGGTGAGCTGGAGGGCCTGGGCGACCTTGGGCTTGGCGACGAAGGTGCCCTTGCCCTGGATGCGCTCCAGCCGGCCCTCGACGACCAGTTCCTGGAGCGCCTGGCGGACGGTGGTGCGCGAGGTGTCGAACTGGGCGGCGAGGGCGCGCTCCGGCGGGACCGGGGTGCCGGCGGGCTGGGTCTCGGTGAGCTGGAGCAGGTGGCGCTTGAGGCCGTAGTACTTGGGGACGCGCGCGGTCGGGTCGGTGCCGGCCTGCGTCGGGAGGTTGTTCACCTCGGGGTCGTTGACCTGGGCGGTGGTTCCCCCGTCGGTGCTCATCGGACGTGTTCTCCCGCTTCTCGCGGGGCCTTCGCGGGCCCCGCCACATCGTTAACGGCTCACATCGTTGCATGTATGGCTGGGGAACGAACACCTCATCACGCGATGAACGATGTGCGGTGTCGGCTTGGTAACGGGTGGTTCCGATCGGTCGGACAGCCGTTGACAGGCCTATTGGTCTAGGCCAAGCTCCAGGCATCTGGTCTACACCACTAGGCCGGTCACTACGAATCCCCCCACCCGTTCGAAGGGGGTCCGCGGCACCGATCCCCCCGCTCCACGTGGGCCTGCCGCCGCCACCCGACGGGGGCAACCCAGGCATCCCTCAGGAGGATGGCGTGAAGCGTCAGCTCATCGCGGCGGTCGGCGTCGCGGCAATGGTCGTCGGTCTGGCGGCCTGCGGCTCGGACGGCAAGGGCGACGACGCCAAGGGCGGCTCGTCCTCGGCGGCCGGGAAGTTCGACGGCAAGACCCTCACCGTGTGGCTGATGGACGGCTCCGCGCCCAAGGGCTGGGAGGACGGCGTCAAGGCGGACTTCGCCGCCGCCTACCCCGGTGCCAAGCTCGACATCCAGACCCAGAAGTGGAACGGCATCGGCCAGAAGGTCACCACCGCCCTCTCCGAGGGTTCGGTCGACGTCCTGGAGATCGGCAACACCCAGACGGCCGGCTACGCGGCCACCGGCGGTCTGCTCGACATCACCAAGGACAGGGCCGACCTGGGCGGCGCGGACTGGGCCGCCAACCTGAACGAGTCCTCCGTCCTCGACGGCAAGCAGTACGCCGCCCCGTGGTACTTCACCAACCGCGTGGTGACCTACAACAAGGACATCTGGACCAAGGCCGGCATCACCGCCCCGCCGAAGACCCTGGACGAGTTCTACGCCGACCTGGACAAGGTCAAGGCCGTCCCGGGCGTCACCGACCCGCTCTACCTGCCCGGCCAGGAGTGGTACACCTACTTCGGCCTGCTGACCGGTGAGGGCGGCAAGCTCGCGAAGAAGGACGGCGACAAGTGGGCCGGCGGCCTGTCGTCCCCCGAGGCCCAGAAGGCCTTCGAGACCTACAAGAAGCTGCAGGGCTACTCGACCACCGGTCCGAAGGACAAGGACGAGGCCACCCCGCAGCAGAAGGACGTCTTCGCCAAGGGCAACATCGGCACCATCATCGGCCTCGGCTGGGAGGTGCCGAAGCCCGAGGAGCTGGCCGCCGACAAGATCGGCTACTTCCCGCTCCCCGGCAAGACGGCCGACAAGCCGTCCAGCGTCTTCCTCGGCGGCTCGAACCTGGCGATCGCCCAGCAGACCAAGAACCCCGAACTCGCCAAGGGCTTCCTGAAGATCGCCCTCAACGAGAAGAACGAGGGCGTGGTCGCCTCCTCCGGCTCCATCCCGAACAAGCCCGCGCTGAACGGCAAGGTCACCGGCGACTTCGCCAAGGCCGCCCTGCCGGCCTCCGCCAACGGCGCGATCACGCCGAACGTTCCGACCTGGAGCAACGTCGAGAACGAGCCGAACCCGATCAAGGACTTCCTGACCGCGGCGCTGACCGGCGACTACGCCGCCGCGGCCAAGAAGGCGGACGACGAGATCGCGAAGCGTCTCAACCAGAAGCAGACGCAGTAAGGCAGTTGAGCGGCGTCGCTCACCAGCTCCCGGCGGGGAGCCGGTGGGCGACGCCTTCCGTCGTGGTCGGGCTGTAAGGAAGAGAGAACCATGGCTGTGCATTCGGAACGGATGCGGACACAGTCCCCGGAGCCAGGGGAGTCCGCGGTGGCACCGGCGGACGACGTCGCCACCCCCCGTGCCCAGCGCACCCCGGAGAAGAGCGGCAGACCAGCGGGCGGGCCGAGCCTGGCGTCCCGTTTCACGCCGTACCTGCTGCTGCTACCGGCCGTCGCGGCGACCGTCGCCCTGCTGGGCTGGCCGCTGCTAAAGACCGTTCTGCTCTCGTTCCAGAACCTCAACAAGCGGCAGCTGATCCAGCACCTGACCGAGTGGAACGGCCTCGACAACTACACCGAGCAGCTCACCGACTCCGAGTTCTGGACGATCACCCTCCGCACGGTGGTCTTCACCGCGGTCAACGTCGCCCTGATCATGGTGCTCGGCTCGCTGATCGGCCTGCTGCTCGACCGGCTCGGCCGCTGGATGCGACTGGCGCTGTCCGTCTCGCTCCTCCTGGCCTGGGCGATGCCGGTGGTCGCCGCGACCACGGTCTACACCTGGCTGTTCGACCAGCACTACGGTGTCGTCAACTGGTTCCTGGACAAGCTCGGTTGGCACTCGATGGCCGACTTCTCGTGGACCAGCGGCGAGTACTCGACCTTCTTCGTGATCATCCTGCTGATCGTCTGGCAGTCGATCCCGTTCGTGGCCTTCAACGTGTACGCGGGCCTGACCACGATCCCCAGGGAGCTCTACGAGGCGGCCCGGATGGACGGCGCCGGCTCCTTCAGGATCTTCGGCTCGGTGATCTTCCCGATCATGAAGCCGTTCTTCCTGGCCACGACCTTCCTCGAAGTCATCTGGGTGTTCAAGGCGTTCACCCAGGTCTACCTGATCAACAAGGGCGGGCCGGACGGACTCACCCGGACCCTGCCGGTCCACGCCTTCCTGGAGGGCTTCGGCGCCCAGCGCTTCGGCGTCGGATCGGCGATCGCGGTCCTCACCATCCTGATGCTGGGCGCGCTGATGGCGTACTACTTCCGCATCATCCTGAAGCAGGAGGACGAGCTGTGAGGCGCTCGCTCATCGGACGTACCTGGCCGAACGCGATCGCGGCGGTCCTGTTCGTCTTCTTCCTCTTCCCCGTCTACTGGATGGTCGCGACGTCCTTCAAGCGGGACAAGGACATCGTCAGCCGCGACCCGGTGTTCCTCCCGCTGGACGGGACGTGGGCCCACTTCGACCGGGCCGTCCACGTCCCGCACTTCTGGACGTACGTCACCAACAGCCTGGTCGTCACCGCCGGTGCGGTGCTCGGCTCGCTGGTGATCGCCACCCTGGCCGCGTTCGCCGTCGCGCGGATGAGGTTCCGCGGCCGCAGGGGCTTCGTCCTGGTCGTCATGGCGGCCCAGATGGCGCCGTGGGAGGTCATGATCATCGCGGCCTACCTGATCGTCCGCGACAACGACCTGCTCAACAGCCTGGTGCCGCTGACCGCCTTCTACCTGATGATGGTGCTGCCCTTCACCATCTGGACGCTGCGCGGCTTCATCGCCGCCGTGCCGAAGGAGCTGGAGGAGTCGGCCATGGTGGACGGCTGCACCCGGACCCAGGCCTTCGCGAAGGTGATCTTCCCGCTGCTCGCGCCCGGGCTGATGTCGACCTCGCTGTTCGGCTTCATCACCGCCTGGAACGAGTTCCCGCTGGTCAACATCCTCAGCAAGAAGGAGTCGGCGCAGACCCTGCCGCTCTGGCTCTCCTCGTTCCAGACCAACGCCGGCACCGACTGGGGCGCCACCATGGCCGCGTCCACCCTGTTCGCGCTGCCGATCCTGATCCTGTTCGTCTTCCTGCAGCGCAAGGCGGTCGGCGGCCTGACCGACGGCGCCGTGAAGGGCTGAGAAACGTGAGCATCCTCGTCCCCGCCGCCCCGGACAGCGACCGGCTGCACCGCGACGCCCTGACCGTCCTGCAACCCGGCTTCGTCGGCACCGAGCCGCCGCCGTGGCTGCGCCGCCACCTCGCCGCCGGGCTCGGCTCGGTCGCACTGTTCGACCGCAACGTGGTCGACCTCGACCAGCTCTGCGCGCTCACCGGGACGCTGCGCGCCGAGAACCCCGACCTCCTGATCGCCATCGACGAGGAGAGCGGCGACGTCACCCGGCTGGAGGCGGGCTCCGGCTCGTCCTGGCCCGGCAACCTCGCGCTCGGTGCGATCGACGACCCGGCGCTGACCCGGGACGTCGCCCGCGAGCTGGGCCGGGCACTGGCCGCGGCCGGCGTGAACTACAACTGGGCGCCCACCGCGGACGTCAACTCCAACCCGCGCAACCCGGTGATCGGCGTACGCTCCTTCGGCGCCGACCCCGAGCTGTGCGCCCGGCACACCGCCGCCTGGGTGGAGGGCCTCCAGTCGGCCGGCGTGGCCGCCTGCTCCAAGCACTTCCCCGGCCACGGCGACACCGCGGTCGACTCGCATCGCGGCCTGCCGGTCATCGACGTCGACCTGGACGTGCTGCGCGCCCGCGACCTGGTCCCGTTCCAGGCGGCGATCGCGGCCGGCACCAAGGCCGTGATGACGGCCCACATCATGATCCCGGCGCTCGACCCGAAGCTGCCCGCCACGCTCAGCCCGGCCGTGCTGCGCGACCTGCTGCGCGCCGCCCCGGCCGACGGCGGCCTCGGCTACCAGGGCCTGATCGTCAGCGACGCGATCGAGATGGGCGCGATCGCCGACACCTTCGGCATGGGCGAGGGGACGGTGCTGGCCCTGGCCGCCGGTGCGGACGCGATCTGCGTCGGCGGCGGCCTGGCCGACGAGGAGACCGTGCTGATGCTGCGCGACGCCATCGTGGTGGGCGTGCGGGCCGGCAGGCTCGCCGAGGAGCGGCTGGCCGACGCCGCGGACCGGGTACGGGCGCTCGGCAGCTGGGGCCGGATCCCGGCCCGGGGCGAGCGCCCGGAGCCCGACCTGGCGGTCGGCCTGCGGGCGGCCCGCCGGGCGCTGAAGGTGGTCCGGGCGCCGGGCCGCGAGGTCCTGCCGGTGAGCGAACGCCCGTTCGTGGCCTCGTTCTCGGACGAGCCGAACATCGCCGTCGGCGACGTCACCCCGTGGGGTGTGGCGGGCATGCTGGCGGACCGCTTCCCCGGCACCCGCACCCGCGAGGTCGGCCCGGCCGAGGCGGGCCCGGAGCGGCTGGACGCGCTGGTCGCCGAGCTGGTGGCCGGCGCCGAGGGCCGCCGCCTGGTGCTGGTCGTCCGGGACGCGCACCGGCACGCGTGGATGTCCGCCGTGCTGGGCCGCCTCGTCGCGGCCCGGCCGGACGCCGCCGTGGTGGAGATGGGGCTGCCCCAGTCCGAGCCGGCCGGCGCGCTCCACATCGCCACCCACGGCGCCGCCCGGGTCTGCGGGCTGGCGGCCGTGGAGGTGCTCACTGGGCAGCCGGGAGCGATCGGCTGAACCGACGAGAGGACGACAACGCGTCCTGACCCGCCTGCGCGGCCCCTGCCCGGTGCGCGCAGGCGGCCCGCGGCCCCCGTAGGATTGCCGCAGGGCACCCCCGCAGCGAGTGTGCGGACTCGCCGCCGTAGAGGTCCCCGTCGGGCAGTTCTGCCCGGACGGGGTCGAACCACTCATCGGAGGCAACCCAGATGTCCGACACGCAGACTGTTTCCGTCCCCGGCCGGATCATGGCGGCGGAGATGGCCGAGCAGCCGGCCGTCCTCCAGCGCATCCTCGACGAGGGCGCCCCGAAGATCCGCGAGATCGCGGCCGAGATCGCCGCCCGCAACCCCCGGTTCGTGCTGCTCACCGCGCGCGGCACGTCCGACAACGCGGCGCTGTACGCCAAGTACCTGGTCGAGATCCTGCTCGGCAAGCCGGCCGGGCTGACCTCGATGTCCACCACCACCGCGTACGGTGCCAAGCCGGACCTCACCGACGTCCTGGTGATCACGGTCAGCCAGTCCGGCGGCTCGCCGGACCTGGTGGCCTCCACCAAGGCCGCCCGCGAGGCCGGTGCGATCACCCTCGCCGTCACCAACAACGCCGCCTCGCCGCTGGCCGAGGTCTCCGAGTTCCACATCGACGTGCTGGCCGGCCCGGAGAAGGCGCTGCCCGCCACCAAGACCTACACCGCCGAGCTGCTCGCGCTCTACCTGCTGGTCGAGGGCCTGCGTGGCGGCGACGGCTCGGCCGCCCGGCAGTTGCCGGAACTGGCCGCCGGCATCCTGGCCCGCCAGGCCGAGGTGAGGGCCCTGGCCGAGCGGTACCGCTTCGCCCAGCGCCTGGTCATCACCTCGCGCGGCTACGGCTACCCGACCGCCCGCGAGGCGGCGCTGAAGCTGATGGAGACCACCTACATCCCGGCCTCCCCGTTCTCCGGCGCCGACCTGCTGCACGGCCCGCTGGCCATGGTGGACAACGTCTCGCCGGTCATCGCGGTCGTCCCGGACGGCAAGGGCGGCGAGGCCCTGCAGCCGGTGCTGGACCGCCTGCGCGGCCGTGGCGCGGACCTGGTGGTCGTCGGCCAGCAGGCGCAGGTGGACTCCGCCTCCGCGGGCTTCGCGCTGCCGGCCGGCGTGCCCGAGGAGGTCCAGCCGATCCTGGAGATCCTGCCGCTGCAGCTGCTGGCCTACGAGGTCACCATCGCCCGCGGCCAGGACCCGGACGCCCCGCGCGCCCTGGCGAAGGTCACCGAGACCCACTGACGCGCCGGCGCGCGAAAGCCGGGCCCCCGTCCACAGGCTGTGGACGGGGGCCCGGCTTCTTGAGCGGCGGACATGGCTCGAACAGGCGCCCGGAAAGCACTACGGGCCACGGCGCCGGCACGGGACCCTCACCCGTGCGGCACCGCAGCCCGGAGCTGTCGTCGGACGCCGGGGACGACCGAGGGCTGTGCGGGGCCCTCGCTCGCCGGCGTCCGACCGAGGAGCGGCCTCGCGCGGTCAGGGCGTTGCGCGGTGGGCCTCTCCTTGGTGCTCTTCCATTGTGGACTAGACCAATCTTGGTTGTCCAGGCCACTTGGCAAATTGGTCTGGACAACTTGGGTGGGCGGCGATGCCGCAGGCCGGGTGCCCGATCCGGGCCGCCGCCGGTCCGAGCGGTCCGCCGCGCCCCTGACGGACCGGCGGCGCTACCCTCGCCATGTGCCCTCGCTGAACGAACTCGTCCGCCGCCACACCACCCTCACCGGCGCCGATGTGGAATGGCTCCACAACCTGGTCTCGGAGTGGCAGCTGCTCTCCGACCTCTCCTTCGCCGACCTGGTGCTGTGGATCCCCACCTGGGACGGCATCCGCTACGTCTCGGTGGCCCAGATGCGGCCCAACACCGGCCCGACGTCCTACCAGGACGACATGGTCGGCCACCTCGTCCCGCGCGGCCGCCGGCCGCTGCTGGACGCCGCCTTCGACGAGGGGCGGATCGTGCGCGAGGGCGACCCGGAGTGGCGCGAGGAGGTGCCCGTCCGGGTCGAGTCCATCCCGGTGCGGCGCGAGGGCAAGGTGCTCGGCGTGATCGCCCGCAACACCAACCTGCTCACCGTCCGCACCCCCAGCCGGCTGGAGCTCACCTACCTGCAGAGCGCCTCCGACCTGGCCCAGATGATCGCCGCCGGCAGCTTCCCGTTTCCGGGCGTCGAGCAGGTCGACATGGACGCCGCCCCCCGGGTCGGCGACGGCCTGATCCGCGTCGACTCGGACGGCATCGTCACCTACGCCAGCCCCAACGCCCTCTCCGCCTACCACCGCCTGGGCCTCACCACCGACATGGTCGGCAGCCACCTCGGCCGCACCACCGCCGACCTCGCCCCGCCCTCCCGCGCGGCCGTACACGAGGCGCTCGTGAAGCTGGCGAGCGGCTGGGCGCCGCGGCAGACCGAGGTGGAGGCGCAGGGGGGAGTGGTGACCCTGCGGGCGATCCCGCTGAAGCCCAAGGGCACGCTGACCGGTTCGCTGGTGCTCTGCCGTGACGTCACCGAACTGCGCCGCCGCGACCGCGAACTGATGACCAAGGACGCCACCATCCGGGAGATCCACCACCGGGTGAAGAACAACCTGCAGACCGTCGCGGCCCTGCTGCGGCTGCAGTCCCGCCGGATGGAGTCGGAGGCCGGCCGGGCCGCGCTGGACGAGGCGGTGCGCCGGGTCGGTTCGATCGCGATCGTGCACGAGACGCTCTCCCAGGCGCTGGACGAGCAGGTGGCCTTCGACGAGATCGCCGACCGGGTGCTGGCGATGGTGATGGAGCTGTCCCAGGACGGCCGGGTGGCGACCCGCCGCACCGGCAGTTTCGGCATCCTCTCCGCCGAGGTCGCCACCCCGCTGTCGATGGTGCTGACGGAACTGCTGCAGAACGCCCTGGAGCACGCCTTCGGCCCGACCGCCTCCGGGAACCTGGAGGTCAGCGCGCTGCGCGGGCGCGCGCCGGCCACCGGGGCGGGCTGGTCGGAAAGCTGGAACGGCGGCGCGCGGCCGGAGGAGTACCTGCTGATCACGGTGCAGGACGACGGCCGCGGCATGCCCGAGGGGTTCGACCCGCAGTCGGCGGGCAACCTCGGCCTGCAGATCGTGCGCACCCTGGCCACCGGCGAGCTGGGCGGCACCTTCGACATGGTGGCCGGGCCGAACGGCGGCACCAAGGTGATCCTGGAGATTCCGGTGCGCTGAGGCGCGCGGCGGGGGCGCGCGCTCGGCGGATACGCCGGGTGCGCACTCCGCGAGCCCGCGAGGGCCTGATCCGTTCGGGGGTGGCCCTCGGGTCGGACTCGGGTCGGACTCGGGGGGCGAACTCATGGGCGGAAACAGAAACGAGGCCCTGTCGACCGGGGGGGGGTGGGTCGACAGGGCCTCTCAACCCGTTCCGGCCGTCGGGGGGAGTCGGCCGGAACGGGGGCTCTTGGTGAGCGACACCGCTTCCGTGCGTTGCACACGGTGAGCGCCACAGCTCCACAGTATTGCTCTAAGTGAACAGTATCAAGTGGCTGGACGGACCGGTGTCGCAGGACCCCGCTGGGCAAGGTCCGTTGTGCGGAAGGCTTCACCAGGAGGAGCAGGGAAGCCTTTGATCATGGATTGATCGGTACTGCGGTGACTGCTGGCGCTACGGCGCGTGATCAGGCGGTGCGGGCGCGGTTGCGGGCGGCACGGCGCTTCATCGCACGACGCTCGTCCTCGCTCATACCGCCCCAGACGCCGGCGTCCTGGCCGGTCTCGAGCGCCCACTGCAGGCACTGCTCCATGACCGGACAACGGCGGCACACGGCCTTGGCTTCCTCGATCTGCAGCAGGGCAGGACCGGTGTTCCCGATCGGGAAGAACAGCTCCGGGTCCTCTTCGCGGCAGACAGCGCGGTGGCGCCAGTCCATGGTCGTCCAACTCCTCCTGCCGGCGGGGGTGACCCGATCGGCATAATCGATGGCTTTGTGAATGTGAACGCTTTCACGAATCCCGCAAGAGCAAAAGAGACCAAAGGCCCATTGGGCCCGGGTGGTCTGTGCTGGGGAGGGATTCGGCGATTCGAGGGACGCCCCGCGGTCGGCGCCCGCCAGGTGCTGAGGTTGCCGTCGCTGCGATGTGTCCCGATCGCCATGTAGAGGTTCGCAAACCTCGGGCTCGGATACAACCCCCTTCAGTGAGGAATTTTTGATTCTTCGGTGTCGCCTAGCTCACAGCCAGTACTTCCATGGAGTGAAGGGGGCTTGTGCGTTCGAGAAGAAGGGGGAACCCCGCTTCCAGTCACACAATCACACGCAGTGCCCGCCGTACGCCTGTGAAACTGACGCGACTCCGGTCTCCAAGATGGTCCCCGTCGACCTGAAACGGCACGGGTTCCTGCGAAACCAAGGTGAAGTGCCTGACGTCGTGATAGGAGACGACGTGCTTGCCGGCCGGGCCGGCCGGCGGGGCGTCGTCGCTCGAAGGCGTGTACGACCGCAGGATCTGACGGACCGTTCGAGCCGTGCCGAACGCCGTCATCCGGGTGATGCCGAAGACGTCCAGGTCCGTGTCGAAGGAGGCGAGCGGCGAGGGGTACACCGGGCGGTTGCCCAGGAACGTCCACGGCGCGGTGTTGCTGACTATGGCCAGCACCAGGCCCGGAACGGCCTCGTGGCCCGGCAGCTGCAGGGCGACCGGGCCGGAACGGCGCTGCTCACGCTGGGTGATGTAGTGCCGGATCGCCTGCCCGACGTACAGGGCGTGGGTGGACCGGCGCCCGGCCCGGCGCTGCTCCTCGACCCGGCCGACCACACCGGCGTCGAAGCCGAGGCCGGCGGTGAAGGTGAACCAGCGGTCCGGCAGCCCGTCGGTCATCGCCTTGCCCAGGCCGACCGGCCGCTCGCGCCCGTGCTCCAGCGCGTTCAGCAGCGCGCCGGTGGCCTCCACCGGGTCGTTGGGCAGGCCCAGCGCGCGGGCGAACACATTGGTCGAACCGCCCGGCACCACGGCCAGTCGCGGGACCTTCTCGCCCGGGCCGTGCGACAGCAGCCCGTTCACCACCTCGTTGACGGTGCCGTCGCCGCCCAGCGCCACCACCAGGTCGACCGTGCCGTCCTCCGCGGCCTCGCGGGCCAGGTCGCGCGCGTGGCCCCGGTACTCGGTCTCGGCCACCTCCAGCTTGAGGTCGCTGCGCAGGGCGTGGATCAGCACGTCCCTGGTGCGGCCACTGGTGGTGGTCGCCTTTTGGTTCACGACCAGGAGAGCGCGCATAGGGAAAGCCTACGGGTCGGTACGCACCAGGCGGCGGCTACCCTGCTGGAGTGACCGCAGAATCCTCCGCACCCGTACCCCCGGCACGCCCGGTCCCGCTGACCGTGGGCGCCGCCATCACCGCCCTGGAGGGCGTCGCGCTGGCCGTCGTCGGAGCCTGGGACATGGTGTCCGCGTTGTCCGGCCAGGCCAAGCAGCTCGCCCTGAACGAGTTCGGCGGCGCGGTCATCGTGCTGCTCGGCGTGCTGCCGGTCCTGGCCGCCCGGGCGCTGCTGCACGAGCGCCGCTGGGGCCGCAGCCCGGCCGTGCTGACCAACTCGATCTGCCTGCCGGTCGCCTACTACATGGTCAAGAGCGGCGGCGCGATGATCGGCGTCGGCGTGCTGGTCGGCCTGCTCGGGCTGGTGGGCATCGGCGCCCTGCTGAGCCCGAAGTCGACGGCGGCCCTGTACGCCGAGCACGAGGGCTGAGCGCACCGGGCCGCCGGTACGGCCGCCGACTGAGCGGCCGTCAGTTCTACTCCTCCACCAGCAGCTTCTCCCGCAGCTGGGCCAGCGTCCGGGCCAGCAGCCGGGACACGTGCATCTGCGAGATCCCCACCTCGGCGGCGATCTGCGACTGGGTCATGTTCCGGAAGAACCGCAGCACCAGGATCTTCTGCTCCCGGGGCGGCAGTTGGGCCAGCAGCGGCTTGAGCGACTCGCGGTACTCGACGCCCTCCAGCGCCTCGTCGGTGGCGCCCAGGGTGTCCGCCACGGCCGGCGACTCGTCGTCGCTGTCCGGGACGTCCAGGGAAAGGGTGGAGTACGCGTTGGCGGACTCCAGGCCCTCCAGGACGTCCTCCTCCGAGATGCCCAGGTGCTCGGCCAGCTCGTGCACGGTGGGGGAGCGGCCGTGCCGCTGGGAGAGCTCGCTGGTCGCCGTGGTGAGCGACAGCCGCAGCTCCTGGAGCCGGCGCGGCACCCGGACCGCCCAGCCCTTGTCGCGGAAGTGCCGCTTGATCTCGCCGACGATGGTCGGCGTCGCGTAGGTCGAGAACTCGACCCCGCGCTCGTGGTCGAAGCGGTCCACCGACTTGATCAGCCCGATGGTCGCGACCTGGGTCAGGTCGTCCAGCGGCTCGCCGCGGTTGCGGAAGCGCCGGGCCAGGTGCTCGACCAGCGGGATGTGCATCCGCACCAGCTGGTTGCGCAGCTCGACGCGCTCGGGCGAGCCCTCGGGCAGCGCGGACAGCCGGACGAACAGCGCCCGGGCCGCCTCCCGGTCCGGCGCGCCGGTGCGGTGCGGGGCCTGGGCGGGCACCACGCCGCGAAGGTCCCGGTCCACCGGGTCCACCGGGTCCGGCGGGGTCGGGGAAGCGGGCGTCGGCTCAGACGTCGGCTCGGTCGGCTGGCTCATCCGGTGGGCGTCCTTCGGGTGCGCTTCGTCGTTGGCGGCGAGGCCGGGAACGCTCGCCTGGGTCGGTACGGCAGGTCCCGCCGTCGCGAGGCCGGTACGGTCCAGATCACTCACGGCCATTCCCCCGTTCCGTTCCGGGAGCACCGGGGCCGTCGGCCCCGGATTCGTCTCTGTGGTCGTACCGCGTGGTGGCGGTACCGGGCGCCGCCCGCTCCGGCCCCGTGTCGGGGGACCGGACGGACGGCCCTTGCGCGGTGCTGCTGCTCGGCGTCGCGGGCGCCGCCTAGTGGGCGGAGGATCCGCCGCGCTTCTTGTGCAGGCTGATGGACACGGTGTTGTCGTCGCCCACCGAGGAGTCCACCTCGCCGGCCAGCGCGGAGAGCACGGTCCAGGCGAAGGTGTCCCGCTCGGGCGCCTTCCCGTCGGTGGTCGGGGCGGCGACGGTGACCTTCAGCGAGTCGCCGACCAGGCGGAACTCGCAGGACAGGACGGAGCCGGGCACCGCCTGCTGGAGCAGGATGGCACAGGCCTCGTCGACCGCGATCCGCAGGTCCTCGATCTCGTCGAGGGTGAAGTCGAGCCGCGCCGCCAGGCCGGCCGTCGCTGTTCGCAGCACGGAGAGGTAGGCCCCCGCCGCGGGCAGCCGGACCTCCACGAAGTCCTGAACGCCGGGATCGCCGTCGATCTGGGACACCCTTGCCTCCTGGGTGACGCGCTGTGCTTCCGGGCCGGTGGCCGCGGCGCTGTCTGTTGCTTGGCTCAACTGCTCCGCCCAACTGTCCGTCGTGTGTACGTGTGTGTTGTTACCCCTCAAAGGGTGGCCGACGCCGCGTTCGCGCCACTGCTCCGTACCTCCACACTCCGGTGCGGGAGTTACTCATGGTAAGGCATTGCGACACAGGGTGGCAGAGGTCCGGCCGGACTTGCCAGGGGCGCTCAATTGCCGCCGGCGGCGGTGAGGGCGTCCCCGGTGAGCCGGTAGACCGTCCACTCGTCCATCGGCACCGCACCGAGCGACTTGTAGAAGTTGATCGAGGGCTCGTTCCAGTCGAGCACCGACCACTCCACCCGCGAGTAGCCGCGCTCGACGGCGATCCGCGCCAGCTCCAGCAGCAGCGCCTTGCCGTGGCCGCCACCGCGCGCCTGCGGGCGGACGTACAGGTCCTCCAGGTAGATCCCGTGGGTGCCGCGCCAGGTGGAGAAGTTGAGGAACCAGACCGCGAAGCCGACCGGCTCGCCGGTGGTGTCGTCCTCGGCGATCAGGCCGAACAGCGCCGGGGCGGCGCCGAACAGCGCGACGTGCAGCTGCTCCTCGGTGGCCACCGCCTCGTGCGGGGCCCTCTCGTACTCCGCGAGCTCGCGGATCATGGCGCGGATGACGGGAACGTCGGTGGCGACAGCTGCGCGGATCATGGCTACGAGCCTACTGGGCCGACCCGGGCTCGTCCCAGGCCTGGATCGAGGTCTGGTCGACGATCCGACCGTCCCGCAGGTCGGCCATCGACGTCACGAGCACCCGGACGCCGTCGGGGTAGCGACAGGACTCCATGAAGGCGACGTGATCGCCCTGCACCACCACCTGCTCCAGCTTGTGGGTCATCTCGCGCCCGTAGAGGTCGTTCAGCATCGCGCCGATCTCCTCCCGCCCGTGCATCACCAGGGGGTGGCTGGGCTGGGTCTTGCGGTCGACCATGCGCAGTTCGGCGTCGTCCGCGTACAGCGCGAGCAGGGACTCGGCGTCGCTGCGCTCGATGCCCTCGCGCAGTGCGCGGGTGTCGAAGGCGGCCGGCTCCGCCATGGTGGTCATCATCTCGCTCCTCCGGTCGGGTTCCGTCGGCTCGCATCTCCGAGCGTACGCCGGACGTGAACGCACGACCGCCCCCGTCCGGCGCTGCGGACGGGGGCGGTCGGGTGGCGACGCGTCAGGCTCAGGCCTGCTTGGTCTCCCAGAAGATCTTGTCGACCTCGGCGATCAGGTCCAGCAGGGCCTGGCCGGTGGCCGGGTCGGTGGACGCCTTGGTGGCCGAGGCGGCCTTGAGGGTGTCGTTGATCAGCTTGTGCAGCTGCGGGTACTTCTCGAAGTGCGGGGCCTTGAAGTAGTCGCTCCACAGCACCGAGATGTGGTGCTTGACGGCCTCGGCGCGCTGCTCCTTGATGATGATGGCGCGGGCGCGGAAGTGCGGGTCCTCGTTGGCCTGGTACTTCTCCTGGGTGGCCTTGACCGACTCGGCCTCGATGCGGGCCTGTGCCGGGTCGTACACGCCGCACGGCAGGTCGCAGTGGGCGTGGGCGGTGGCACGCGGTGCAAACAGACGAGAGAACATGGGAGTCCTTCCTTAGATCGTCTTCCCGCGAGCGAGATTACCCTTCCGTCCTCCGGGTTTCGCGATCGGGCGGTGGGCCTAGGGCGAAAGGCGGAGCCGGAACCGGGGTAATCCGGACATCGGACAGGTGACGGTCCGTAGGGCAGACTGGGCGCGGTGGGCCCCTGAGGAGGAGTCGTGGCGCGGAGGACGCAACCGGAGCGCGGCGCGCGGGCAGGCGCGCTGCCGTTCGGGCTGATCGACGTGGCGGGGCCGTCGATGGTCCCGACCCTGCGCGAGGGCGACCAGCTGCTGGTCCGGTACGGCGCGCGGATCCGGCCCGGTGCGGTGGTGCTCTTCCGGCACCCGTTCCAGCAGGACCTGCTGGTCGTCAAGCGGGCCGCCGAGCGCCGGTCCAAGGGCTGGTGGCTGCTCTCCGACAACCGGCCGGTCGACAGCGACAGCCGCAGCTACGGCGCGGTCCCGGACGAGCTCGTGCTCGGACGGGTGCTGCTGCGGCTGCGCCCGCGCCCGGCCTGGCTGGCGCCCGGCCGCCGGCTGGAGCGGCTGCTGCTCACCACAGGGCTGGCCCGGGTGCCCGGCCTGGCCCGCCGACTCGGCGTCTGGGTGGACGCGGAACTCTAGGACCGGGCCAGGACAGTTGGGACCGGGTGGGGCCGGCTAGGCCTGGGTGCCGAGCGCCGCCCCCTGGGCCTCCTGGCGCTTGCGGGCCCGGTACGCGGCGACGTTGGCGCGGGTGGCGCAGCGGTCCGAGCAGTAGCGCCGGGAGCGGTTGGTCGAGGTGTCGAGGTAGGCGTTGCGGCAGGGCGCGGCCTGGCAGATGCCGAGCCGGTCGGCGCCGAGCTCGGTGAGGTGCACGGCCAGGCCCATGCAGGCGACGGCGCTGAAGTGCGCGGTGGCGGTGGGCGAGTTGTCGGCCAGGTGCAGGTGCCAGCGCGGCCGGCCGGCGTCGTCCAGGTAGTCGTGCCCGGAGACCAGCGGGCTGACCGGGTACTCCATCAGCAGGCTGTTGAGCAGGTCGACACCCCGGACCTCGTCGCCCTCGGCTGCGGCTTCGAAGACCCCGCGCAGCCTGGTCCGCACCGCCCGCAGCCGGGGCAGGTCGGACTCGTCGGCCAGGGCGGCGGCGCGCGAGGACTCGGAGAACAGGGCGCGTACCGCGTCCACCGAGGTTAGCGTGTCGGTGCCGCGCTCGGGTTCCTCGGTGTTCACCAGCCGAACGGCGAGATCGGCATACGAGGCGAGCTCCACGGCGGTCCTTCCAATGATTCGGTAACGGGCTGATTGGTTCCAGCCTATTACCCGAATGGGGAAAACGACGGCGCCCGGCAGGACGGGCCTGCCGGGCGCCATCGGCTACGGGTTCATGAGGAGGACCTCGGAGGACCACAGGGGACCTCAGCGGACCTCAGAGGACCTTGGACAGAAAGGCCCGGGTCCGTTCGTGCTGCGGGTTGGTGAGGACGTCGCGGGGGTTGCCGGACTCGACGACCACACCGCCGTCCATGAACACCAGTGCGTCACCGACCTCACGGGCGAAGCCCATCTCATGGGTGACGACGATCATCGTCATCCCCTCCTCGGCGAGGCCGCGCATGACGTCCAGCACCTCGCCGACCAGCTCCGGGTCGAGCGCCGAGGTGGGCTCGTCGAAGAGCATCAGCTTGGGCTTCATGGCCAGCGCGCGGGCGATGGCCACGCGCTGCTGCTGCCCGCCCGAGAGCTGGGACGGGTAGCTCTTCGACTTGTCGGCGAGGCCGACGCGCTCCAGCAGGGCCATGCCGCGCTCCCGCGCGTCGGCCTTGGACTCGCCCTTGACCTGCACCGGCGCCTCGGTGATGTTCTCTATCGCCGTCATGTGCGGGAACAGGTTGAAGCGCTGGAAGACCATGCCGATGTCGCGCCGCTTGAGCGCGACCTCGCGGTCCTTGAGCTCGTAGATCTTGTCGCCCTTGCGGCGGTAGCCCACCAGCTCGCCGTCGACGGACAGCAGCCCGCCGTTGATCTTCTCCAGGTGGTTGATGCACCGCAGGAAGGTCGACTTGCCGGAGCCGGACGGGCCGATCAGGCAGAACACCTCCTGGGGCCTGACCTCCAGGTCGATGCCCTTGAGCACCTCCAGCAGGCCGAACGACTTGCGCACGCCCTCGGCCTTGACCATCGGCTCGCCGGGCGCGGTGGTGTCGTGGGGCGTCTTGGTCAGATCGGTCATACGTGACCACCTCCCTCGATCCCCGGAACCACGTCGTGGTCGGCCTTCGGCACGGGCCGGCCGGCGAACAGTCCGCGCAGCCGCTGGAGCGGGGTCGGCGGAAGCATCCTGCTCGTACCCCGAGCGTAGTACCGCTCGACGTAGTACTGCCCGATGGTCAGCACGGAGGTCAGGAAGAGGTACCAGAGGCTGACGGTGATCAGCAGCGGGATGGTCTGGAAGGTGCGCGAGTAGATGTTCTGCCCGGCGCGGAAGAGCTCCTCCAGCGCGATGACGCTGACCAGCGAGGTGGTCTTGAGCATGGAGATGGTCTCGTTGCCGGTCGGCGGGATGATCACCCGCATGGCCTGGGGCAGGACGATCCGGCGCATGGTCGCGAACCGGCTCATGCCGAGCGCGTGGGCCGCCTCGGTCTGCCCCTCGTCCACCGACTGGATGCCGCCGCGGACGATCTCCGCCATGTACGCGGCCTCGTTGAGGCCGAGGCCGAGCAGTGCGGCGGTGAAGACCGGGATCAGTGTGTTGGTCTTCTCGGACCAGAACTCGGGGCCGAACGGGATGCCGATCGACAGCGTGCCCCACAGCGCGCCCATGAAGTTCCAGAAGACCAGCTGGACCAGCACCGGGGTGCCGCGGAAGACCCAGATGTAGAACCAGGCGGTGGCGGACAGCAGCGGGTTCGGCGACAGCCGCATCACCGCGAGGATGATGCCGCCCGCCACGCCCATCAGCATGGACAGCGCCGTGAGCTCCAGGGTGACGCCCAGGCCGTGCAGGATGCTCGAGTCGAAGAGGTAGGTGTTGACGACGTCCCACTGGAAGGCGGGATTGAAGATCAGGGCGTGGAGCATCATGGCCGCGAGGACCGCGACGACGATGGCTCCGGCCCAGCGGCCGGGGTGGCGGACCGGGACGGCCTTGAAGGTCTCAGGCCGTCCCGGGTGCGCCTTCCCCTGATCGGAATCGTTCACAGTGACCTCAGGAGAGTGGGGGACTGGCGAGTGGTCAGCTGGTGGCGCCGTTGATCACGGACTTGTCGATCGCGCCGGCCTGGACGCCCCACTTCTCCAGGATCTGCTTGTAGGTGCCGTCGTCCATCAGCGACTGGATGGCGCCCTGGACCGGCTTGGTGAGCGCGGAGCCCTTGACCAGGACGACGCCGTAGGGGGCCTTGCCCTCGACCGTGCCGAGCTGCTCCAGCTGGCCGTTGGTCTGCTTGATCGCGTAGTCGATGACCGGCGAGTCGGCCAGCATGACCTGGTCGCGGCCGGAGACCAGGGCCGTGGTCACGTCGGTCTGCAGGTCGAACTTGTCGCCGTCGTTGGGCACACCGGGCTTGCCGGCCTTGGTGCAGTTCGGGGTGATGGTGTCCTTGATGGAGTCGGCCTGGGTGGTGCCGGTCTGGACGGCGATCTTCTTGCCGCACAGGTCGTTCGGGTCGATCTTGTCCGGGTTGCCCTTCTTGACCGCCGCGCTGGTGCCCGCGAGGAAGTAGGTCACCATGTCGACGGTGGCCTCGCGCTCCTTGTTGTCGGTGAAGGAGCTCATGCCCAGCTGGAACTTGTTGGCCTGGATGCCCGGGATGATCGCGGTGAACTGCGAGTTCTGGACCTCGACCTGGAGGCCGAGCTTCTGGCCGATGGCGTTGGCCAGGTCGACGTCCATGCCGATGATCTTGCCGGAGGCGTCCTGGAACTCGTTGGGCGCGTACGAGGCGTCGGACGCCACGACGATCTTGCCCGCGGACTTGATGTCGGCCGGTACCTGGGCGACCAGGGCCGGATCGGCGGTGACCGGCTTGATGCTGGCGGTGGCGCTCGCGCCCCCGCCGGTCGACGACTTACTGCTGCCGCAGCCGGTCAGGATGAGGGAGACGGACGCGGCAACCGCGCCGGCTGCCAGGAGCCGGGTGCGCTGGGTACGGGCGGTCATGAGGGATCTCCTCCTGAGGGAGAGGTCGGGCGGAGCGCGCCGCGGGGGCGACACACCGGGGCAGCAAGGCCGTACGACGCCGCATGACGCTGTACGGGGTGCGCTGTACGTCGTCATACGGGTCCGGGCCAAGTGGTGCAGGGCCTGGACGGCGGGGGGCCGTCCAGGGTCATGCGTGGTACTGCTTCCGCCACCCTCCGCCGAGGTGGACGTTGACCGAACCGCCTCGACCAGGGGTCAGCTCGATCCGAGATGGGGGAATCCTGCCATCTGGGGACGGTCAGGGGGCCTCATTCAGATCAAAATCGGATAACGAGGGGCCTCGCTGTCCGCTATCCGGACGATTCCCTTGTCCCTGTCACCCTGCGTATAAGTATGCAGATCTCTCTGCGTTGCGCCCGGAGGCCCGCCGCCCGCGGTTCAGATGCCGCCGTTGACCACCGCGTTCTGGGCGGCGCCCGCACTGACGTTCCACTTCGCGAGGATCTTGTCGTACTCGCCGCTGCGGATGAGCTGGTCGACCGCCTTCGCCATGGCGTCCCGCAGCTCGGTGTCGCTCTTGCGGAACGCGATCCCGTACGGGTTGGACGTGGACTGCGCGCCCGTCACTTCGAACCGGTTGCCGCCGTCGGCCGTCTTCGCCGCGTAGGCGGCCACCGGGAAGTCGTTCACACCGGCCGCGGCCGCGCCGGAGGCGACCTCGGCGAGCGCCTTGGCGTCGCTGTCGAACTTGCGTGCGGTCAACTGACGGCCGGTTCGGGCACAGACGGCCACCTGGCGGGTGACGATCTCGTCCTGGGTGGTGCCCTGCTGGAGCGAGACGGTCTTGCCGCACAGGTCGTCGAGGGTCTTGATGCCCTTCGGGTTGCCCTTCGGGACGACGATCGAGGTGCCGGCGATGAAGTAGTCCACGAAGTCGACGCCCGGGTCGACCTGCTTGCCGGCGTCGTCCAGGCCCTCGCGCCGCTGGCGGACGTCGCTGATCGCGGACATCGCCATGTCGAACTGCTTGGCCTGCAGACCGGGCACCAGCTTGTCGAACGGGGTGTCGACGTACTCGATCCGCACGTCGAGGATCTTCCCGAGCGCCGCGGCGATCTCCGGGTCGAGGCCGGCCGGCTTGCCGTCGGGGCCGTGGAACTCCACCGGCGCGTAGTTGACGTCCATGCCGATCCGCAGCACCCCCGCCGAGCGCTGGGCCTTCGGCAGCTTGCCGCGGACCTCCTGGACCGGGTCCTTGGCGGCGGTCTGCCCGTCGTCGTTGCAGCCGGTCAGCAGCAGTGCTCCGGCGGCGGCCAGGGCGATGCCGGCGAGGGCCGGGCGACGGGGGTGGGCTCGGTGGTGCATGAGGGTTGCTCCTGTGGGAGGCGATGTGCGGTCGCCACGGTGTCGCGGGGGTGTGCGCGAAAATGCGGACAAGCGATCCTGTCATCCCTACCTGCCGGGCCCGGCAGCGGGTGTGTCAGAATTCGGTACCCGGGTGACCCCCGGACGCTCGAACCAGACCGCCGAGTCCCGACAGGCTCGGGGTGTTCAGGACCGGAAGTCCTCACGCGGCTCCGTATCCGGAACACCTGCTCCCCTCCGTGTCTGCGTTCACTCCTGCGGGTGTGCGTGCGCCATCGCCGCTGCCGCCGCCGGAGCGCGGCGCTTTCGACGCCGAGCCCCGGGACGCGACAGCCCGGCGATGAATTGCACGTGACGAGGACGAAAAGGCACAGGTGCGGTGCCTTTGTCCGACCTACGCTCGGCCCGGTAGCACAACGCGGACTAGACAAGACCCCATAAACCCTCATCCCGAGGGCGCCGCCCGACGGCAGCGCCCGACCCTCGCCCGGGTCCGCTTCGGCGTACCCGGTTTCCGGTTTCCGGACGGGTCGCTTCGTCCGTCGGCCGCGCGTCCTCGCCAGATCAATGACGAAGAGGTCATCGTGGCAGCGGAGATCATCCACAGCAGCACCCAGGACACCGACGATCCGGTCGACGCCGTTTTCGCGCTCCACCGCGGCGGCAAGATGGAGATCCGGGCGACCGTTCCGGTGCGCGACGCGGACGACCTGTCCCTCGCCTACACCCCCGGTGTCGCACGGGTCTGCACGGCCATCGCCGAGCAGCCGGAACTGGTGAACGACTACACCTGGAAGTCCAACACGGTCGCCGTGGTCACCGACGGCACCGCGGTGCTCGGCCTCGGCGACATCGGCCCGGAGGCCTCGCTGCCCGTGATGGAGGGCAAGGCCATCCTGTTCAAGCAGTTCGGCGGGGTGGACGCGGTGCCGATCGCGCTCGCCTGCACCGAGGTCGACGAGATCGTCGAGACCGTGGTCCGGCTGGCGCCCTCCTTCGGCGGCGTCAACCTGGAGGACATCTCCGCCCCCCGCTGCTTCGAGATCGAGCGCCGGCTCCAGGACGCCCTGGACATCCCGGTCTTCCACGACGACCAGCACGGCACCGCGATCGTCAGCACCGCCGCCCTGTGGAACGCGGCCAAGGTGACCGGCCGTGAGATCGACTCGCTGCGGGCCGTCATCTCCGGCGCCGGCGCGGCCGGCATCGCCATCGCCAAGATGCTGCTCGCGGCCGGCATCGGCGACGTCGCAGTCTGCGACCGCAAGGGCGTGGTGTACGAGGGCCGCGACGACCTCACCGACGTCAAGGCCGAGATCGCGGCGCTGACCAACCGCTCCGGCCTCAAGGGCACGCTGGCCGACGCGCTGGCCGGCGCCGACGTCTTCATCGGCGTCTCCGGCGGCACCGTGGCGGAGGAGGTCGTCGCGACCATGGCCGAGGGCGCGTTCATCTTCGCGATGGCCAACCCCAACCCGGAGATCCACCCCGAGGTCGCGCACCGGTACGCGGCGGTCGTCGCCACCGGGCGCAGCGACTTCCCGAACCAGATCAACAACGTGCTGGCCTTCCCCGGCATCTTCGCCGGCGCCCTGCAGGTCCGCGCGAGCCGGATCACCGAGGGCATGAAGCTGGCCGCGGCCAAGGCGCTGGCCGGGGTCGTCGCCGACGAGCTGACGCCGCAGAAGGTCATCCCCTCGCCGTTCGACGAGCGCGTCGCCCCGGCAGTCGCCAAGGCGGTCGCCGAGGCCGCCCGCGCCGAGGGCGTGGCGCGGCTCTGAACCGGGCCGACGATCCGACAATCGAACAGTAGGCGGCCGGGGCCGGGACACGCGTCACACTTACGCGTGGTTCCCGGCCCCGGCCGTCGCGGCTATCGTCCGGACCATGTTTGCTGCCTACGCCGCCCGTATCGACGCCGACGACCCGCTCGGCGCACTGGAGTTGGGCGAACTCCCCGAGCCGCAGGCCCGCCCCGGGTGGAGCGTGGTCACCGTCAAGGCCGCCAGCCTCAACCATCACGACCTCTGGTCGCTGCGCGGGGTCGGCCTGCCCGCCGAGAAGCTGCCGATGATCCTCGGGTGCGACGCCGCCGGCGTCGACGAGCACGGCAACGAGGTGGTCGTCCACTCGGTGATCGGCCAGACCGGCCACGGGGTGGGGCCGGACGAGCCGCGGTCCAT
The DNA here is from genome assembly GCF_009569385.1 of Streptomyces kaniharaensis. Classification (NCBI taxonomy): domain Bacteria; kingdom Bacillati; phylum Actinomycetota; class Actinomycetes; order Kitasatosporales; family Streptomycetaceae; genus Streptomyces; species Streptomyces kaniharaensis. Next base: position 3,832,396 of record NZ_WBOF01000001.1, read on the forward strand.
CCTCACCGAGCGCTACCAGGGCACCTTCGCCCAGCGGGTGGCCGTGCCGACCTGGAACCTGCTGCCCAAGCCGGCCGAGCTCAGCTTCGAGGAGGCCGCCTGCCTGCCCACGGCCTGGCTGACGGCTTATCGGATGCTGTTCACCAACGCCGGGGTCAAGCCCGGCGACACCGTCCTGGTGCAGGGCGCGGGCGGCGGGGTGGCGACCGCGCTGATCGTCCTCGGCAAGGCGGCCGGCCTGCGGGTCTGGGTCACCGGCCGGGACGAGGCCAAGCGCCGGCGGGCCGTCGAGCTCGGCGCCGACGCGGCCTTCGAGAGCGGCGCCCGGCTGCCCTCGCGGGTGGACGCGGTGATGGAGACGGTCGGCGCGGCCACCTGGTCGCACTCGGTGAAGTCGCTGCGTCCGGGCGGCACCATCGTCATCTCCGGTGCCACCTCCGGCCCCAACCCGAGCGCCACCGAGCTGAACCGGATCTTCTTCCTGGAGCTCAAGGTGGTCGGCTCGACCATGGGCACCAAGGAGGAACTGGCCGGGCTGCTCTCGCTCTGCGCGACCACCGGGGTCCGGCCGGTGATCGACTCGGTGCTGCCGCTCACCGAGGCCCGCGAGGGCTTCGCGCGGCTCGCCAAGGGCGACGTCTTCGGCAAGATCGTCCTCACCCCCTGACGTCCTGGCCCCCTGACGTCCTCACCCCCTGACGTCCTCACCTTTCTGGACGTCCTCATCCCTGACACGGATGCGGGACGGCCCGGTGCCCTCCCCCGAGAGGCACCGGGCCTGTCCGCGTCCCGTCCGTCAGGCCATTAGCCGCTTGAGCCGCTCGCCGGCCGTGCCCAGCACCGAGCGGGCCTCGGCCAGCCGTTCGGGCGACACCCCGCCGTCCCGGGCCGCGTCGCGGACCTGGTCACGGAAGCGGTCGAGCAGCCGCTCCAGCTCCCGGGCCGGGTCCCCGGCCGGGTCGGTCGCCGTCCACGGCGGCAGGTCGGCCGGGGCGGCGGCCGGCTCCTCCTTGTCCAGGTCGATCCGGGTCACCGTGACGTGCTCGACCGGCGCCGGCTCGTCCGAGGGCTGGCCCCAGCGGGCCGCGTCGGCCAGCCCGGCCAGGCCCTTGGTCAGCTCCGACAGGCCCTCGGCCAGGCCGGTCGGCCAGTCGCCCTTCGCCGCGTGCTCGCGCACCTGCTGCTCGACCCGGCGCTTGATCCGCAGCGCCTCCTGCTGAGCCGCCGTCCGGGCCGCCTTGGACTGCTCGCGCAGCCGGCGGGCCTCCTCCTCGGCGGCCTTCGTCTTGGCCTTGGCGGCCTTCTCCTGCTCCTTGGCCCGCTGGGCCTGCTCCTTGGCCTGCCGCTTGAACTGTGCGAACTCCTCCTTGGCGCGCTGCCAGGAGTCCTTGTCACCCCAGGGGCCGGACCACGGGTCCCCGCCCCCCTCGGCGCGATCCGGGCGGGGGGCCGTCTTCGCCGCGTTCCACAGCTCCTCGCGCAGGTCCTTGGCGCTGTCCCGGACGTCCTCGCGGATCGCCCCGGCGAGCTGGGCAACCGAGTCGTGGATCTCCACCTCCAGCTCGTCCAACTCGCCCTGGCGGGAGGCGAGTTCGGCGCGGCCGGCATCGGTGAGCCGGTACACCTTGCGGCCGCCCTCGGTGCTGTGGGTGACGAGGCCCTCCTGCTCCAGCTTGGCGAGCCGGGGATAGACCGTGCCGGCCGAGGGCGCGTAGAGGCCCTGGAAGCGCTCCTCCAGGAGGCGGATGACCTCGTATCCGTGCCGCGGGGCCTCGTCGAGCAGCTTCAGCAGGTAGAGCCGGAGCCGGCCGTGGCCGAAGACGGGGCTCATCTCACGCCTCCTTGGTGAGGTCGGGCCCGGTCGGCTTGGTGAGGTCCGGGCCGGCCGGGAGCTCCCGGACCACCGCCGGCGCGTCGTCCTCCGGGTCCGGGCGGCGCAGCACGGTGACGGCGCCGGAGACGGTGGTCACCGCGAGGTTGCCCTGGCCCTCGCCCAGCTGGCCGGACAGCCGCTTGGCGCCCCAGCTGCCGCCCAGCTTGAGCTGGTCGAAGGTGCTGGAGATGTCGCCGCTGGTGGAGCCGGCGTCGACCTTGGCATCGGCCAGCGAGGGGAGCCGGACGGCGACCGGGCCGCTGACCGTGCTCACCTTGATGTCGGCCGTCGTCGGGCCGTCGAGGTCCAGGGTGACCGCGCCGGTGACCGAGTTGGCCTGGACCCGGTCGGCGGTGCCGGCGACAACGGTGAGCTGCCCGGAGACGGTGTTCACCCGGAGCTGCCCGGCCACCGACTGGGCGTCGACGTCGCCGGAGACGGTGTTGGCGTCGGTGCGGCCGGTCAGGCCGACCAGGGTGGCGTCGCCGCTGGCGCTGTGCACCGAGACGTGCCCGGAGAAGCCGGAGACGGTGGCGTCGGCCGAGACGGTGCCCACCTTGACCTCGGTGGCGGCCGGCACCGTCAGGGTGACCCCGGCGACGCGCTTCTCCTTGAGCGAGCCGAAGAAGGCCTTGACCGAGGTGGCCGACTTGATCCACTCACCGACCTCGCCCCAGCTGCTGACGTCCTTGTAGGTGACCGTCAGGACACCGTCCACCAGGGTCACGTGCAGCGGCTCGCCCCTGAGCTCGGTGACCTCCAGGCGGGCGGGGCCGTCGGCCGCCACCACGTTCACCGTGCCGTCGATGATCCGCACGTTGAGCGTGCGCACCGCCTCGTCGATGGTGATCCTGTCGGGTCCGTCGACCGTCCACTGGTTCATCTCTGCCGCCTCCCGTTGTGAATCGCGATGTATCGCGTTCGTCTTCAAAAGACGATATATCGCGTGGCGGGAATTGCAAGCGGTTCCGCCCCTGAAACCGGCCCGGACGCGGCCCCGATACGACCCCGACCCGGCCCCGGGAACGACCCCCTACGGGACATGCGAAGGGCCCGGGAGGCAGCCTTGGGTTCTAGGAGTCGTTGCAACACCCCAGTTCAGGGGATGCATTGGACTTCGAGATCCGCAAGGACCGGACGGCCCAGGGGCCTGTGAAGCTGCGCCGGGAACGGGAGGCATACTCCCGGCTCATGCAGCAGGGCTACACGAACACCGAGGCGTGCCGGATCGTCGGCATCGCCCGCCGGACCGGCCAGAAGTGGCGTCACGGCCGCGGAGCCGAGCAGCGGCAGAAGGCGGCACCACCGATTCGCATGGTGGTGCCGCCTTCCGGTGTCTCCCGGTATCTGAGCGAGGACGAGCGGATCCACATCGCCGACCGGCTGCGGGAGAAGGCCACCGTGCGGGCCATCGCCGCGGAGCTGGGCCGCAGTCCGTCCACCATCAGCCGGGAGATCCGCCGCAACCGCACCGAGGGCACTCGCGGGCAGTGGCACTACCGTCCGCACGCCGCCCAGGCCAGGGCGGACGCTCGCCGGCCCCGCCCCAAGGCCCGCAAGATCACCGAGAACCCCGAGCTGCACGCCGCCGTCCAGGCGATGCTGGACGAGCAGTGGAGCCCGGAGCAGATCTGCCACGCTCTACGTCGACAGTTCCCCGACCGGCCGGAGATGCACGTGGTCCACGAGACCGTCTACCAGGCGCTCTACGTCCAGGGCCGCGGCGAGCTGCGGCGCGAGCTCGCCGGTGCCCTGCGCTCAGGCCGGGCCCGCCGCAGGCCCCAGCGGCAGGCCAACTGCCGGCGTTCCCGCTTCACCGACCCGATGGTCATGATCAGCGAGCGCCCCGCCGAGGCCGAGGACCGGGCCGTCCCCGGCCACTGGGAGGGCGATCTGATCCTCGGCAAGGAGCACAAGTCCGCGATCGGCACCCTGGTCGAGCGTTCGACCCGCTACGTGATGCTGCTGCACCTGCCCGGCGACCACACCGCCGAGACCGTCCGCGACGCCCTAGTGGCCACCGCCCGGACACTCCCGGTCCAGCTGAAGCGGTCCCTGACCTGGGACCAGGGCAGCGAGATGGCCAGGCACGCGGAGTTCAGCCTGGCCACCGACATCCCGGTCTACTTCTGCGACCCTGCCAGTCCCTGGCAGCGCGGCTCCAACGAGAACACGAACGGCCTGCTGCGGCAGTACTTCCCCAAGGGCACCGACCTGTCGGTCCACACGCCCGAGCACCTGGCCGCCGTCGCCGACCAGCTCAACCGCCGCCCACGCAAAACGCTCGGCTGGGAAACCCCAGCCGAGCGTCTGGCTAAACTCCTCGCGGCCTAGACAACCGACCACGTGTTGCAACGACCACTAGAAACCGCCCTGCGCGTGCGGGCCCTTCCACCGCGGTTCACCGCGTCACTCGTCGTCCTCGTCGTCGAGCCGGGCCAGCCAGGTGGCCAGCCGCTCGACCGGGATCTCGAAGTCGGGGTTGAGGTCGACGAACTCGCGCAGGCGCTCGGCCAGCCACTCGAAGGTGACCTCCTCGTCGCCGCGCCGGTTCTCCAGCTCCTCGATGCCTCGGTCGGTGAAGTACACGGTTCGCTCCGGTCGGATGGGGGTTGACCTGGTCAGGATAGACCGGGCTGGCCGTTGGCCCGCCAGGTGCTGATGGTCACCTTGGCGGCGCCGGTGCTCGCGTCGGCGACCTCCACGGCGGCGACGGCGATGTTCTGGGTCACCCGGTCGCGGATGCACAGCAGCCGGCCCGCGGTGACGCGGTTGAAGCTGAGGTCGGTGTCCGGGCGGGAGTCGATCGCGCTCGCGCACTGCTCCGGGGTGACGCTGGCCTCGCTGATCACCGCGAAGTCGGAGGCGTCGTTGCCGTACGGGGCGAAGGAGTCCGCCCGGCCGCCGCAGCACTGCGCCTTGCCGACGCCGAAGCCCCACTTGAGGTCGTTGCCGCGGGGCACGACCTTGCCGGCCGTCAGGTCGATCTTGTACGCGTCGCTGGAGTACTCGGCGCCCGGGATCGAGAGCGAGACCTTGTCGAGCGCCGGCGTGTAGCCGGTGGGCCGGGCGGGCGCCGAGACGGTGGCGCCGGGCGTGCTGGGCCTGCCGGTCGGGACCGTCACCGGCGAGTTGCCGGCGGACGGGCTGCTGCCGGTGGCCGGGGCGGTGACGGCGCCCTGCGTGGGCAGCGGCGCGGGCGACTGGCTGACCGACTGGGTGGCGGCCGTGTTGCTGCTGCTCGACTTGCCGTCGTTCAGCTTCTTCATCAGGAAGACGCCGCCCGCGGTGCCGCCGATCGCCATCACCAGGGCGACGACGAGCAGGGCCTTCCAGGACACCCCGCCCTTCTTCGCCTTGGGCTCGGGCTTGGCGGGCTCGGGGACGTCGGTGACCACCGGGCCGGGCGGCGGGGTGTCGAAGGTCGGCGGCTCGTTGCGCAGCTGCACGGTGGGCGGCGAGGAGAGCACCGGGGCGGTCGGCGACTCGGTGGGCGGCTGCGGGGCGCCGTACGCGCCGACCGGCGGCGGCACGAAGCCGGGCGGGGGGCCCACGGGCGCCTGGGGGGCGGTGGGCTGGTGCGTCACGGCCGTGGCCGGGTGGGTCGGTGCGCCGGACGGCGGCGGGGGAGTGCCGGGCACCGCCGGCATCGGGGTCGGCGGCGTCGAGGGGAGGGCCGGCACGGGCGTGGGCGGGGTCTTGGGCAGGTCCGAGCGGCGGGTGATCTCGGTGTTGACCTGGCGCGGAAGCCAGTCGTCGCCGAACCGCAGCTGGCCGCCGACCTCCGGGTGGTTGCGGGCGACCTGGATGATCTCGGCGGGCGTCGGCCGGTCCTCCGGGGACTTGGCCAGGCAGCGCTGGACGAGCTCGCGCAGATCGGCCGGGACGGTCTCCAGGTCGGGCTCCTCGTGCACCACCCGGTAGAGCACCGCGGTGTCCGGGCCGTCGCCGAACGGCGGCGCGCCGCCGGCCACGTAGGCGGCGAGCGCGCCGAGCGCGAAGACGTCGGTGGCCGGAGTGACCGCGCGGCCCTGGGCCTGCTCGGGGGACATGAAGGCGGGGGAGCCGATGCGATAGCCGGTGCCGGTCAGCGCGGTGGCGTCGGCGGCCCGGGCGATGCCGAAGTCGATCACCCGCGGGCCGTCCCCGGCGACCAGCACGTTGGCCGGCTTGAGGTCGCGGTGCACCACCTCGACGCTGTGGATCGCCTGCAGCGCCTCGGCGATGCCGCCCATCAGCAGCAGGACGGTGCGCACCGGCAGGGCGCCGTTCTCGCGCACGACCTGCTGGAGGGACGGGCCGGGGACGTACGCGGTGACCAGCCAGGGGGCGTCCGAGTCCAGGCCGCCGGAGTCGATCACCTGTGCGGTGTAGAGCCCGTGGATCCGCTGGGCGTTGCTCACCTCCTGGGCGAAGCGGCGGCGGAACTCGCCGTCCTCGGCGAACTCGGGGCGGACCACCTTGAGGGCGACCGGGCGCCCGCCCGGCGTGTACGACAGGTAGACCCGGCCCATCCCGCCGGCCCCCAGCCGGGCGAAGAGCCGGTAGCCGCCGACCTCCCGGGGGTCGTCCGGGAGCAGCGGCTGGAAGACCGGAGGGAGCTTGGAAGCGTCCCGCGGCGTGTCGGCGGTCATGTGGTGATCCCCCTGGGAGAGCGGTGAGGTCATCCGACCGGCCGCGGGTGCGGTGACGGGCGCGCCCGGGCGTCGGTCTGGCGATGCATAACCTATCGATCCGTCAGGCGGGCGTGCAGCGAGGTTCCCGGTTGGTTGCAGAGCTGCGACCTTGACATGGCGCCACCGTGAAGCCGCGAGCCCCACAACGGGCGCGGCCCCCGTCCTCCCTGACGGGGAGGACGGGGGCCGCGGACGGTTCGCTGCCAGGGCGTCAGATCGCGTAGACCTCTTCGATCAGCGCCTGCTGCTCGGCGGCGTGGCGCTTGGCCGAGCCGACCGCCGGGGACGAGGCCGTCGACCGGGCGACGCGGCGCAGCCGCGAGCCGTTGGCGCTGCGGCCGATGACGACCTGCAGGTGGTCGACCAGGTTCATCGCGATGAACGGCCAGGCACCCTGGTTGGCCGGCTCCTCCTGCGCCCAGACGAACTGGACGTTGTCGCCGTAGCGGGCCAGCTCCTCCTGGAGCTCGGCCACCGGCAGCGGGTAGAGCCGCTCGACCCGGACGATCGCCGTGTCGGTGACGCCGCGCTCGGTGCGCGCCGCCTCCAGGTCGTAGTAGAACTTGCCGGCGGTGATGACCACCTTGCGGACCTGCGCCGGGTCGACGGTGGTGTCGCCGATGACCGGGCGGAACGAGCCGGACAGGAACTCCTCGGTCGCACTGGCCGCGGCCTTGAGACGCAGCATCGACTTCGGGGTGAAGACGACCAGCGGCTTGTGGTGCGGGTTGTGCGCCTGCCAGCGCAGCAGGTGGAAGTAGTTCGACGGCAGGGTCGGCATGGCGACCGTCATGTTGTTCTGCGCGCACAGCTGGAGGAAGCGCTCCGGGCGGGCGGACGAGTGGTCCGGGCCCTGGCCCTCGTAGCCGTGCGGCAGCAGCAGGGTGACGCCGGAGTGCTGGCCCCACTTCTGCTCGGCGGAGGCGATGTACTCGTCCACCATGGTCTGCGCGCCGTTGACGAAGTCGCCGAACTGCGCCTCCCACATGACCAGCGCGTTCGGGCGGGTCAGCGAGTAGCCGTACTCGAAGCCCATGGCCGCGTACTCCGACAGCAGGCTGTCGTAGACGGTGTAGCGGGCCTGGTCCTCGGTGAGGTACTGCAGCGGGGTGTAGTCCTCGCCGCTCTGGCGGTCGATCAGGACGGCGTGCCGCTGGCCGAAGGTGCCGCGGCGGCTGTCCTGGCCGGCCAGGCGGACCGGGTGGCCCTCCATGAGCAGCGAGCCGATGGCGAGGGTCTCGCCCATCGCCCAGTCGATGGTGTTGTCCTCGACCGAGGCGGCGCGGCGCTGCAGCTGCGGCAGCAGGCGCGGGTGGACGGTCAGCCACTCCGGGTGGTTGACCTGGGAGGCGGCGATCCGCTTGACCATCTCCTGGGAGATGCCGGTCTGGATGGAGACCGGGAAGTCGGCGACCGGCTTGCCGTTGGTGGCGCCGGCCGGCGCCTGGGCCGCGTCGCGGACCTCGGCGAAGACCTTCTCCAGCTGGCCCTGGAAGTCCTGGAGCGCCTGCTCCGCCTCTTCCATGGTGATGTCGCCGCGACCGATCAGGCCCTCGGTGTAGAGCTTGCGCACCGAGCGCTTCTTGTCGATCAGGTCGTACATCAGCGGCTGGGTGAACGACGGGTTGTCGGCCTCGTTGTGACCGCGGCGGCGGTAGCAGATGAGGTCGATCACCACGTCCTTGTGGAACTCCTGGCGGAACTCGAAGGCGAGCCGCGCGACGCGGACCACGGCCTCCGGGTCGTCGCCGTTCACGTGGAAGATCGGGGCCTCGATCATGCGGGCCACGTCGGTGCAGTACATCGAGGAGCGCGAGGAGGCCGGGGCGGCGGTGAAGCCGACCTGGTTGTTCACCACGATGTGCACGGTGCCGCCGGTGCGGTAGCCGCGCAGCTGCGACATGTTGAGGGTCTCCGCGACGACGCCCTGGCCGGCGAAGGCCGCGTCGCCGTGGATCTGGATCGGCAGCACCGGGAAGGTGGTGCCGCCCTGGTCCAGGATGTCCTGCTTGGCGCGGGCGATGCCCTCGACGACCGGGTCCACGGCCTCCAGGTGGGAGGGGTTCGCGGCGAGCGAGACCTTGATGGTCTCGCCGTCGAGGCCGGTGAAGGTGCCCTCGGCGCCCAGGTGGTACTTGACGTCGCCGGAGCCGTGCATCGACTTCGGGTCGAGGTTGCCCTCGAACTCGCCGAAGATCTTGCCGTACGGCTTGCCGACGATGTTGGCCAGCACGTTCAGGCGGCCGCGGTGGGCCATGCCGATGACGGCCTCGTCGAGGCGGTGCTCGGCGGCCGAGTCGATCGTGGCGTCCAGCAGCGGGATGAGCGACTCGCCGCCCTCCAGCGAGAAGCGCTTCTGCCCGACGTACTTGGTCTGCAGGAATGTCTCGAAGGCCTCGGCCGAGTTCAGGCGGCGCAGGATCCGCAGCTGCTCCTCGCGCTCCGGCTTCGTGTACGGCTTCTCCAGACGGTCCTGCAGCCAGCGGCGCTGCTTCGGGTCCTGGATGTGCATGTACTCGATGCCGACGGTGCGGCAGTAGGTGTTGCGCAGCAGGCCGAGGATGTCGCGGAGCTTCATCATCTTCTGGCCGCCGAAGCCGCCGACCGCGAACTCGCGCTCCAGGTCCCACAGGGTGAGGCCGTGCTGGACGACGTCCAGGTCGGGGTGCTTGCGCTGCTTGTACTCCAGCGGGTCGGTGTCGGCCATCAGGTGGCCGCGCACGCGGTACGCGTGGATCAGCTCCATGACGCGGGCGGTCTTGTTGACCTCGTCGTCGTGGGTGGTGGCGACGTCGGTGGCCCAGCGGACCGGCTCGTACGGGATCCGAAGCGACTCGAAGATCTCGTCGTAGAAGCCGTTCTCGCCGAGCAGCAGGCGGTGGATCTCGCGCAGGAACTCGCCGGACGCCGCGCCCTGGATGACGCGGTGGTCGTAGGTCGAGGTCAGCGTCATGATCTTGGAGACGCCGAGGCGGGACAGGGTCTCCGGGGCGGAGCCCTGGAACTCGGCCGGGTACTCCATGGCGCCGACGCCGACGATGGTGCCCTGGTTCTGCATCAGGCGCGGCACGGAGTGCACGGTGCCGATGCCGCCGGGGTTGGTCAGCGAGACCGTGACGCCGGTGAAGTCGTCCATGGTCAGCTTGTTGGCGCGGGCCCGGCGGACGATGTCCTCGTAGGCCTGCCAGAAGCCGAAGAAGTCGAGGGTCTCGGCCTTCTTGATGGCCGCGACGACGAGCTGGCGGTCGCCGTTGGGCTTGACCAGGTCGATGGCCAGGCCGAGGTTGATGTGCTCGGGCTTGACCAGGAAGGCCTTGCCGTCCTCCACCTTGTAGCTGTGGTTCATCCCCGGGTGGGCCTTGATGGCCTGGACCAGGGCGTAGCCGATCAGGTGCGTGAAGGAGACCTTGCCGCCGCGGGCGCGCTGCAGGTGGTTGTTGATGACGATGCGGTTGTCGATCAACAGCTTCGCGGGCACGGCGCGGACCGAGGTCGCGGTCGGCACCTCCAGCGAGGCGTCCATGTTGCTGGCGACGGCCTTCGCCGGGCCGCGCAGCTGGACCAGCTCGGGGCCGGCAGCGGCGGCGGGCTCGGCCGGAGCCGGGGCGGCGGCCTTGGGGGCCGGCGGCGCGGCGGGGGCTGCGGCGAGCGGCGCGGCGGCCACCGGGGCCGGCGCGGGCGCGGCCGGTGCGGCGGGGGCGGGCGCGGCCGGAGCAGCTGCGGCGGGCGCGGGGGCAGCGGCAGGGGTCGGCGTGGGGCCGGCCTGGGTCGCGGCCTGGGTCACTGGGGTCACCTCGGTACCGGGCTTGTAGTCGGCGAAAAAGTCCCACCAGGCTCGGTCGACCGAGTTCGGGTCCTGGAGGTACTGCTGGTAGATCTCGTCGACGAGCCACTCATTGGGACCGAAGCCAGTGGAGCTTGCCGAGCTGTTGGGGGTTTCAGGGGACTGTGGCGACACGGGGCAACCGCCCTCTTCCGCTTCCTTTTGGGATGTTTGGACAGCGGGGATTAAGGCTACGCCCCTGACCAGTGATCGCGCAGTCCCCGGGGCTCATGCGTCGCCCAGATCACAGTCCTGACCTGCACTTTGGCCGAAAACGTGCGTTAGAAAGCCGCGTCTGAGGGGAAGAGATCAGGTCCGATCGGCCCGCATACCCGGGCGAAATCGGACAAAACCTCGACGGAATCCTCTAACGATCTTCGTATACGTCTGTGTCGGATCTGTGACACAAGTCCCGGCGCGAACGGCTGCACGATCCCACGAAATCGCCGCCGCTCAGCGCTGACCGGGCAGCCGGACCTCGATCCGGCAGCCCCGCGGGGACTCCGCGACCGCGATCCGCCCGCCGTGCAGGTCCACCGCCCAGCGGGCGATGGCCAGGCCCAGCCCGGTGCCGCCGTCGGCGCCGGGCCCCTTGGCGGTGGCGGTGCCGGCGCGGCTGAACCGCTCGAAGACCCGGCTGCGGTCGGCCGGCGGGATGCCCGGGCCCTCGTCCTCGACCTCCAGCAGCAGGCCACCGGGCTCGCCGTCGGGCCGGGCGCGCACGGTCACGGTGCCGCCGGGCGGGGAGTGCTTGCAGGCGTTGTCGATCAGGTTGGCGACCACCTGGTGGAGCCGCTCCGGGTCCGCGATGCCGGTCAGGCCGGCCGGGCTGACCTCCAGGGCCAGTCGGACGTCCCCGCGCCGGGAGAACGCCCCGCCGGCCGTCGCGCCGTCCACGGTGACCCCGCGCAGGACGCCGTCCAGGAACTCGCGCACCTCGAAGGGGCGGGCGTCCAGGTCGACCACGCCGTCGTCGATCTTGGACAGGTCGAGCAGGTGGGTGACCAGGCGGCCGAGCCGCTCGGTCTGCTCCAGTGCGGCCTCCAGGGTCGCCGGATTGGGCTGGACGACGCCGTCGACGACGTTCTCCAGCACGGCGCGCAGTGCGGCGATGGGCGTGCGCAGCTCGTGCGAGACGTTGGCGACCAGCTCGCGGCGGTGCCGGTCGGCGGCCTCCAGATCGGCGGCCATCTGGTTGAACGTGGCGGCCAGCTCGCCGATCTCGTCGCGCGAGTTCACCTCGACCCGGCGGCTGTAGTCGCCGGAGGCCATCGCGCGGGCGGCGGCGGTCATCTCGCGCAGGGGGGCGGTCAATCCGTGCGCGAGGAACTGCATGAAGAGCAGCGACGCGATCATGGAGAAGACCATGATGATGCGGATCTGGGTCGCCGACTGGATCGCCACCACCACCATGCCGGTGGCGAGGAAGACGGAGACGATCACGAGCAGGGCGAGTTTGCCCTTGATCGAGCGGACCGGGTCGAGCGGCCGGATGTCGGCCCAGACCCGGCGGGCGGCGCGGGCGGCGAGTGTCTGCGACCGCGGGCCGTCGGTGTCCCCGTTGCGTTGCTGTGGAAAGGTCATTGGTCCCCTGTGATCCCCCGCGTGCGGATCCCCCCGCAGTGTGCACGGCGGTTCGGGACACGGGCCCCCCGGAGGCCCGATGCCCGAGGCGCCGCTAGGAGAGCGGGGCCTCCAGCGCGTATCCCACGCCGTGGACGGTACGGATCCAGCTGGCGCCGATCTTCCGGCGCAGCGCCTTGACGTGGCTGTCCACGGTGCGGGTGCCGGACGCGTCGGTCCAGTCCCAGACCTCGGCCAGCAGCTGCTCGCGGGTGAGCACGGCGCGCGGCTGCGCGGCCAGGCAGGCGAGCAGGTCGAACTCGGTCGGCGTCAGGTGGACGTCGCCCGAGGCGAGCCGGACCCGGCGCTGCACGTGGTCGATCTCCAGCTCGCCGAAGCGCAGCGAGCCGAGCGCGGGCGTGCGGGCGGCCTGCTGGGCGCGCTCGACGCGGCGCAGCAGCACGTTGACCCGGGCGGCCAGTTCGCGCATGGAGAAGGGTTTGGTCATGTAGTCGTCCGCGCCCACGCCGAGGCCGACCAGCAGGTCCGTCTCGTCGTCGCGCGCGGTGAGCATCAGCACCGGTACCGGACGCTGGGCCTGGATCCGGCGGCACACCTCGAGGCCGTCGAAGCCGGGCAGCATGATGTCCAGGACCACCAGGTCAGGCTGCCAGGTGTGGAAGCCGTCGACGGCGCCGGGGCCGTCGTGGGCCACGGCGACCTTGAAGCCCTCCGCGCCCAGCCGGGCCGCGATCGACTCCGCGATCGTGGGCTCGTCCTCCACCACCAGCACTCTGCGCTGGCTGCTCACCGTGCCGCCGCTGTTGCTGTTGTCCTGCTGAATTTCTGTCACGGTCACGCCACCGCCCCCAGGGCTGCGGGCCGGCCACCTGTGGGGATGGCGGGGCTCCGCTCGTAGTCTTGTTCCGTCGTGGACTGTGTGCCGGGTCCGCCGTCCCGTCGCGTGCGCGGATCGGAGGGCGGAGGTCGGCCACCCGCTGGTCCCGCGCGCCTCGCAGCGTACGGACAGCGGCTGCCTCCCGGCAGGTGGACCGGGTGATTCCGGCCCGTGGGCAGGTTCCGGCCCGCTCTCGGACCCACTCACGAGTGGGCACGGGCCGATACCTTACCCGGCGATTTTTCACGGCGTAACGGTACGTATGCATTCGAGTTGACGCCAAGTCGCCGGTCAGGGCCGCTACTGACGGGTCAATCGGGAGAAGGTCTGGACCAGCGCCGGGAATCCGGCCGGGCGCCCGGTTTGCCGTCTTCACGGGCTTTTCCCAGCTGGTTCTCAGAACCTCGACGTAACGTGATCACGACTACGCCCCGCCGGGTGGGATTTCCGGCGCGCGCCGGTACGTTTGGGCAGCGACGGAAGCCGGTGGCTGCGGGCGTGGAGCGGAGGCGGCATGGCTGGACTGCGGCGAGGTGCCGAACCGGGCGGGCCGGGGCCGTACGCCGGGCCGCCGTTCGGGATGCTCCGGTACGGGCTGCGCACCGCGGTGGTCGACTGGCTGCTGGCCCGGGTGCCGACGCCGCGCCGCAACCCTTTCGCCCTCGCTTATCTCGCCGTGGTGGGCGCCACCACGACCTTCGGCAAACTCGCCGATCCCGATCTCGTCCTGCGGCTGCAGGAGGCTTCGAGTTCCGACGGTCACAATCTCCTGCACCACCCTTTGCGCGCGTTGCTGTTCAGCGGTTTCTGGGTGGCCGGCCAGGTGTGGATGCCGTACCTGTGGGCATTCGCCTTCACCGTCGCCCCGCTGGAACGCCGGGTCGGGTCCGGGCGGGCGGCGGCGGTGTTCGCGATCGGGCACGTCACGGCGACGCTGCTGTCCCAGGCGGTGGTGATCACCGCCGTGGAGACCGGGCGGCTGGAGTCCGCGGCCATGGACTACCTGGACATCGGCGTCAGCTACGGCGTGCTGGCCAGCCTCGGCGCGCTGGCCGGGCTGCTCTCCCGGCGCGGGCGGCTGCTGGCGCTGGGCGGCGCCGCGGCGCTGATCGCCGAGCAGATCGCCACCGAGAACGACGTGGTCACCGCCGTGGGCCACCCGGTGGCGGTGCTCACCGGGGTAGTGCTGTGGCGCTGGCTGCGACGCGGGCCCGGGCGCCGGCTGCGGCCGGCCCCCGTCGAGGCGCCGGGGGTCGGATCCGCGCCCGCTCCCTCGCCCGGCGGAGCGCCCGTGCTGGACGCGGGCTGACTCGTTCGCGTGGTTTTTGACGGACCGTTCCACAGGCTTTCTTGTTCGCTCACGGCGAACACAGGGCGGGGAACATTCGGCCGTCGCCAAGCCTTAGTCAGGTCGACTCAAGTTCACTGACTGGGGAGAGATCATGGCATCGACGTCCACACCGCTCACCCTGCCCGTGCTGCCGCTCGACGACGAGGTCGTCCTGCCGGGCATGGTCGTCCCGCTGGACCTGAAGGACACCGAGGTGCGCGCCGCGATCGAGGCCGCCCGCGCCGCGGCCACCGGCGTCGGCAAGCCGCAGGTCCTGCTGGTTCCGCGGGTGGACGGCTCGTACGCGGCGGCCGGCACGCTGGCCGCCGTCGAACAGGTCGGCCGGCTGGCCGACGGCCCCAACACCGTCGGCCAGCCGGCCGCGCTGGTCCGCGCCGTGCGCCGGGTGCGGATCGGCGTCGGCACCACCGGGCCCGGCGCCGCGCTGTGGGTGGAGACCACGCCGTTCCGGGAGTCCTCGGTGGGCACCCCGGTGGCCGGCCGCGCCGCCGAGCTGGTCAAGGAGTACAAGGAGCTCTCCACCCAGTGGCTGCGCAAGCGCGGCGCCTGGCAGATCGTCGACCGGGTGGCCCAGATCGAGGGCGTCGGCGAGCTCGCCGACAACATCGGCTACGCGCCCTTCGTCACCGCCGAGCAGAAGCTCAAGGTGCTGCTGGAGGCCGACCAGGTCGCCCGCCTCGAGTACGCGCTGACGCTGCTGCGCGACCACCTCGCCGAGGAGGAGGTCAACGACACCATCCGCAGGGACGTCGAGGAGGGCGTGGCCAAGCAGCAGAAGGAGTTCCTCCTCCGCCGCCAGCTGGAGGCCGTCCGCAAGGAGCTCGCCGAGCTGAACGGCGACCCGGCCGACGAGGAGGGCGACTACCGCGCCCGGGTCGAGGCCGCCGACCTGCCTGCGATGGTCCGCGAGGCCGCGCTCAAGGAGGTCGACAAACTGGAGCGCGCTTCCGAGCAGTCGCCCGAGGGCTCCTGGATCCGCACCTGGCTGGACACCGTCCTGGAGCTGCCCTGGAACGAGCGCACCGAGGACGCGTACGACATCGCCGGCGCCCGCGCGGTGCTGGACGCCGACCACGCGGGTCTGTCGGACGTGAAGGACCGCATCGTCGAGTACCTGGCGGTGCGAAAGCGCCGGGCCGATCAGGGGCTCGGGCTGATCGGCGGGCGCCGGGGAGGCGCGGTGCTGGCGCTGGTCGGCCCGCCCGGGGTCGGCAAGACCTCGCTCGGCGAGAGCGTGGCCCGCGCCATGGGCCGCACGTTCGTCCGGGTGGCGCTCGGCGGCGTCCGGGACGAGGCCGAGATCCGCGGCCACCGGCGCACCTACGTCGGCGCGCTGCCGGGCCGCGTCGTGCGGGCGATCAAGGAGGCCGGCTCGATGAACCCGGTCGTCCTGCTCGACGAGATCGACAAGGTCGGCTCCGACTACCGGGGCGACCCGGCCGCCGCCCTGCTGGAGGTGCTGGACCCGGCACAGAACCACACCTTCCGGGACCACTACCTGGAGGTCGAGCTCGACCTCTCCGACGTGGTCTTCCTCGCCACCGCCAACGTGCTGGAGGCCATCCCCGAGCCGCTGCTCGACCGGATGGAGCTGGTCCGGCTGGACGGCTACACCGAGGACGAGAAGGTCGTCATCGCCCGCGACCACCTGCTCCCGCGCCAGCTGGAGAAGGCCGGGCTCGGCGACGAGCAGGTCACCGTCGACGAGGCGGCGCTGCGCAGGCTCGCCGGGGAGTACACCCGCGAGGCCGGCGTGCGGAACCTGGAGCGTGCCATCGCCCGGGTGCTGCGCAAGCTCGCCGCCCAGGCCGAGCTCGGCGAGCGCGAGCTGCCCGCCGCGATCGGCGTGGACGACCTGCGCGCCCTGATCGGCCGCCCGCACCACGTGCCGGAGGCCGCCCAGGAGCCGGCCGAGCGGCGCACCGCCGTCCCCGGCGTGGCCACCGGCCTCGCGGTCACCGGCGCCGGCGGGGACGTCCTCTACATCGAGGCCTCGCTCGCCGACGCCGAGACCGGCGGCACCGGGCTGACCCTCACCGGGCAGCTGGGCGACGTCATGAAGGAGTCCGCGCACATCGCGCTCTCCTTCCTGCGCTCGCGCGGCGCCGAGCTGGAGCTGCCGGTCACCTCGCTGCGCGACCGCGGCGTGCACCTTCACGTCCCGGCCGGGGCCGTCCCCAAGGACGGGCCGAGCGCCGGCATCACCATGACCACCGCGCTGGCCTCCCTGCTGTCCGGCCGCAAGGTGCGCACCGACGTGGCGATGACGGGCGAGGTGTCGCTGACCGGGCGGGTGCTGCCGATCGGCGGGGTGAAGCAGAAGCTGCTCGCCGCCGACCGGGCCGGTGTCACCACGGTGATCATCCCCAGGCGCAACGAGGCCGACCTGGACGACGTCCCGGCCGAGGTGCTGGAGCGGCTCACCGTGCACCCGGTGTCGGACGTCCGTGAGGTCCTCAAGCTGGCCCTGGAGCCGGCCGAGGTCCTGGTCGCCGCCTGACGGGCGCTCCGGCGGAATTGCGCCGGGCGACCGCGACTGGCGGCGACTGACCGGGGGACGGCATCACGCGTGCGACACTGCGGAGATGCCGTCCCCCACTCAGCGCGTCCTGGCCAGGGTGCCGGCCCGGCTGCGCCCGTTCCTGGTGCGGCACCGCAGGCTGGTGAAGTTCCTGCTGGTCGGAGGCACCTGCTTCGCGCTGACCACGGTGATCAACTTCGAGCTGAAGTTCACCGTCCTGGCACACAAGCCGGTGGTCGCGCTGACCGTCGCGACCGTGATCGCCACCGTCGTCTCCTACGTCCTCAACCGCCAGTGGGCCTTCCGGGCCGGCGGGCGGCAGCGGGAGGCGCTGCTGTTCTTCCTGGTCAGCGCGGTGGCGATCGGCGTCAACGACGTGCCGCTGGTGATCTCGCGGTACGTCCTGGACCTGCGTGAGCCGTACGTCAGCTCCTTCGTCCAGGAGGTCGCGGACTTCCTCAGCGGCATGATCGTCGGCACCTTCGTCGCCATGCTGTTCCGCTTCTGGGCGATGCAGCGCTGGGTGTTCACCCGGCTCGCCGAGCCCGCCGTCACCGGGGCGCAGCCCTCCGTCGACCCCGGTTACGCTGCACATGAGGCGTCTCGGGAGACACCCAGGGCGAGATGAGCGGGGTGAGCGGCGTGACCGCGATGCGCGAGCCGGACGGTGTCCGGACCGGACCCGCCAGCCAGCAGGGGATGCGCCGGGCCAACCTGGCCCTGGTGCTCGGAGTGATCGCGCGCGCCCCGCGCTCCCGTGCCGAGGTCGCCGCCGAGACCGGGCTGACCAGGGCGGCGGTCTCCTCGCTCGCCGAGGAGCTGATCACCGGTGGCCTGGTGGTCGAGGAGGGCCCGGCCACGCCCAGCGGCAAGGTCGGCCGGCCCGGCACCGCGCTCGGTCTCAACCCGCGCGGCCCCGGCGGCCTCGGCGCCGAGATCGGCGTGGAGCACCTCGGCGCCTGCGCCGTGGACCTGCGCGGCGAGGTCCGGGCCTGGCGCCGCCAGGAGATCCGCAACCGCGGCCGCACGCCCGCCGCCGTCCTGGCGGACCTGGCCGAACTGCTGCGCCGGGCCGTCGCCGAGGCGGGCCTGCGCCCGGCCGGGCTGGCGCTCGCCGTCCCGGGGCTGGTCGGCAGCTCCGGCGGGGTGCTCCAGCGGGCCGCCAACCTGGACTGGCGGGATGTCCCGCTCGCGGCCGAGCTGCGGCTGGCACTGCGCGCGGCCGGCTCGGAGGACCTGGCCGAGCTGCCGATCGAGGCGGACAACGAGGCCAACCTGGGCGGGCTCGCCGAACTCTGGCTGGGCGGCGGCTCGGACCACTTCCTGCACGTCTCCGCCGAGGCCGGCGTCGGGGCGGCGATCGTGATCGGCGGCCGGCTGCTGCGCGGCGCGCGCGGTTACGCGGGTGAGCTCGGCCACGTGCCCGTCCGCCCGGACGGGCCGCGCTGCGTGTGCGGCGCACACGGCTGCCTGGAGCAGTACGCGGGGGAGACGGCCGTGCTGCGCGCGGCCGGGCTGGAGGGCATCCGGGGCGACTGGGTGGCGCTGCTCGCCGAGCGCGCCGAGGCCGGGGACGCGGAGGTGCGCGAGGCGCTGGCCGGGGCCGGGGCGGCGCTGGGCATCGCGGTTTCCGGTGCGGTCAACCTGCTGGACCCGGCCGAGGTGGTGCTGGGCGGCGGCTACGCCCAGCTGGCGCCCTGGCTGCTGCCCGCGATGCGGGCCGAGCTGGCCGCCCGGGTGACCGTCCGGCCCTGGTCGGACGACCGGCTGACGGTCTCCCGGCTCGGCCGGCGCGGGCCGCTGCTGGGCGCCGCCGTGGGCGTGGTGCGCGCCATCGTCGTGGACCCCGGCCGGCTGGCGGGCGGCTGACACGACCGTGCCCCCGGCGGTCGGCCGGGGGCACGGACGCTCCTGCGCGGGGGCTCAGGCCTCCGCGACCAGCTCCCGGCCGCCGGAGCGGGGGCCGCGCAGCACGGCGAGGAAGGTGACCGCGACGCCGAGCAGGGCCCACACGGCGAGCACCGCGATCGGCATCGCGAGGTTGGTGGAGCCGAAGTAGGCGATCGACTTGGCCGCGCTGGTGCCGGCGCCGTTCGGGATCCACGCGCCGATCGCCCGCCAGAACGGCGGCATCATCGGCGCGGGGTAGACCCCGCCCGCGCTCGGGTTGCCGAGCACGACGAAGACCAGCACCGCGATGCCGATGCCGATGATGTCGAACAGGCACTGCAGCGCCATGGTGAAGGCGCCGACCGTGAACACCACGAGCGCGCCCAGCGCCGACAGGCCGATGCGCGAGCCGGGCAGCGCGTCCAGGACCGGCCCGGCGATCAGCGTGCCGAGGACGCCGGCCGCGATCGAGTACAGCGCCAGCACGCCGAGCCGGATCACCGCGCGGTGGGTGTTGGCCGGCTTGGAGCCGGCGCTGATGCCGAGGATCGAGGCGACCAGGTAGCCGCCGACGCACCAGCCGATGACCAGGTAGAAGGCGGAGAGGCCGTTGGTGTCGCCCTTGGCGAGCGGGGCCACGTCCTCGACCTTGACCGTGCGGCCCTGGGTCTTCTCCAGTGCGACCGTGATGGTCTCGGCGGCCCGGGCGGCGGACGTGCCGCGGGCGCTGCCGGTCAGCAGGGTGTCCTCGGTGCCGGCCGGGTTCACGACCAGCGCGGCGTAGATCTTCTGGTCCTTGATCTGCTGGGCGGCGGTGTCGGCGTCCGGCGCGGTGACGGCCTTGACGGCGTCGTCCGGCACCGAGTCCAGCGCCTGGACCAGCTTGGGGGAGACCTGGGGCGGAGCGACCACCGCGATCGACAGGTTGTGCGGGGTCGGGTGGTGCAGCGCCCCGACGTACGAGGTGATGAAGCCGATCTGGAGCAGCAGCACGGCGATCACCAGCAGCGCCGCGCGCGGCGTGACCGCTCCCTTCAGTTCGGCGACGAAACCCTGCCCCGGGGCGGCCATCCACATCTCCTTGCGTATCGGGTGAATACGGATACAACGGATACTTCGAGAAACCAATACTTCATATCATGAAGTAGTTGCCCTGTCGCATCCCGCCGGGCCCATGCGCCGCTTTCCGGCCGTCCCCGCTGCGGGATACTGGCGCGGTGAGTGCGGAGAGTGACGAAGAAGCCCTGCTGGCGGTGGAGCGCGAGGTCGCGCTGATGTTCCGGCGCGGCCGGGCCAGGGTCGCCGAGCTGTCCCGGCGGGTGCACCCGGAGCTGGAGGGGATGGCGTACAGCATGCTCGGCTACATCGAGCAGGCCGGGCGGGTGCGGGTGACGGACGTCGGCCTGCACTTCGCGGTGGGCAAGGCCACGGTGAGCCGGCAGATCCGGGCGCTGGAGGAGCTGGGCCTGGTGGCTCGGGAGGCGGATCCGCTGGACCGGCGGGCCGCGTTCGTCTCGCTGACCGAGGACGGGCGACGGCGCTACCTGACGGCCAGGGATGTCCGGATGCGGCGGGTGCGCGAGGTCCTGGGCGGCTGGTCGCAGGAGGACGTGGTCCGCTTCGCGGAGCTGCTGCACCGCTTCAACGACGTCATCGGGGAGCCCTCGGCGGAGTGACCGGGGAGGCTGGGGCGGTGTGACGGGCGAGCCCGGCGGGGCCCGTGTGGTGCGGGTTCCGGCCGGGCTTTACTTCGGCTTGAAGAAAGTTGCCTTAGTCAACCATCTGGGCTTATGGTTGCCTAAGGCAACCAAGTGTGAGGATCCGGATGACTGTGACCACCGAGGCCGCGAACGGCGCAGCCGCCGCCGTCGACGACCGACCCATGACCCACCGGCAGGTGATGGAGGCGCTGTCCGGCCTGCTGCTCGGCCTCTTCGTGGCCGTGCTCTCGTCGACGGTCGTCTCCAACGCGCTGCCGCACATCCTCACCGACCTGCACGGCGGCCAGTCCGCCTACACGTGGGTGATCACCGCGACGCTGCTCACCCTCACCGCCTCCACCCCGATCTGGGGCAAGCTCTCCGACCTCGCCAGCAAGAAGCTGCTGCTGCAGATCGCCCTCGCGATCTACATCGCCTCCTCCGCGCTGGCCGGCCTCTCCCAGAACACCGGCGAGCTGATCGCCTGCCGCGCCCTCCAGGGCATCGGCGCAGGCGGTGTCACCGCGCTCGCCCAGATCTGCCTGGCCGCGATGGTCCCGCCGCGCGAGCGTGGCCGGTACAGCGGCTACTTCGGCGCGGTCTTCGCGCTGGCCACCATCGGTGGGCCGCTGATCGGCGGTGTCATCGTGGACACCTCGTGGCTGGGCTGGCGCTGGTGCTTCTACGTCGGCATCCCGTTCGCGCTCGCCGCGATCCTCGTGGTGCAGCGCACCCTCAAACTGCCGGTGGTCAGGCGCACGGTCCGGATCGACTACCTCGGCGCGCTGGCCATCACCGGCGCCGTCAGCCTGCTGATGATCTGGATCACGCTGGCCGGCAAGAACTACGCCTGGCTGTCCTGGCAGACCGCGGCCATGGTCGGCGGCGGCCTGCTGCTCGGCGCGCTCGCCGTGGTGATCGAGCGCCGCGCCGCCGAGCCGATCATCCCGCCGGACCTGTTCAGGTACCGCACCGTCGCCCTGGCCGCGCTGGCCAGCGTGCTGGTCGGCGTCGGGATGTACGGCGCGACCACCTTCCTCAGCCAGTACTTCCAGCTGGCCCGCGCCAAGTCCCCGACCATGGCGGGCCTGATGACCCTGCCGATGATCCTCGGCCTGGCGCTCGCCTCCACCGTCGCCGGCCGGCTGATCACCCGGTACGGCAAGTGGAAGGCCTACCTGGTCTGCGGCACGCTGCTCCTCGCGATCGGCTTCGGCCTGCTCGGCACCGCCCGCGCCGACACCGACTACGGGCTGCTCTCGGTCTACATGGCGATCACCGGCATCGGCCTCGGCCTGACCATGCAGAACCTGGTGCTCGCGGTGCAGAACACCGTGCCCCGGAACGAACTGGGCGCCGCCAGCTCGGTCGTCACGTTCTTCCGCACCATGGGCGGCGCGATGGGCGTCTCCGCGCTGGGCGCGCTGATGACGAACAAGGTCGGCCACTACCTGGCGGAGAACCTGGCCGCCGCGCACATCCCGGCCGGGCGCGCGGTCGCCGGCGGCGGCATCCCGGACCTGCACAAGCTGCCCGCCCAGGTCGTCCCGCTGGTGACGGACGCGTTCGGGCACGGCGTCGGCATGGTCTTCCTGTGCGCCGCGCCGTTCGCACTGCTGGCCTTCGTCACCGTGCTGTTCATCCGGGAGACCGCGCTGAAGACCGACCAGCAGGGCTGACGCGGGGATCGCGGGGACATGCGAACGGGCCGGGAGAGGTGATCCTCTCCCGGCCCGTTCCGTGCTTGCGCGCCGTCACTGTCCGGCGATCAGCACCAGCCCGTAGACGACGGCCGCGGCGCAGACGCCGAAGCAGGCGTACGCGCCGGCCAGTGCCAGCCGGCCGCTGCCGGCGGCCGGGGCCGCCTCGCCCTGGCGGGCGGTCAGCGCGGACTCGCGGCGGGACAGGGCCAGGATGCCGAGCGCGAAGACCGCGACCACGGCGACGGTGATGCCGAAGCTGAAACCGGCGGTCTGGGCCAGGGCGTTCCACTTGATGTGCATGGTGTGTGCTCCTCAGCCGTCGGCGCTCAGGCCGCGACCGTGGTCGAGGCGGGGGTGGGGGTGGCGGCCGGGCCCAGGTCGACGGGGATGGTCGCCTCCACCGCGGTGACGTCGTTGACGTTGTCCGCGTCGACGGGCTGGCGGCGGGAGATCATCCACATCGCGCCCGAGCCGGTGACCAGGGCGGCGCCGACCAGCACCACGCCCCAGGTGCCCTGCTGGGCCAGCAGCGCCGCGCCGCCGGAGACCAGGGCCGCGGCCGGCAGGGTCAGGCCCCAGGTGTAGACCATGCGGCGGACCAGGCTCCAGCGCAGCTCCGCCTTCGGGCCGCCGAGGCCGGCGCCCATGATGCCGCCGGAGCAGACCTGCGTGGTGGAGAGGCCGAAGCCCATGTGCGACGAGGTGAGGATGACGGTCGCGGCCGCCGACTCGGAGGCGAAGCCCTGCGGCGCCTGGATGTCCGCCAGGCCCTTGCCCATCGAGCGGATGATCCGCCAGCCGCCCATGTAGGTGCCGAGCGCGATCGCGGCGCCCGCGGAGACGATCACCCAGGTGGGGGGCAGCGCGCCCTTCGGCAGGGCGCCGACCGAGACCAGGGTCAGGGTGATGATGCCCATCGTCTTCTGGGCGTCGTTGGTGCCGTGCGCGAGCGAGATCAGCGAGGACGAGAAGACCTGACCGGTCTTGAAGCCCTTGGTGGTGGCCGCGTCGTTGCCCTTGCGGGTGATCGCGTAGGCCAGCTTGGTGGCGCCCCAGGAGGCCAGGCCGGCGACGAACGGGGAGGCGATCGCCGGGATCAGGATCTTGGTGACCACGGTGTCGAAGTTGACGCCGTGCATGCCGACGCCCACGACGGTGGCGCCGATCAGGCCGCCGTACAGCGCGTGCGAGGAGCTGGACGGCAGACCGCGCAGCCAGGTCAGCAGGTTCCACAGGATCGCGCCGACCAGGGCGGCGAAGATGATCTCGGGGTGGAGGCCCGTCTTCTCGTTGACGATGCCGCCGGAGATGGTGGTGGCGACCTTCACGGACAGGAACGCGCCCGCGAAGTTGAGGACGGCCGCGATGGCGACCGCGACCTTCGGCCGGAGGGCTCCCGTCGCGATGGAGGTGGCCATCGCGTTGGCGGTGTCGTGGAACCCGTTGGTGAAGTCGAAGGCGAGCGCCGTGATGATCACAACGGCCACCAGGAACGAGATGTGTTCCATACCCAAACAATCGTCGTAGTTGTCGCACGGACGTTGGTGTCGTTCGCGACCGTAGGCAGGTTTGGTAAACGGAAGGTGAACTGGGCCGGGAATCGTGGTTCTGACGGTGTCGTGACAGTAGCCGAAAGCTTTCGCAGGAGTGAAGTAGGCCGCACTGAGCTGGGCATTGGCGAGGAACGTCCCGGTTCGGTGCGGTTTGGTGTGACCCGTCTCACAGGCGAGCCCAAGAGATGAACGCAGAATTCATCTTCCGGCGCTGGTGCGCTCTGTTTCCGACGGGTAACCCATGGGAGGATCGCCCAGGATCCGGGGAGCCCGGGACAGGGCAGGGCGGGGAGGACGAACCCATGGGCGGGGCCAGACAGCGCACCGAGACGGCAGACGTACGACCGTGGGTGCGCGCCGCCCTCCGATGCGGAGCCGTCCTCGCGGCCGCCGCGCTGGCGCTCCCGCTCGCCACCCAGGCCGCGTACGCCGCCCCCGACCCCGGCAGGCCGGGTGTCACCGCGCCCACCGCGACCCCCGGCGACGACCCGCTCGCCGCCGCCAAGGCCACCCTCGGTCCGCTCCTCGACCAGCTGCACAACCTGTACCAGAGCGCCGAGGCCGCCACCGAGCAGTACAACGCCGCCGTCGCCAAGGTCGCCGAGCAGCAGGCCGCGCTGACCGACCTCCAGGGCCGGCTGGACCGCCAGCAGAAGCAGGTCGACGCCGGCACCGACGTCGCCTCCCAGCTCGCCGCCGCCCAGTACCGCAACGGCGCCACCTCCGCCTACGCCGAACTGCTGCTCTCCAAGGATCCGTACGAGGCCGTCACCATCGCCGAACTGCTCGCCGCCGCCAGCCGCTCGCAGTCCGAGTTCCTTGACCGGCTCAAGAGCGACCGCGACGCGCTCGCCGGGCTGAAGAAGCAGACCGAGGACGCCCTCAACACCTCCCGGACGCTGGTCGCCCAGCAGGAGGCCGCCAAGGCCAAGGTCGCCACCGACCTCGCCGCCGTCGAGCAGCTGGTCTCCTCGCTCACCGGCGCCCAGCGCGCCGAACTGGAGAAGCTGGAGAAGGCGAAGGCCGACGAGGCCCAGCTCGCCCTCCTCGCCTCCGGTGCCCTCGGCAAGGGCGAGCGCACCCCCTCGCTGGCCGGCCGCGCCGCCGTCTCGTTCGCGCTCGCCCAGCTCAACAAGCCCTACCTGTGGGGTGGCATCGGCCCGGACGCCTACGACTGCTCCGGCCTCACCTCGCAGGCCTGGCTGCACGCCGGGAAGCCGATCCCGCGCACCAGCCAGGAGCAGTGGGCGGAGCTCCAGCACATCCCGCTGAACCAGATCCGCCCCGGCGACCTCGTCATCTACTTCCAGGGCGCCACGCACGTCGCGATGTACATCGGCGGCGGGCTGATCGTCCAGGCTCCCCGGCCGGGTGCCGTGATCAAGGTCTCGCCGATCGGCTCGATGCCGATCCTCGGGGCCGTCCGGCCCGACCCGTCCGGGGCGGCCGACGAGGCCGGCGGCGCCTGGAAGGTGCCCGACCTGCCGACCGGCTGGGACACCGTCACCCCGATCGCCCCGACGCCGGCCGAGCAGCGGCCGCCCGTCCCGGCCAACGGCGCGCCGACCGCCCCCGGCACGCCGGCCCCGACCCCGGGCACACCGTCGACCACGCCGGGGACGCCGTCCGGCACCGGCACGCCGTCGGGCACCGGCACGCCGTCCGGCACGGGCTCGCCCAGCGGGACGGGTTCGCCGAGCGGGACGGGTTCGCCGTCGACCACGCCGTCCGGCACCGGCACGCCGACGCCCGGCGGGACGGGCACCTCGACCGCGACCCAGACGCCCACCGGCACGCCCACCCCGACCGGCACCGGCACCCCGGCCAAGACCGGGACCGTCTCGCCCACCGCGACGGGTACGGGCTCCGCGAGCGCCTCGGCGCCGGGCAGCCCCACGGCGACGCTCCCGCTCATCGGCGGTCTGCTGCCCTGACGCTGTACGCGAAGGCCGCCCGACGTCCGGTGACGTGGGGCGGCCTTCGTGCTGTCCGGGGCGCGGTGCCCGATCAGGAGTGCGCGTGCGCGGGGGCGGCGCCGCTGTCCGGCTCGAAGCGGACGACGATCGCCTTCGACGTGGGCGTGTTGCTGATGTCGGCGGTGGAGTCGAGCGGGACGAGCACGTTCGTCTCGGGGTAGTACGCCGCCGCGCCGCCGCGGGCCACCGGGTAGTGGACCACCTTGAAGTGCGGGGCGCGGCGCTCGGCGCCGTCCTTCCACTCGCTCACCAGGTCGACGTACGCACCCTCGGCCAGGCCCAGTTCGGCGGCGTCGGCCGGGTTGACCAGGACCACCCGGCGGCCGCCCTTGATGCCGCGGTAGCGGTCGTCGAGGCCGTAGATCGTGGTGTTGTACTGGTCGTGCGAGCGCAGCGTCTGGAGCAGCAGGCGGCCCGACGGGACCTCGGGGGCGGTCAGCGGGTTGACGGTGAAGTTCGCCTTGCCGGTCGCGGTGGGGAAGGTGCGGGAGTCGCGCGGGCCGTGCGGGAGGGTGAAGCCGCCGGGGCGGCGCACCTTCTGGTTGTAGTCCTCGAAGCCCGGGACGACCCGGGCGATCCGGTCCCGCAGGGTGTCGTACTCGGCGGCGAAGTCCTCCCACGGCACGCTGTCCTCGGCGCCGAGGGTGGTGCGGGCGAGGCGGCAGATGATCGCGACCTCGGAGAGCAGGCCGGGTGCCGGCGGCAGGCCGCCGCGGGAGGAGTGGACCTGGCCCATCGAGTCCTCGACGCTGACGAACTGGGCGCCGTGGCTGGTGACGTCCCGGTCGGTACGGCCGAGGGTGGGCAGGATCAGCGCCCGCGCGCCGGTGATCACGTGCGAGCGGTTGAGCTTGGTGGAGACGTGCACGCTCAGCCGGCAGCGGCGCATCGCGGCCTCGGTGACGTCGGTGTCCGGGGTGGCCGCGACGAAGTTGCCGCCCATCGCGAAGAACACCTTGACCCTGCCGTCACGCATCGCGCGGATGGTGTCCACCGAGTCGAGGCCGTGCGCGCGCGGCGGTTCGAAGCCGAACTCCTTGCCCAGCGCGTCGAGGAAGGCCTTGCTCGGCCGCTCGAAGATGCCCATCGTCCGGTCGCCCTGGACGTTGCTGTGCCCGCGCACCGGGCAGACCCCGGCGCCGGGGCGGCCGACGTTGCCGCGCAGCAGCAGGAAGTTGACCACCTCGCGGATGGTGGGGACGGCGTGCTTGTGCTGGGTGAGGCCCATCGCCCAGCAGACGATGATCTTCTTGGAGGCCAGCACCAGGCGGCCGAGCTCCTCGATCTGCTCCCACGGCAGGCCGGTCGCGGCGAGGACCGCGTCCCGGTCGGTCTCGCGGACCTGGGCCTCGAACTCCTCGAAGCCGTGGCAGTGCTCGGCGACGAACGCGCGGTCGACGCCGTCCTGCTCCAGGACGATCCGGTTCAGCGCGCGGAAGAGCGCCAGGTCACCGCCGAGGCGGATCTGCAGGAACAGGTCGGTCAGCTTGGTGCCGTGGCCGACCAGGCCGCGGGCGTGCTGCGGGTTCTTGAACCGTTCCAGGCCCGCCTCCGGCAGCGGGTTGACGCTGACGATCGTGGCGCCGGCCCGCTTGGCGCGCTCCAGCGCCGAGAGCATCCGGGGGTGGTTGGTGCCGGGGTTCTGGCCGGCCACGATGATCAGGTCGGCCTGGTAGAGGTCCTTCAGGCTCACGCTGCCCTTGCCGACGCCGAGCGTCTCGGTCAGCGCCGAACCGGACGACTCGTGGCACATGTTGGAGCAGTCCGGCAGGTTGTTGGTGCCGAGCCGGCGGGCGAACAGCTGGTAGGCGAAGGCGGCCTCGTTGCTGGTCCGGCCCGAGGTGTAGAAGGCGGCGCCGTCCGGGGTGTCCAGGGCCCGCAGCTCCTCGGCGATCAGCGCGAAGGCGTCGTCCCAGGAGATCGGCGCGTAGTGGGTGGCGCCCTCGTCGAGCAGCATCGGCTGGGTGAGCCGGCCCTGCTGGCCGAGCCAGTAGCCGGAGCGGTCGGCCAGCTCGGCGACGGGGTGCGCGGCGAAGAAGTCGGCGTGGATCCGGCGCTCGGTGGCCTCCTCGGCGACGGCCTTGGCGCCGTTCTCGCAGAACTCGGCGGTGTGCGTCCGGTCCGGTTCCGGCCAAGCGCAGCCGGGGCAGTCGAAGCCGTTCGGCTGGTTCACCTTGAGCAGGGTGGCCATCGTCCGGCGGGCGCCCATCTGCTCGGCGGCCATCCGCAGGCTGTGCCCGACCGCGGGCAGCCCGGCCGCCGCGTGCTGGGGCGCGGACACCTCGGGGGCGTCCTGCACCGGATCGCTCTGCGGGGCCTGCTTGGCCATGACTGCGCTCCTCGGCTCTGTTCGTCGAACCCGCCGCACCGTCGCGGGGGCTCGCCCCCATCCTTCCACCTGGGGGAAAGGAGGGGGAGGGCCGCCCGTGCACGAGGCGGCGGCAAGGGGCGGCCGGGCACGCCCCGCCCGGAGCCGCGATTGTTCACCCGCCGGCCCGCCCCCGCCGCTATCGTGACCCCGCCGGCGGTGCACGCCGGGCGAACACCGGGCGCACCCGGTGGACTTGGGGGAAGGCATGCGGGCGGGTGACGTACTCGACGGCCGCTACCGGCTGGAGGAGACGCTCGGCCGGGGCGGGTTCGGCGTGGTCTGGCGGGCCACCGACCTGCGGCTCGTCCGGAACGTCGCGGTCAAGGTGCTGCTGGAGGAGCACGCGGCCGACGGGGAGGCGGTCGGCCGGTTCATCCGCGAGGCCCGGACGGCCGGCGGCCTCGCCAGCCCGCACATCGTCACCGTGCACGACTTCGGCCGGGTGCCGACCCCGTCCGGGGAGACCCACTACCTGGTCATGGAGCTGGTCCGGGGCCGCTCGCTCGCCGACCTCCTCAAGGACGGCGTCCCGAGCTCGGAGGACGCCCTGCGGTGGACGCGCCACGTGTGCCGGGCGCTGGACGCCGCGCACCGCTGCGGCGTCGTCCACCGCGATATCAAGCCCGAGAACGTCATGATCGCGGAGGACACCGGCAAGGCCAAGGTGCTGGACTTCGGCATCGCGCGCCTGCTCACCCAGTCCGCCGTGCTCACCTCGACCGGCAACGTGGTCGGCACCGTGCCCTACCTGGCCCCCGAGTGCTGGTCCGGCGCCGGCGCGGACAGCCGGGCCGACCTCTACGCGCTCGGGGTCATGCTGTACGAACTCTGCACCGGCCGGAGGCCGTTCCGCGCCGCGTCGGCCGCCGAGTACATGTACAAGCACCTGGAGGAGACCCCGGCCGGGGTCCGCACCGCCGACCCGGCCCTGGGCGAGCTGATCGCCGAACTGCTCGCCAAGAACCCCGCCGACCGGCCCGCCGACGCCGCCGAGGTGCACCGCCGGCTGCGCGCCGTCCGGCCCGGCGTGCTCGACCACGACGACCCCAGCCCGGAGCAGCTGCGCCGGCGCGCCGACCAGGCCTGGCGGCTCGGCGCGGACGGTGCGCCCGGGCAGGCCGTCGCCGTGCTGCCGGGGATCATCCGCGACCTCGCGCGGATCTGCGGCCCGGCCGACCTCCGAACCCTGCGCACCTGCCACGACCTGGCGATCTGGCTGGCCCGGGACGGCAGCCGGGGCGCCGCCGTGGCATTGCTGCGCGAGCTGGTCCCGGTCCTCGCCGACGCCCCGGACGCCCGTGCCGACGCGCTGCGCGACCTCGACCACTGGCACCGCGAGATCTCCCGCGGGGGCCCGGGCGCCGTGCCAGCCGTCGAGGGCCGTCCGCTAAGCCTCGCGGGTCTGCTCGGCGGCGGCCCGCAGAGCGGCTGAGGCGCCCTCGGCGATCGGGTCGCCGTGCCCGAACACGGCCGTGGTGACGGGCAGTTCGGCCAGCCTGTGGAAGGAGTCGAGGGCCCGGGCCGGGTCGGTGTGGAACACCCCGGGCATGGTCCGCCCGCCGACGTTGGCGACGGTGTCCCCGGTGAACAGCACCCCGGGCCCGGGCAGGTGCAGCGCGATGCTGCCGTCGGTGTGGCCGGGCACGTGGACGACCACCGCACCGCCGCCGAGGTCCAGCACGTCGCCGTCCTCGACCTCGCGGTGCACCGGGCACGGCTCGGCCGGCGGCATCGGCGGCAGGCCGTCCCAGATCTCCTGCTCGAACGGGCTCAGCATCGGCGGCTGCGGCTCCTGCTCGCCGCGGATCACCGGCGCGTCCAGCCGGTGCGCGACCACCTCGGCGTCCCAGCGCCGCGCGAGCTCCGCGGCCGACCCGGTGTGGTCGGGGTGGTGGTGCGTCAGCACGACGTACCGCAGCGCCGCCGGATCCAGCCCGGCCGCCCGGATCCCCTCCTCGATACCGTCCGCCGACCCGGCGATCCCGGTGTCGACCAGCGTCAGCCCGTCCTCGTCCCGCCACAGGTAGGCGGTCCCGAAGTCCAGTGCGATCATGTACAACTCGGTTCGTACCCGCGTGATCTCCATGCCCGGATCCTGCGCCCGCCACCACGCGTCGCACGCCCGTGTTCGCCCTGAGCGTGCCCGTGTTCGCCTCCGGCGAAGGGGAGTCAACCGTGTGGGCCGCCGATTCGGCGGTTCTTCCGACGGGAGGATTTGAGAGGAACTCGCCCATCGGGACTCCCTGGTTCGCCGGTCGGGGCCGTTGATATATCTCGTTGCCGGACTCGGGACCGGTGAGCGGCCGGCCCGGTGAGCTGCGACGAAATGGTGGTGACGGATCGATGAAGCTCCTCCGTGTCGGACCCCCGGGTGCCGAGCGCCCGGTCGTGCTGGGCCGGGACGGCACCGCGTACGACCTGTCCGGGCGGGCCCGGGACATCGACGGGGCCTTCCTGGCCGGACTGGACGCCGCCGAGCTGGCGCGGGACGTGGCCGCGGGCGTGCTGCCGGTGGTGGACCTCGCCGGCGGGGTCAGGGTCGGCTCTCCGGTGGCCCGGCCGGGCAAGGTGGTCGGGATCGGGCTCAACTACCGCGACCACGCGGTCGAGGCCGGGGCCGCGATCCCGGACGAGCCGGTGATCTTCCTCAAGCCGAGCTGCACCGTGGTCGGCCCGTACGACGAGGTGCTGGTGCCGCGCGGCGGCGAGAAGACCGACTACGAGGCCGAGTTGGCGGTCGTGATCGGGCGGACGGCCCGCTACCTGGCCGGGCACGCGGAGGCCGCCGAGGTGATCGCGGGCTACACGATCGCCAACGACGTCACCGAGCGGGCCTTCCAGTTCGAGCGGGGCGGCCAGTGGGACAAGGGCAAGTCGGCGGAGACCTTCACGCCGCTCGGACCCTGGCTGGTCACCGCCGACGAGGTGGCGGACCCGCAGCGGCTGCCGCTGCGGCTCTGGGTCAACGGCGAGCTGCGGCAGGACGGCAACACCGGGCAGATGATCTTCCCGGTGCTCGAACTCGTCCGCTACGCCAGCCAGTTCATGGTGCTGGAGCCCGGTGACGTGGTCATCACCGGCACCCCGGCCGGCGTCACCCTGGGGC
Source organism: Streptomyces kaniharaensis (assembly GCF_009569385.1). NCBI lineage: Bacteria > Bacillati > Actinomycetota > Actinomycetes > Kitasatosporales > Streptomycetaceae > Streptomyces > Streptomyces kaniharaensis. The sequence goes on from NZ_WBOF01000001.1 coordinate 3,863,400, forward strand.
GCCCCGGTACGCCGTTCCTCACTTCGGGTGACATCGTCGAGATCGAGATCGACGGTCTCGGCCGCCAGCGCCAGGTGCTCGGCAAGGCGTGAGCGCACGCCACCCGGCCCCGGGCACGGGGGTCGGGAGGCTCACCCCGCCGGCTCAGCGCACCGACAGGACGCCCCGCAGCCGCTCCGCCCGCAGCGCGTCCGGGCCGTCCAGCGCGAGCAGCGCGGCCAGCACCTCCGCCGTCTGCGGATCGTGCAGGGCGGTCGCCGCCGCCATCGCCGTGAACTGGTCCACCAGCCAGTCGCGCAGCTCGGCCACCGCCAGCGTGCGCCCCTCGTCCAGCCAGCTCAGCGACGCGCCCTCGACCACCGCTATCCACGACCGCACCAGCAGGGTCAGCCGCGGGCCCGCCTCCCGGACGCCCAGGTGACGCAGCGTGCGCCGCAGCGCCGCCCGCCGGACGTCGTCGACGATCGCCGAGGTGCGGGCCGTCTCCACCACCGAACCGCCGCGCAGCAGCGCCGAGTAGCCGGCGTCGTGCTCGGCGACGAACGCGAAGTAGCCGTCCAGGACGGCCGCCAGCTGCTCGGACGGCGTCCCGGTGAGCGGGACGGCGAACCGGCTGGTCAGCTCGTCCGCGGCGGTGCGCAGCGCGGCCTCGTAGAGCTGCTGCTTGCCGCCCGCGAAGTAGCGGTAGACCAGCGGCCGGGAGGCCCCGGCGGCCTCGGCGACGTCGTCCAGGCTCACCTCCTCCGGCGGCCGGGCGGCGAACAACTCCAGTGCCACCGCGATGAGTTGCTCGCGCCGCTGCTGCACCGGGAGCCGCCGGTAGCCGGCGCGGCGGGGGCGGAGGTCGGGGTCGGCCGGGGCGTTCGCCGGGACGGCTGCGGTGGGGCGGGCTTCCATGGCGGCCAGCGTAATGGGCGTCGGCCCGATCGGATCCTGTCGGGCGTGGTTCCGCCCGAACGGATGTTTGCGGCGCGCGCAGGGGGCTCAACCGGGTTCGTGCCCACCGGCCGTGCAGGATCAGGGGCTTGCAAAAGGCCCATGCCGCGAAATGATGTCCGAATGGTTGAAGAACTGATCACCTCCGACGGCACCACCCCGCGCCGTATCGCCGACGGGTACGTCCGTGCCCTCGCCGAGCTCGACCCGCTGACCGCGGTCTATCTGGGACTCAACCCCGAGGACGACCGGCTGCCCGACCTCTCGCCGGCCGGCGCGGAGGCGATCGCCGACCTCGCCCGCCGCACGTTGGCGCAACTCGCCGAGGCGGAGCGGGCCGGAGCGGCTGCGGAAGAGGCCGAGCGCCGCTGCGCCCGGCTGCTGCGCGAGCGGCTGACCGCCGAACTCGCCGTCCACGACGCGGGGGAGAACTACCGCGCGGTCCGCAACCTGGCCTCGCCGGTGCACAACGTCCGTGACGTCTTCACCCTGATGGCCACCGACACCGAGGAGCAGTGGGCGGTGCTCGGCCGCCGCCTGGCCCGGGTGCCGGTCGCGCTGGCGCAGTACCGGGAGACCCTGGCGGCGGGCACCGAGCGCGGACTGCTGTCCGGCCCCCGCCAGGTCACCACCGTGGTCGGCCAGTTCGGCGAGTGGCTGGAGGGTGAGCTGCCGGGGGGCTGGTTCGGTCAGCTCGTCGCCGACGCGCCCGAGGGCCTGCGCGCGGAGCTGTCCGCGCACGCCGTCGCCGCCGCCGAGGCCCTGGCCGCCCTGCGCGACTGGCTGCGCGACGTCTACGGCCCGGCCGCCGCCGGCACCCCGGACACCACCGGCCGGGAGCGCTACGGCCGCTGGGTCCGCTACTGGACCGGCTCCGACCTGGACCTGGACGAGGCCTACGCCTGGGCCTGGAGCGAGTTCCACGGCCTGCTGGCCCAGATGGAGGCCGAAGCCGAGAAGGTCCGCCCGGGCGCCGGCCCGATGGAGGCGATGAAGTGGCTGGAGACCGACGGTCCGGGCATCGAGGGTGCCGAGGCCACCCGTGAGTACCTCCAGGGCCTGATGGACCAGGCGATCCGCGACCTCCAGGGCACCCACTTCGACCTCGCCGAGCCGGTCACCCGGGTCGAGTCGATGATCGCCCCGCCCGGCAGCGCCGCCGCGCCGTACTACACGGCCCCCTCGCTGGACTTCAGCCGCCCCGGGCGGACCTGGCTGCCGCTGCTCGGCCGGGAGCGCTTCCCGGTCTGGGACCTCGTCTCCACCTGGTACCACGAGGGCGTTCCGGGCCACCACCTCCAGCTCGCGCAGTGGAACTACGTCGCCGACCGGCTCTCCACCTACCAGGTCAGCCTCGGCGGGGTGAGCGCCAACCTGGAGGGCTGGGCGCTGTACGCCGAGCGCCTGATGGACGAGCTCGGCTACCTCACCGACGCGGGCCACCGGCTGGGCTACCTCAACGCGCAGATGATGCGGGCGCTGCGGGTCATCGTCGACATCGGCATGCACGCCGGCTTCGACTTCCCCGCCGACTCCCCGTACCGGCCGGGCGAGCCGGTGAGCCCGGAGGCGGCGCGGGAGTTCTTCGGCCGCTACTGCGGCCTGTCCGCCGACTTCCTGGACAGCGAGCTGGTCCGCTACCTGGGCATGCCCGGGCAGGCGATCGGCTACAAGCTGGGTGAGCGCGCCTGGCTGCGCGGCCGGGCGGCGGCGAAGGCGGCGCACGAGGCGCGTGGCGAGGAGTTCGACCTCAAGGCCTGGCACATGGCGGCGCTGTCGCAGGGCTCGCTGGGGCTGGACGACCTGGTCGAGGAGCTGTCGGCGCTGTGACGGCCGGGACGGGGCCCGGGTGCCGGTTCGCCGGGGCCCGGGCCCTGTCGTAGTCCGCCGGTCGTGGTCCTCTGGTCCGAAGCCATGGTCCTTTGGTCCGGAAAAGGTCGATTTGGTGAGGTTTTTCCTTGCCATTCGTCCACACGCGCGTTTCGCTGGAAGACGACTGCGTGACCTCTCCGTACCTCTCCGGAAGGCTCGACCAGTGTCTGCGCAAACCGCCACCGGTCATGGGACCGCGGACAGTCGCCGCTGGTGGGCGCTGGCGGTCATCGCCATCGCCCAGCTCATGATCGTCCTCGACATCACCATCGTGAACATCGCGCTGCCGTCGGCCCAGAAGGACCTGGGCATCTCCGACGCCAACCGGCAGTGGGTGATCACCGCCTACACGCTCGCCTTCGGCGGCCTGCTGCTGCTCGGCGGCCGGCTGGGCGACCTCTTCGGCCGCAAGCGCGTCTTCACCATCGGCCTGCTGGGCTTCGCCCTCGCCTCCGCCCTCGGCGGCGCCGCGGCCGGGCCCGCGATGCTGTTCGGCGCCCGCGCCCTCCAGGGCGCGTTCGGCGCGCTGCTCGCCCCGTCCGCGCTGGGGCTGCTCTCGACCACGTTCACCGACCCCAAGGAGCGCAGTACGGCCTTCGGGATCTTCGGTGCGATCGCCGGCGGCGGCGCCGCGATCGGCCTGATCACCGGCGGCCTGCTGACCGAGTACCTGAACTGGCGCTGGTGCCTGTTCGTCAACACCCCGATCGCCGTCGGCGCCGCCCTCGCCGCCTACTCCGTGCTCACCCGCGACCACATCGCCAAGGGCCGCCGGGTCAAGCTCGACCTGCCCGGTGCGCTGCTCGGCTGCGGCGGCCTGCTCGCCATCGTCTTCGGCACCTCCGAGGCCGTGACCCGGACCTGGGGCGACTGGCTCGTGCTGACCTCGCTGGGCGTCGGCGTGGCCCTGCTCGCGATCTTCGTCCTGGTGGAGAAGCACACCGACCACGCGCTGCTGCCGATGCACATCGTCGGTGAGCGCAACCGCGGCGGCGGAGCCCTGTCGGTCGGGCTGGCCATGGTCGGCATGTTCGGCCTGTTCCTGTTCCTGACCTACTACCTGCAGGAGATCAAGCACTTCTCGCCGGTGCTGTCAGGCGTGTCCTTCCTGCCCATGACGGCCGCCATCGTCATCAGTTCGACGGGCTTCGCGGCGCGGTTGATGACCAGGGTGCCGTCCCGGAACCTGATCGGCCCGGGACTGCTGCTCGCCGCGGGCGGCATGGCCTGGCTGACCCAGATGAAGGTGGACAGCCCGTGGGCCGGCATGGTGCTGCCGGCGGAGCTGCTGCTCGGCTTCGGCATGGGCCTGGTGTTCATGCCCTCGATGAGCCTCGCCACCCTCGGCGTCGCCCCGAACGAGGCCGGCGCCGCCTCGGCCACCATCAACTCGGCTCAGCAGGTGGGTGGTTCGTTCGGTACGGCGCTGCTGAACACGGTCGCGGCGAGCGCCACCGCGACGTACCTGTCCACCCGGATCGCCGCCGACCCGGCGGTGCGGGCCCAGGGCGCGGTGCACGGCTACGTGGTCGCGACGTGGGTGGCGATGGGCATCCTGATGCTGGCGTCGCTGATCGCGTTCCTGATGATCGACCACCGTCCGGCGCCCGGTGAGGCGGCGGGCGTCCCGGGCGGCGCCGAGGCCGTGGCCGAGGGCGCGGCGGCCGGGGCTCCGGTCGAGAGCGCCGTCGCCCAGGCGGAGCGGCAGCGGGCGACCTGAAAGTTTCCGCAAGGTCTTGCAGTCAACCTCCGGCGCCTGCTTGACTCCTGGCCACCGTCCGGGGATCAAGGAGGCGCCGCCGTGCTGGCCGAGTCCGTGCCGCTCGAGTTCGACCTGCTCGTCGTCGGCGGCGCCGGCGTGGACACCGTCGTCCGCGTGGACCGGCTGGAGATCCCGCCCGGCGACTCGCAGTACGTCGGGCCGGTCCACGACTACGTCGGCCACACCGGCAACGGCGTCGCCCTCGGCGCCCACCACCTCGGGCTGCGGACCGCCTTCCTCGACTTCCTCGGCGACGACCCGCAGGGCGATCTGATCCGCGCCGCCTACCGGCGCCACGGCCTGCACTTCGCCCACCTGGTGAGCCCGCACGGCACCCCACGCGGGGTCAACCTGGTGGACGCCGCCGGCCGCCGCTTCTCCTTCTTCGACGGCCGCCACCCCGCCGACCTGCGGCTGCCGCGCGCCTTCTACCTCCCGTACGCCGAGCGCAGCCGGCACGTCCACCTCTCCATCACCGGCGTCAACCGCGACATGTACGGCGACCTGCACCGGCTCGGCCGCACCACCTCCACCGACCTGCACGACTGGGACGGCCGCAACCCGCACCACCGCGACTACGCGGTCAACTCCGACCTGGTGTTCCTGTCCGTCGCCGGCTGCCGGGGCCGCCACGAGGAGCTGATGCGCACGATCCTCGCCGAGGGCCGGGCCGAGGTCGTCGTCGCCACCGCGGGCGCCGAGGGCTGCCACCTGCTCACGAGGGACGATCTCGACCGGGGCGCCCGCGCGGCCCACCACCTCCCGGCCGTCGACCCGGGCCGCCCGGTGGTGGACAGCAACGGCGCCGGGGACGCCTTCGTCTCCGGCTTCCTGTACGCGTGGTTCCGGGGCCGCGCGCCGCTGGACTGCGCCCGGGCCGGCTCGGCCGCCGGGGCGTTCGCGTGCACCGCCGCCGGGACGCACACCGCCTTCATCGGGCCCGAGGACCTGTAGCCGTCCGCCGCCCGGCAGCGGTTTTCTCATGCAGATCCAAGTCGCGGATAACAACATTTCCAGCCGGAGGCGTCATAGTCGTTGACCGAACGTTGCCGCCCCCAAGGCAGGAGAGACGCGCATGGGCCAGCACCGCCGCCCCACCCCGCGACGCCGGCTTCTGGCCCCGACCCTGTTCACCGCGTTCTCGGCCGTCACGGTGGCCGCCGTGGTGACCGGCATGCACTCGCTGAGCCCGTCCGAGGCGACGGCCGCCAGCAGTCCGTCCCGTGCCTCGCCGACCGCCTCCGCGTCGCCGCCCGCCGCCTCGCCCCCGGCTGCCGTGCCGTCCGCCGCGCCCGTGTCGACCTCGCCGGTCGTGCCCTCCGCGCAGTCGAGCAGCCCGCCGTCGACGGAAGACGCGACGCCCTCGCCCACGCCCACCGCCACGCCGAGCACCCCCTCGACGGCCCCGAGCGCCACCGCGACCGCCCCTGTGACTCCCGAATCGGTCACCGTGGGCGTGCTGTTCACCGGCTCCGTCCCGGCCGGCAACCACTTCTGCACCGCCAGCGTGGTGCACAGTCCCACCCGCAACCTGCTGCTGACCGCCGCGCACTGCCTCAACACCACGGACACCGTCACCTTCGCGCCGGGCTACCGCGACGGCCGGACCCCGTTCGGCACCTGGCAGGTCACCGCGATCCACACCACCACCGGCTGGTCCCAGCGGGCCGACCAGGACGAGGACTTCGCGTTCCTGGAGACGGCCCCCAGCAACGGCCGCAAGGTCGAGGACGTGGTCGGCGGCAACCGCCTCGGCGTCGACGAGCCCTTCGACGCCACCATCCGCCTCTACGGCTACGCCGCGGACTCCGAGTCCCCGAACCTCTGCACCAACACCAGCGGCAGGCAGAGCTCCTACCAGCGCGTCATCAGCTGCCCCGGCTACCCGGCCGGTACCAGCGGCGGCCCGTGGATCAACACCGCGACCGGCGACGTGGTCGGCGCCATCGGCGGCTACCAGCAGGGCGGCGAAACGGACGACGTGTCCTACAGCGCCTACTTCGACCACACGATCGCGGCCCTCTTCTCCCAGACCGAGGCCGCCGCCTCCTGAACCCGCCGCCCCCGGCCGCCCGCCCGGCGGCCGGGGGCGGCGTCTCCCCGGCAGCGCGACGCCGAGCCGGCCCGGAACATGACGAAGGCCCAGACCGTGGATCAACTCCACTGACCTGGGCCTCAGTTGCACTTCTCGCGAAGTGCCCCCGGTAGGATTCGAACCTACGCACCCGCCTCCGGAGGGCGGTGCTCTATCCCCTGAGCTACGGGGGCCTGCTGCTGTTTCGCCGTCCGCTTCCGCTTTCGACGTGATGAACACTACCAGGCTTCGGGTGCGGTCCGTGCACGGGTTTCGCGTGGGGCCCTTCGTGGGGGCGGGGGCGAGGGCGGGGGCGGAAGTCGGGAAAGGCCGGACGGGGCGGTGGAGGCGCCGATACCCTCGGTGAGATGTCGGGAGTGTCCGGGCGGGTCCTCGTGGTGGACGACAGCGAGGCGATCCGCCAGCTGATCAGGGTCAACCTGGAGCTCGAGGGCTTCGAGGTGGTGACCGCCGCCGACGGCGCCGAGTGCCTGGAGGTGGTCCGCCGGGTGAAGCCGGACGTGGTGACGCTGGACGTGGTGATGCCCCGGCTGGACGGCCTGCGGACGGCGGCGCGGCTGCGCGCGACCCCGGGCACGAGCCGGCTGCCGATCGCGATAGTGAGCGCCTGCACGCCGGCCGACCTGGACCTGGGGGAGGCGGTCGGCGTGGACGGGTACCTGGGCAAGCCCTTCGACCCGGCCGACCTGGTGGCGCTGGTGCGGCGGCTGATGGCGATGGACGGGATGCCCGGCGGCTTTCGCCCTGAGCGAACAGATCGGACCGATCGCGGCTGACATCCCCGCCGACGCGGCGGACGGCCGTCTCAACCGGTAAACCGAGTGGCGAGCGGGCACCCCGTCTCGCCTACGCTTGGCGTCGTGACCCCCGCAGAGCTTTCCCAGGCAGTCCAGGCCGCCGTGCGCGCCGCCGTCGAGGCGGGCGAGCTGACCGTCGCCGTGCCCGAGCACGTGACGGTCGAGCGTCCCAAGAACCGGGACCACGGCGACTACGCGACCAACGTGGCCCTCCAGCTCGCCAAGGCGGCCGGCAGGCCGCCGCGAGCCGTCGCCGAGACGCTGGCCGACCGCCTGCGAGGGATCACCGGCGTCGCCAAGGTCGACATCGCCGGTCCGGGCTTCCTGAACATCACCCTGGACACCGCCACCCAGGGCGCGCTGGCCCGCACGATCGTCGAGGCGGGCGACGCCTACGGCCGCAACCAGGACCTCAAGGGCCTGAAGATCAACCTGGAGTTCGTCTCCGCCAACCCGACCGGCCCGATCCACATCGGCGGCGTCCGCTGGGCGGCTGTCGGCGACTCGCTGGCGCGCGTGCTGCGGGCCTGCGGCGCCGACGTCACCACCGAGTACTACCTCAACGACGCCGGCGTGCAGATCACCAAGTTCGCCGCCTCGCTGCAGGCCGCCGCGAACGGCCGCGAGGTGCCCGAGGGCGGGTACGTCGGCGAGTACATCGTCGACATCGCCAAGGCGATCACCGACGCCGTCCCCGGCCTGCTCGACCTGTCCGAGGCCGAGCAGCTCCAGGTCTTCCGCACCGAGGGCCTGAAGCTCATGGTGGCCGAGATCAAGCGCTCGATGGACGAGTTCGGCACCCACTTCGACGTCTGGTTCTCGGAGAAGTCGCTGCACGACTCCGGCGCCGTCGGGAAGGCCATCGACCGGCTGCGCGAGCAGGGCCACGTCTTCGAGCAGGACGGCGCGGTCTTCCTGCGCACCACCGACTTCGGCGACGACAAGGACCGCGTCCTGATCAAGGCCGACGGCGACACCACCTACTTCGCCGCCGACGCCGCCTACTACCTGTCCAAGCGCGACCGCGGCACCGAGGTCGCGCTCTACATGCTGGGCGCCGACCACCACGGCTACGTCAACCGCCTCAAGGCCATCTCGGCCTGCGCCGGCGACGACATGAACCACAACATCGAGGTCCGGATCGGCCAGTTCGTGAAGATGCTTCGCGACGGCGAAGAGGTCCGCATGTCCAAGCGGGCCGGCAACATCATCACGATCGACGACGTCATCGAGTGGATCGGCGTGGACGCGGCCCGCTACACCCTGGCCCGGTCCTCCACGGACTCCACCATCACGCTCGACATCGACATCCTGACCAGCCAGACCAACGAGAACCGGGTCTACTACGTCCAGTACGCCCACTCCCGGATGTGCGCGGTGCAGCGCAACGCCGACGAGCAGGGCATCACGCGCGGCGCGGCCGAGGACTTCAAACCGGAGCTGCTGGGCACCGAGTGGGAGTCCGAACTGCTCGGCCACCTCGGCGAGTTCCCGCGCGTGCTGGCCTCGGCCGGCGAGCTGCGCGAGCCGCACCGGGTCGCCACATACCTGGAGGAGCTGGCGGCCAAGTACCACCGTTTCTACGACAACTGCCGCATCCTGCCCCGGGGCGACGAGGAGGCCACGGACCTCACGCGCGCCCGGCTCTGGCTGGCCGACGCCACGCGCACGGTCCTCGCCAACGGCCTGACGCTCCTGGGCGTCACGGCGCCCGAGCGGATGTAAGCACCACCCCCCAAGCGCGCAGCGGGGGCGGCTGACGGTCAACGGGGACCGTCGCCGCCCCTCGCCATAGGTCTCGAAGGACTACGCAGATGAGCCGTTCCGCACACCCCGCAGGCCCCCGCCACGGCGACGTGCTGCCCGAGGGCCACTACCAGGCCCCGCCGGCCGACCTGAACGCCCTCGACCCCAAGGTCTGGTCGCGCACCGTCGCCCGCGACGCCGAGGGCGTGGCCACCGTCGGCGGGCTCGACGTCCGCCGGCTGGCGGCCGAGTTCGGCACGCCCGCCTACGTGCTCGACGAGGAGGACTTCCGCACCCGGGCGCGCGCCTGGCGGGACGCCTTCGGCGCCGACGCGGACGTCTACTACGCCGGCAAGGCGTTCCTCTCCAAGGCCGTGGTGCGCTGGCTGCACGAGGAGGGCCTGAACCTCGACGTGTGCAGTCCCGGCGAGCTTGCGGTGGCGCTGGCCGCCGGGATGCCGCCGGAGCGGATCGCGCTGCACGGCAACAACAAGTCGGTGGACGAGCTGGAGAGCGCGGTGAAGACCGGCGTCGGGCACATCGTCGTCGACTCCTACGAGGAGATCGAGCGGCTGGCCGCGATCGCCGCCCGCCAGGGCGTCCGCCAGCCCGTGCTGATCCGGATCACGGTGGGCGTCGAGGCGCACACCCACGAGTTCATCGCGACCGCGCACGAGGACCAGAAGTTCGGGCTTTCCCTGACCGGGGGCGCCGCCGCCGAGGCGGTGCGCCGGGTGCTCGGCCACGACAGCCTGGAGCTGCGCGGCATCCACTCGCACATCGGCTCGCAGATCTTCGACACCGCCGGCTTCGAGGTGGCCGCCCGCCGGGTGGTCGGCCTGCTGGCGCAGATCCGCGACGAGCACGGCGTCGAGCTGCCCGAGATCGACCTCGGCGGCGGCCTCGGCATCGCGTACACCAGCGAGGACGACCCGCGCGAGCCGGCCGAGATCGCCGTCGCGCTGGCCGAGATCGTCCGCCGCGAGTGCGTCGCCGCGAACCTGAACACCCCCCGGCTGAGCGTGGAGCCGGGCCGGGCGATCGTCGGCCCGACGGCGTTCACGCTGTACGAGGTCGGCACGGTGAAGCCGCTTGAGGGCCTGCGCACCTACGTCAGCGTGGACGGCGGCATGTCCGACAACATCCGCACCGCGCTGTACGACGCCGAGTACTCGGTGGCCCTGGTGTCGCGCCGCAGCGACGCCGCGCCGATGCTGGTCCGCGTGGTCGGCAAGCACTGCGAGTCCGGCGACATCGTGGTCCGGGACGCCTTCCTGCCGGCCGACCTGGCCGCCGGCGACCTGATCGCGGTGCCCGCCACCGGCGCGTACTGCCGCTCGATGGCGAGCAACTACAACCACGCCCTGCGGCCGCCCGTGGTGGCCGTCAGGGACGGCGCGGCGCGGGTGATCGTCCGCCGTGAGACGGAGGAGGATCTCCTGCGTCTGGATATCGGATGACGAAATTCTCGTCTCAGATCATGGAACGGCCGTAGATCCGTGCGGAAAGTCGCCGAGACTGGTACGGACCGAAGTTCCCGGCGGCCCGTGGAAAACCGCCGGAATTACCGAAGCACGATGAATGCAGAGCGGAGTCGGATGATGCGTACGCGCCCGCTGAAGGTGGCGTTGCTGGGTTGTGGTGTGGTGGGCTCCGAGGTGGCGCGCATCATGACGACGACGGCCGACGACCTCGCCGCGCGCATCGGTGCCCCGGTCGAGCTCGCCGGCATCGCGGTCCGCCGCGCCGGCCGGGTCCGCCCCGGCGTGCCCGAGCACCTGATCACCACCGACGCCGAGGCCCTGATCAACCGGGGCGACATCGACGTGGTCGTCGAGGTCGTGGGCGGCATCGAGCCGTCCAAACACCTCATCCTGTCGGCGTTCGAGCAGGGTGCCTCGGTGGTCAGCGCCAACAAGGCGCTGCTCGCCCAGGACGGCACCGAGCTGCACGCCGCCGCCGCGGCGGCTGGGGTGGACCTGTACTACGAGGCCGCGGTGGCGGGCGCGATCCCGCTGCTGCGCCCGCTGCGCGAGTCCCTCGCCGGGGACAAGGTGAACCGGGTGCTGGGCATCGTCAACGGCACCACCAACTTCATCCTCGACAAGATGGACACCACCGGCGCCGGCTACTCGGAGGCGCTGGAGGAGGCCACCGCGCTCGGCTACGCCGAGGCGGACCCGACCGCCGACGTCGAGGGCTTCGACGCCGCCGCGAAGGCCGCGATCCTGGCCGGGATCGCCTTCCACACCGAGGTCACCGCGGCGGACGTCTACCGCGAGGGCATCACCGAGGTGACCGCCGCCGACATCGCCTCCGCCAAGGAGATGGGCTGCGTGGTCAAGCTGCTCGCGATCTGCGAGCGGGCGGCGGACGGCGAGTCCGTGACCGCCCGGGTGCACCCGGCGATGATCCCGCTGTCGCACCCGCTGGCCTCCGTCCGCGAGGCGTACAACGCGGTGTTCGTCGAGGCCGAGGCGGCCGGGCGGCTGATGTTCTACGGCCCGGGCGCGGGCGGCTCGCCGACCGCCTCGGCGGTGCTCGGCGACCTGGTCGCGGTGTGCCGCAACAAGCTCGCCGAGGCCACCGGCCCCGGTGACTCGGTGTACACGCAGCTCCCGGCCAAGCCGATGGACGAGGTGGTCACCCGCTACCACGTCAGCCTGGACGTGGACGACCGCGCGGGTGTGCTCGCCCAGGTGGCGTCCGTGTTCGCCGAGCACGGGGTGTCGATCGACACCGTGCGCCAGCAGGGCCGGGACGGCGACGCCTCGCTCGTCGTGGTCACCCACCGTGCCACCGACGCCGCCCTGTCGGCGACGGTCGACAAGCTTCGCGCGCTGGACAGCGTGCGGGACGTGGCCAGCATCATGCGGGTCGAAGGGGAGTAAGGAACAGCCATGAACGCCGTTGCCGAGAACGTCGTCGCAGGCGCGCGCACCCACCAGTGGCGCGGCCTGATCGAGGAGTACCGCGACCGCCTGCCGGTCACCGACTCCACCCCGGTGGTCACCCTGCTCGAAGGCGGCACGCCGCTGGTCCCCGCCCAGGTGCTGTCCGAGCGCACCGGCTGCGAGGTCTACCTGAAGGTCGAGGGCGCCAACCCGACCGGCTCCTTCAAGGACCGCGGGATGACGATGGCCATCTCCAAGGCCAAGGAGGAGGGCGCGCAGGCCGTCATCTGCGCCTCCACCGGCAACACTTCGGCCTCGGCCGCCGCGTACGCGGTGCGGGCCGGCATGGTGTCGGCGGTGCTGGTCCCGCAGGGCAAGATCGCCCTGGGCAAGATGGGCCAGGCGCTGGTGCACGGCGCCCGGATCCTCCAGGTGGACGGGAACTTCGACGACTGCCTCACCCTCGCGCGTGAACTGTCCGAGAAGTACCCGGTGGCGCTGGTGAACTCGGTGAACCCGGTGCGCATCGAGGGCCAGAAGACCGCCGCGTTCGAGATCGTCGACATGCTCGGCGACGCCCCGGACATCCACGTCCTTCCGGTCGGCAACGCGGGCAACATCACCGCGTACTGGAAGGGTTACCGCGAATACGCCCGGTCGGCGCCGGCCGCCGTTCCCGACCGGGACGGCTCGCCCCGCCTGCTTCCCCGCCTGGCCACCCGAACCCCGCGGATGTGGGGCTTCCAGGCCGCCGGCTCCGCGCCGATCGTGGACGGCGCCCCGGTGCTCAAGCCGCAGACCATCGCCACCGCGATCCGGATCGGCAACCCGGCCTCCTGGGACTTCGCGCTCGCCGCGCGGGACGAGTCGGGCGGCCTCATCGACAAGGTGACTGACCGTCAGATCCTCGCCGCCTACCGGCTGTTGGCCGCACAGGAGGGCGTCTTCGTGGAGCCCGCCTCGGCAGCCTCGGTGGCCGGCCTGCTGGCCAAGGCGGAGGCCGGCCTGGTCGACCCGGGCCAGCGGATCGTCTGCACCGTGACCGGCAACGGCCTCAAGGACCCGGACTGGGCGGTGGCCGGCGCGCCGCAGCCGCAGGTCGTCCCGATCGACCCGGAGGCGGCGGCCCGCCACCTCGGCCTGCTCGACTGACCGTCACGCCCGCCGTCGTGCCGTACTGGCGACGGGGCCTGACGCTTCGACGGGCCGACCCTTTCGGGGGTCGGTCCGTCAAAGTTCTCGATGACACTTTGGTGTCAATTCCGCTTCGCATTCCGATCCGATTCCACCGCTCTCTTTCACAGGGAGGGGTGTGCATTCCGGCCAGAAGCGGCAACACACCAGATCGAAGGCCCGTGGGGTGTACCACTGGGGAACCTCTCTTCGATACTCTGGGTCCGGCCGTGTGGCACATGCCCCGGGTCCGGCCTCGTGCGGGCCGCACCAACGACTGTGACCGCCCGCCCCGGACGGGGCCCCGCGGCCCGCCTCCCCACCCTCGCACCGACGCGCTTCGCGCCGCCCGATTTCCCCAGGAGAGTCCACCGCATGGCCGGTCCTGCGTTCCGTGCCGCCGCCGTCCGGGTCCGGGTTCCCGCGACCAGCGCCAACCTCGGCCCGGGCTTCGACGCCTTCGGACTCGCGCTGGGTCTGTACGACGACGTGGTCGTCCGGGTCGCCGACTCCGGTCTCTCGGTCGACATCGCCGGCGAGGGCGCCGACACGCTGGCGCGCGACGAGCGCCACCTCGTGGTCCGCTCGATGCGCGCCGCCTTCGACCGGCTCGGCGGCCAGCCGCGCGGCCTCGAAGTGGTCTGCGCCAACCGGATACCGCACGGCCGCGGCCTGGGCTCCTCGTCGGCCGCCATCTGCGCCGGCATCGTGGCCGCCCGCGCCGTCACCATCGGCGGTCCGTCCGCGCTGGACGACGACGCGCTGCTGGCCCTCGCCTCCGAGCTGGAGGGCCACCCCGACAACGTCGCGGCCTGCCTGCGCGGCAACTTCACCGTCGCCTGGACCGACGAGGAGTCGGCCAAGGCGATCGCCCTGGAGCCGTCCGAGCGGGTCGTCCCGGTGGTGTTCGTGCCCGCCGAGGAGGTGCTCACCGAGACCGCCCGCGGCCTGCTGCCGAAGACCGTCCCGCTGGCCGACGCCGCCGTGAACGCGGGCCGTGCCGCGCTGCTGGTCGAGGCGCTGACCCGGCGGCCCGAGCTGCTGCTGGCCGCCACCGAGGACCGGCTGCACCAGGACTACCGCTCCTCCGCGATGCCGGACAGCGCCGCCCTGGTGGGCGCGCTGCGGGCGGAGGGCATCCCCGCGGTGATCTCCGGGGCCGGCCCGACCGTCCTCGCGCTCACCGACGAGGCGAACGCCGACAAGGTGCTCTCCTTCGCCGGGCACCACGGCCACGGCGGCGACCCGGCGTTCGCCGCGCACCGTCTGGAGCTCGACCGCACCGGTGCCACGGTGCTCCCGCTGGACGTCTGAGCAGCACGTTCGGGCGGTTCGGCCGGGCCCGGCGGCAGCCGGGCGGTCCGGACACGATTGGCAAGCGCAAGGCTGGGGAATGTGTGAGGGGGTCGGTAGTGTTAACCTCATTGCTGCACCAGGTGCCCTCCGGGGCTCGGTGCGCCGCGTCCCGATCCCAGCACTCCGCTGCCGCGGAGTCCCGGCGATATCCGGGGCGACGATTCTCCGGGAGCCCACCGCAGCGCGTACGCAGCCTGCCTGCGCGACTTGCGGCCGCATCCCGAAGCCGTGACGGCACCTGACTCCCACCCGCGGCCTCCCACCTGGAGGCCAGGACGGGCGGAGCGCGGGCCACCGTCACGCGACGGGGGCCCGGGATTCGCAGGCAGCGTGGGGGTACGCCCTCAGGGGAGGTCGGCACACGACCGGCCCACCGCGCCACTCGCACCACCGTGCTTCATGCACCGCACCTCGCAGCTCTCCCTCGACGGCTTCCGCCATTCGAGGGATCACCGCCTCGGACCGACGCAGTCGAGCGTTGGTCAGGACAGCACAACCGGTCGCCGAGCCAGACAGGCCGACGTCCGCTCCAGGGAAGGACCCTTAGTGAGCGACACCACCGATCTGATGGGCGCGCGCCCGGACGCCGACGCGTCGGACGCAGCCGCCGCCCCCGCTGCCCCGGCGCGGCGCCGCCGCTCCGCCGCCGCGGGCCTGGACGGCATGGTCCTGGCCGAGCTGCAGAAGCTCGCCGCGGACCTGGGCATCACCGGTACCGGACGCATGCGCAAGAGCCAGCTGATCGAGACCATCAAGGAGAAGAGCGGCGGCGACCCGCTGCTCGCCGCCGGTGGCGCCCCGGCCGCCAAGCGCGCCGCCGCCAAGGCGGACGCCGAGGCCCCGGTCGAGAAGCCGGCCCGCCGCACCAAGGCCGCCGCTGCCGCCGCGGCCCCGGCCGCCGAGGCGCAGGCCCAGATCGAGATCCCGGTCCAGGCCGCCGCCGAGACCGCCGCGCCCGCCCGTACCGAGCGCACCCGCCGCCGTGCCACCTCGGCCGCCGGCGCGCCCACCGCCGAGGCCGCCGCCGAGCCGGCCGCCGTCGTCGTGGCCGAGGCCAAGCAGGCCGAGACCCGCCCGGCCGAGGCCCGCGTCGTCGAGGGCCGCGAGGAGGGCCGTACCGAGTCCCGCCGCGACCGCCGCGACCGCCGCGACCGCCGTGAGACCGGCGACCGCCGCGAGGCCGGCGAGCGTCAGGAGGGCGAGGCCCAGGCCGGCCAGGACGGCGAGGCGCGCGAGTCGCGCCGCGACCGTCGCAACCGCCGCGAGCGGACCGATCGCCAGACCCAGCAGGGCCAGCAGCAGGGCGCCCAGGGCGACGGCCAGCAGACCCGCCAGCAGGCGCAGCCGCAGGCCGCCCAGCAGGGCGGCTACGAGGACGACGAGTTCGGCGACGGCCGCCGCGGCCGCCGCGGCCGCTACCGCGACCGCCGGGGCCGCGGCCGCCGCGAGGGCTTCGAGACCGGCGCCCCCGAGCCGCAGATCGGCGAGGACGACGTCCTGATCCCGGTCGCGGGCATCCTCGACATCCTCGACAACTACGCGTTCGTGCGCACCTCCGGCTACCTGCCGGGCCAGAACGACGTCTACGTCTCGCTCGCCCAGGTCCGCAAGAACGGCCTGCGCAAGGGTGACGCCATCACCGGTGCGGTGCGCCAGCCCCGCGAGGGCGAGCGCCGCGAGAAGTTCAACGCCATGGTGCGGCTGGACTCCGTCAACGGCATGGACCCGGACAGCGGCCGCGGCCGTCCCGAGTTCAACAAGCTGACCCCGCTGTACCCGCAGGAGCGGCTGCGCCTGGAGACCGACCCGGGCGTGCTGACGACCCGGATCATCGACCTGGTGTCGCCGATCGGCAAGGGCCAGCGCGGTCTGATCGTCGCGCCGCCGAAGACCGGCAAGACGATGGTGCTGCAGGCGGTCGCCAACGCGATCACCCACAACAACCCCGAGTGCCACCTGATGGTCGTCCTGGTCGACGAGCGTCCGGAGGAGGTCACCGACATGCAGCGGTCGGTGAAGGGCGAGGTCATCTCCTCGACCTTCGACCGCCCGGCGGAGGACCACACCACCGTCGCCGAGCTCGCCATCGAGCGCGCCAAGCGCCTGGTGGAGCTGGGCCACGACGTGGTGATCCTGCTGGACTCGATCACCCGCCTCGGCCGCGCCTACAACCTGGCGGCGCCGGCCTCCGGCCGCATCCTGTCCGGTGGTGTCGACTCGACCGCGCTGTACCCGCCGAAGAAGTTCTTCGGCGCCGCGCGCAACATCGAGAACGGCGGCTCGCTGACCATCCTGGCCACCGCGCTGGTCGAGACCGGCTCGCGCATGGACGAGGTGATCTTCGAGGAGTTCAAGGGCACCGGCAACATGGAGCTCAAGCTCGACCGGAAGCTCTCGGACAAGCGCATCTTCCCGGCCGTCGACGTGGACGCCTCCAGCACCCGCAAGGAGGAGATCCTGCTCGGCAGCGAGGAGTTGGGCATCGTCTGGAAGCTGCGCCGGGTGCTGCACGCGCTCGACTCGCAGCAGGCGATCGAGCTCCTGCTGGACAAGATGAAGCAGACCAAGAGCAACGCCGAGTTCCTGATGCAGATCGCCAAGACGACCCCCGGCTCCGGCGACTGACCGTAGCGGGACGGCCCGAACGGCACGGAACCCCGGATCGCGCGAGCGGTCCGGGGTTCCTTCCGTTCCGGAGTCGGGACATCCCGAGTCCTTTGGGAGGGCTTGTCCGATTTATTCTGGAGCAATGGCCGAGCAGACGAGGATCCCGAGGAACCGCCGCAAGGTCCTGCGCGTGGCCGCCTGCGCGTTCGCCGCGCTCGTCGTTCTCGGCGCAGGCGCGGCCGTCTACGCGTACTTCCGGCTCAACGGCAACATCAAGAGCGTCGACATCGACGCCCGCCTCGGCGGCGCCCGGCCGCCGGCCGCCACCGACGGCTCGTTCAACATCCTCGTCCTGGGCTCGGATTCGCGCTCCGGCGAGAACGGCGACCTGGCCGGCGGCGACACCGGTGGCAGCGCCCGCTCCGACACCGCGATGGTGGTGCACGTCAGCCGGGACCACTCGCACGCCGACGTCGTCTCGATCCCGCGCGACACGCTGGTCGCCAGGCCCGGCTGCACCGACGCGGGCGGCAGGCCCGTGCCGGGCGTCAAGCGCGCCATGTACAACAGCGCCTTCGAGGTCGGCGGCGCGGCCTGCGCGGTGAAGACCACCGAGCAGCTGACCGGGCTGCGGATGGACCACTACGTCCAGGTCGACTTCGCCGGCTTCGCCCGGGTCGTCGACGCGATGGGAGGGGCCACCGTGACCACGACGGTGGCCATCCACGACCGGGACAGCGGGCTCGACCTCCCGCCCGGCGAGCACCACCTCAACGGGCAGCAGGCGCTCGCCTTCGTCCGCACCCGGCACGGCGTCGGCGACGGCAGCGACCTCGGCCGGATCGAGCTGCAGAAGCAGATGGTGAAGTCGCTGCTGCGGCAGGCCGGCGGGATCGGCCTGTTCGCCAACCCCGTCGAGCTCTGGTCGGTCGGCGACACCATGACCCGCAGCCTCACCACCGACTCGGCGCTCGCCTCGGTGGACGCGCTGGTGGGGCTGGCGCAGGAGCTCAAGGGGATCGGGCCGGACCAGCTCGGCATGGTGACCCTGCCGGTGGTCACCGCCCCCGGCGACCCCAACCGCGTCGTCGAGCAGCAGCCGCAGGCGGACCAGGTCTGGGCGGCGCTCAAGGCCGACCGGGCGATCCCGCAGGCGATCGTCGCGACCCAGCCCGCGAACCCCGCCCAGGCGTCCCCCACGGCCGCCCCGACGGCCCCGGCGACGGCCTCCGCCAAGCGCTGAGGGCGGCCCGGAATATCCCGGAACACCACCCGGTTTGGGAAGATGCGGCCGGTCCTGGCAGACTGGTCCGTCGGTCCCGGTTCACGTGCGGCACTCCAGCCGCCGACCCGGTGCCCTCCCGAAAACTAGGAGAACCCCTTGAAGCCCAACGTTCACCCCGAGTACGTGGTCACCCGTGTGACCTGCACCTGCGGCGCCGAGTTCGTGACCCGCTCGACCGAGACCAGCGGCGAGAT
Organism: Streptomyces kaniharaensis; assembly: GCF_009569385.1. Taxonomy (NCBI): domain Bacteria; kingdom Bacillati; phylum Actinomycetota; class Actinomycetes; order Kitasatosporales; family Streptomycetaceae; genus Streptomyces; species Streptomyces kaniharaensis. Next base: position 3,882,117 of record NZ_WBOF01000001.1, read on the forward strand.
CCGCGCCGAGGTCTGCTCGCAGTGCCACCCGTTCTACACCGGCAAGCAGAAGATCCTCGACACCGGTGGCCGCGTGGCCCGCTTCGAGGCCCGCTTCGGCAAGCAGCACAGCGCGAAGGCCTAGCGCTCCCTCGGCGCCGGTTCCCGGCGCCCCCGTACTCGTTCCGGGGGCGCTGGGGGCCGGCGCCGTTCGCGTCCCCTCACACCATCCGATCTCCCGGAAGAAGGCCACCCCATGTTCGAGGCAGTCGAAGAGCTCCTCGTCGAGCACGCCGACCTCGAAACGAGGCTGGCCGACCCGTCCGTCCACGCCGACCAGGCCAACGCCCGCAAGCTGGCCAAGCGGTACGCCGAGCTGACCCCGATCACCCGGGTCTACCGGGAGTGGCGGCAGGCCGGCGAGGACATCGAGGCCGCGCGTGAACTCGCCGCCGAGGACCCCGAGTTCCTCGCCGAGGCGAAGGCCTCCGAGGCCCGCCGCGAGGATCTGACCGAGGAGCTGCGGCTGCTGCTCGTCCCGCGCGACCCCAGCGACGACAAGGACGTCATCCTGGAGATCAAGGCGGGCGAGGGCGGCGAGGAGTCCGCGCTGTTCGCCGGCGACCTGCTCCGGATGTACCTGCGCTACGCCGAGCGGATCGGCTGGAAGACCGAGATCATCGACTTCAACGAGTCCGACCTCGGCGGCTACAAGGACGTCTCGGTGGCCGTGAAGACCAAGGGCAGCACGGAGCCCGGCCAGGGCGTCTGGGCCCGGCTGAAGTACGAGGGCGGCGTGCACCGCGTGCAGCGCGTCCCCGCCACCGAGTCCCAGGGCCGCATCCACACCTCCGCGGCGGGCGTGCTCGTCACCCCCGAGGCGGAGGAGGTCGAGGTCGAGATCCACGCCAACGACCTGCGCGTCGACGTCTACCGCTCCTCCGGCCCCGGCGGCCAGTCGGTCAACACCACCGACTCCGCGGTCCGGATCACCCACCTGCCGACCGGTATCGTGGCGTCCTGCCAGAACGAGAAGAGCCAGCTGCAGAACAAGGAGCAGGCGATGCGCATCCTGCGTTCGCGGCTGCTCGCCGCCGCGCAGGAGGAGGCCGAGCGGGAGGCCTCGGACGCGCGCCGCAGCCAGGTTCGTACGGTGGACCGCTCCGAGCGGATCCGGACGTACAACTACCCCGAGAACCGCATCTCGGACCACCGCACGGGCTTCAAGTCGTACAACCTGGACCAGGTCCTGGACGGCGACCTGAACGCGGTGATCCAGTCCTGCGTCGACGCGGACGCGGCGGCCAAGCTCGCCGCGGCCCAACAGAACTGAGACCGGCGCCCCAGCACCGGACAACCCCGCAGCCGGAGCGCAGAAACAAGAGGTCGTACGGATGAACCTGCTGCTCGCCGAGGTGGCCCAGGCCACCCAGCGGTTGGCCGCGGCCGGCGTGCCGTCGCCGCGCTTCGACGCGGAGGAGCTCGCCGCCTACGTCCACAACGTCAAGCGCAGCCAGCTGCACACGGTGAAGGACGCCGACTTCGACGCCCGCTACTGGGAGGCCGTCTCGCGCCGCGAGGCGCGCGAGCCGCTCCAGCACATCACCGGGCGGGCGTTCTTCCGCTACCTGGAGCTGGAGGTCGGCCCCGGGGTGTTCGTGCCCCGGCCGGAGACCGAGACGGTCGTCGAGTGGGCCATAGACGCCGTGCGCGACATGGACGTCGCCGAGCCGCTGGTCGTCGACCTCTGCTCCGGCTCCGGCGCCATCGCGCTCGCCCTCGCCCAGGAGCTGCCGCGCTCGACCGTGCACGCCTTCGAACTCGACGAGGGCGCGCTGGAGTACACCCGGCGCAACATCGAGGCCAGCCCCGACCGCGCCCGGATCACCCTGCACGCCGGCGACGCCACCAAGGCCTTCGAGGACGACCGCTCCTGGAACGGCCGCTTCGACCTGGTGATCTCCAACCCGCCGTACATCCCGCTCACCGAGTGGGAGTACGTCGCGCCGGAGGCCCGCGACCACGACCCGCACATGTCACTGTTCTCCGGCGAGGACGGCCTGGACACCATCCGCGGCATCGAGCGCGTGGCCGCCCGGCTGCTGCGCCCGGGCGGCGCGGTGGTGATCGAGCACGCCGACCAGCAGGGCGGCCAGGTGCCGTGGATCTTCAACGAGGAACACGGCTGGACGGACGCCGCCGACCACCGCGACCTGAACAACCGGCCGCGCTTCACGACGGCCCGAAGGGCCTCCCTGTGACCGGCGGGGGCGCCGGGAACAGTCAGCGCAGCACGACGGCGCGCAGGGCCGCGCCGTGAACGCCATGAGCCATTCCGGAAGGGGACCGCACCGATGAGCCGCCGCTACGACTGTGCCGACACCGGGGACCGCGCCACCGGCCTGCGCGAGGCCGCCTCGGCCATCCGCCGCGGCGAACTCGTCGTGCTGCCCACCGACACCCTGTACGGCGTCGGCGCGGACGCCTTCTCGCCCGAGGCCGTCGCCGCCCTGCTGGCCGCCAAGGGCCGCGGCCGCAACATGCCCTCGCCCGTCCTGGTCGGCTCCCCGACCACCCTGCACGGCCTGGTCACCGACTTCTCCGAACAGGCCTGGGAGCTGGTCGACGCCTTCTGGCCCGGCGGCCTGACCCTGGTCGCCCGGCACCAGCCCTCGCTGCGCTGGGACCTCGGCGAGACCCGCGGCACCGTCGCCGTCCGGATGCCGCTGCACCCGGTCGCCATCGAGCTGCTGAACGCCACCGGCCCGCTCGCCGTCTCCAGCGCCAACAAGACCGGCGGCCCGTCCCCGGCCACCTGCGACGAGGCGCAGGCGCAGCTCGGCGACGCCATCTCGGTCTACCTGGACGGCGGGCAGGCCGACCACGCGACCGCCTCGTCCATCGTCGACGTCACGGGCAAGGTCCCGGTCCTGCTGCGGGCCGGCGCGATCAGCGTCGAGCAGCTGAGGGAGGTCGTCCCCGACCTGGAGGCCGGAAGTTGACGCCCACCGCCTCGCTCCATGCCGGGCCCGGCATCGCGCCGTACCTGAGCGTGGGCCCCAGGCCGCTGGACCACTTCCGGATCCTCTTCGTCTGCACCGGCAACATCTGCCGCTCGCCGATCGCCGAGCGGCTGACCCGGCGCGAGCTGGACACCCGGCTCAGCCCGCGGGTGGCCGGGCGGATCCTGGTGGAGAGCGCCGGGACGTGGGGCCACGAGGGCGCGCCGATGGAGGAGCACGCGGCGACCGTGCTCGACGAGTACGGCGCCGACAGCGGCGGCTTCACCGGCCGGGAGCTGCTCGACGAGCACGTGGTCGAGGCCGACCTGGTGCTCACCGCGACGCTGGACCACCGCGCCCAGGTGATCTCGATGGGCCACGAGGCGGGGCTGCGCACCTTCACGCTGAAGGAGTTCACCCGCCTGGTGCGGACGATAGACCCGAGCACCCTGCCCGACCCGCGCCGCGGCGCGGACGTCACCGAGCGTGCCCGCGCGCTGGTCAGGGCGGCCGCGGCGCTGCGCGGCTGGCTGCTGGCCGCCACGCCGGAGTCCGACGAGCTGGTCGACCCGTACGGGGCGCCGATCGGCATGTTCCGCAACTGCGGCGAGGAGATATTCCACGCCGTCGACCCGGTGGTCACCGCCCTCACCGGGGTGCCCGCCCGTCGTTAGGGCCCGAGGACGGCCCCAGGCGCCCGCCCGGGTGGACCGGCCCCGCGTCGGCGAGCCGCTCGGCCGGGCCGGTCCTACGCTGGAGGGACCTCACCCCGTAGCGCCCGGGAGCCCCGCCATGACCGTCACCGACGCCGAGACCGGCTCGACCGCGACGAGGGGGCGCCCCCGGGCGTCGGAGGCGCTGCACCGGGCGGATCCGCAGATCGCCGACCTGCTGGCCGCCGAGGCCGAACGGCGGGCGGAGACGATCCAGCTGCTGGCCGGGGAGAACCTGACCAGCCCGGCCGTCCTGGCGGCGCTGGGCGGCCCGCTGATCGACAAGTACGCCGAGGGCTACCCGGGCCGCCGGCACCACACCGGCTGCGCACTGGCCGACGCCGCCGAGCTGCTGGCGATCGACCGGGCCCGCGAGCTGTTCGCCGCCCCGCACGCCAACGTCCAGCCCCGGTCGGCGACTTCGGCGATGCTGGCGGCGTACGCGGCGCTGCTGCGGCCCGGCGACGGCGTCCTCGCGATGTCGCTGGAGCATGGCGGCCACCTCAGCTGCGGCTCGCGGGCGAACTTCTCCGGCCGCTGGTTCGCGTTCACCGGCTACGGGGTGCGCGAGAGCGACGGCCTGATCGACCTCGACCAGGTGCGCGAGCTGGCCCGGCGCTACCGCCCGAAGGCCATCGTGGCGGGATCGATCTCCCACCCCCGGCACCCGGACTGGGCCGCCTTCCGGGAGATCGCCGACGAGGTGGACGCCTACCTGATCGCCTCCGCCGCGCAGACCACCGGTCTGATCGCGGCCGGTGTGGCGCCCTCCCCGGTGCCGTACGCGGACGTCACGGTGGCGGCCACCCACAAGCTGCTGCGCGGCCCGCGTGGGGGCCTGCTGCTGTCCACCGCGGAGCTGGCGGAGCGGATCGACCGGGCGGTGTTCCCGTTCAGCCAGGGCGGGGCTGCGATGAACGAGGTGGCCGGCAAGGCGGTGGCCCTGGCCGAGGCGGCGACGCCCGCCTACCGGGTGTACGCGCAGCGGACGGTGGCCGGGGCGCGAGCGCTGGCGGCAGGGCTCGCAGAGGCCGGAATGCGCCCGCTGACCGGCGGTACGGACACCCACCTGGTGACGGCGGACGTGAGCCCGCTCGGCGTCTCCGGCGCCGAGGCCGAGCAGCGCTGCGCGGCGGCCGGGATGATGCTGGGCAAGTGCGCGCTGCCGTATGACCCGGCGCCGCCGTCCGAGGCCTCCGGGATCCGGCTCGGCACCGGCACGGTGACCACGCAGGGGATGGGCGAGCCGGAGCTGGCGGAGATCGCCGGGCTGATCGGGCAGTTGCTCACCGGGAGTCCGGCCGCACGGGTGGGGGAGCGGGTCCGGGAGCTGGCGGCGGCCTTCGCCGAGATCGGATGAGCCATCTCACTCCCGATAACCCGGTTGTCTACCCGGTAAGGCGAACCGCGATGCGCGCCGCAGGCGTCGGACTCAATAAGGTGTGTGCCGTGGCGACGCACCTCGAACCCCGGACAGGCGCGGGAGTACCTCCGGTACCCTCCCGTTGGACAGTGATGCAGGAGGCCAGTGGTGCGTGAGTATCTGCTGGTTCTGTTCTGCACCGCGGCCGTCACCTACCTGCTGACCGGCCCGGTCCGGAAGTTCGCGATCGCGGCGGGCGCCATGCCGCCGGTCCGCGCCCGTGACGTGCACCGCGAGCCCACCCCGCGCCTCGGCGGCATCGCCATGTTCGGCGGGCTGTGCGCGGGCATCCTGGTCGCCTCGCAGCTGGACAACCTGAGCAAGGTGTTCTCCCAGGGCACCGACATCCGCGCGCTGCTGTCCGGCGCCGGGATCATGTGGCTGCTCGGCGTGCTCGACGACAAGTGGGGCGTGGACGCCCTGGTGAAGCTCGGCGGCCAGATGATCGCCGCCGGTGTGATGGTGTGGCAGGGCGTCACGGTGATCACCCTGCCGGTGCCCGGTGTCGGCGCGGTCGCGGTCAGCCCCACCCAGGGCATGGTCATCTCGGTCACCCTGGTCGTCGTCATGGTCAACGCGGTGAACTTCATCGACGGCCTCGACGGCCTCGCGGGCGGCATGGTCTGCATCGCCGCGATGGCCTTCTTCCTGTACTCCTACCGGCTCTGGTACGGCTACACGATCACCGACGCGGCGCCCGCCGTGCTGTTCAGCGTGCTGCTCATCGGCATGTGCCTGGGCTTCCTGGCACACAACATGCACCCGGCGCGGATCTTCATGGGCGACTCCGGCTCGATGATGCTGGGCCTCATGCTGGCCGTCGCCGCGATCTCCATCACCGGCCGGGTCGACCCCGACCTGGTCACCAGCGAGACCGGTTCGCAGACCGCCACGGTGCACGAGTTGGTGCCGATCTACATCCCGCTGCTGCTGCCCCTGACGGTCATCGCGCTGCCGCTGGCCGACCTGCTGCTCGCCGTGGTCCGCCGCACCTGGGCCGGCCAGTCGCCGTTCGCCGCGGACAAGCGCCACCTGCACCACCGGCTGCTCCAGGTCGGACACTCGCACAGCCGCGCTGTGCTGATCATGTACTTCTGGGCCGCGCTGATCGCCTTCGGCACGGTGGCCTTCTCGGTCACCAACACCGGCCGCACGGTGGTGCTGACGCTGGTCGGGCTCTGCCTGGTCGGCCTGGTGGTGCTGCTCACCCCGCGGTTCCGCCCGCGCGCCCCGCGGGCCGTGCAGTCCTTCGTCCCGCCGCGGTACCGCCGGCGCCAGCCCTCGGCCCCGATGGCTGAACTGTCGGCGAAGGACAAGCAACTTCTGGGTGAAGCCAGCCGTGACTCCTCGACGCTCGACGATCACGGTCACGCCAGCCGCCGCCGGTAGCAAGGGAGTTGACGGGACCTCAAGCCCGTTCACCCGTACGGCGGCACCGTTGGGCCGTCGGTGTGACAGGTGCCACACAATCATGGTAAAGCTCTCATCAAATAGTTTGTGATACCGTTCACGAGTACCGAGAACACGCCGAAAGACCTGACAGGTGGAGGACCTCCGTCCTCGGTCGGTCTCCCTCGACGGGCCCGCCGCTCCAGCGGGCGGCCCGGCGGCGGCCCCTCGGTCCGGTGTCACCCACCACGTACGTCGCGTACCCCTGTTCCTTGCCACATCGACATGCCGCCGGAGCTGCCGACATGCCGTCCACCGACGCCCGGATCCTCCGAGGCGCCGCGATTCCCACTGCGGCCGCCGGGATCATCGCCATGGCGATCTCCTTCGCCGTCGCCGGTGGGAAGGGGCTGCTCGGCGCCCTCATCGGCGCGCTGCTCGTGATGGCCTTCTTCAGCTCGGGCCAGGTCGCGCTCGACCGGCTGACCAGGTCGAATCCGCACATCATGATGGCCGCGGCACTGCTGGTGTACACCACGCAGATCCTGCTGGTCGGCATCGTCCTCGCGGTCTTCAAGAACACCGAACTGTTCAACCGGCAGGCGTTCGCCTTCACCCTGCTGGGCTGCGCGCTGATCTGGACGGGCTTCCAGGTGCGCGGCGCGCTCAAGGCCAAGACCTTCTACGTCGACCCCGACGCCTCCGAAAACAAGGGCGACAAACCCTCGGACTCGGGGCGTCAACAGTGACGACGTCCAACCGTCCCCCAACGAGGGGGGCGGTGTTTATGCCGCACTGACGGGCTGCTATCGTCCGTCGCAACAACGGAGTACGGGAAGAGGCCAGGTCTGTCCGGACAGCGGACGGATCGCCCCCCGGATCCGCGCAGTCTTCGATGATCCCGCAGTCGTGCAGCGCACCGTCACGCGGGGTCCGCGAGAAACCCATCAAGTTCCAGTGCCGCTCCGTGGTCGCAGGCCACGCCGACACACCGAGGTTGCCGTAACCATGCGTCACGACGAAGGAGTCCGTGGTGAGTGCTGATCAGCTCACGTTCCTCGCCTCAGGCAGTTGCCACTTCGGGGACGCTGGCTGCGGCTTCCCGGCGCCGGGTCTGAACGAGTTCGACTTCAAGCCGATCTTCACGATCGGCAGCTTCTACTTCAACAAGCCGATGCTGCTGTCGATGATCGTCGCAGTGCTTGTCGTCGTCTTCTTCTGGGCCGCCTTCGCCAAGCCGCGCCTGGTCCCCGGCAAGATGCAGCTCGTCGCCGAGATCGGCTACGACTTCGTCAAGCGCTCCATCGTGCTGGAGACGATCGGCAAGAAGGGCGAGAAGTACGTCCCGATGCTGGTCTCGATGTTCTTCTTCATCTGGCTGATGAACATCATGTCGATCATCCCGTTCGCCCAGTTCCCGGTGACGGCCGCGATCGCGTTCCCGGCCGGCCTCGCCGGCGTCGTGTGGATCACCTACATGGGGCTGACCTTCAAGAAGCACGGCTTCGTCGGCGGTCTGAAGAACCTCTGCTGGCCGTCGGGCATCCCCGGCTGGGTCATGTTCATCCTGGTGCCGATCGAGTTCTTCTCGAACATCTTCGTGCGCCCCTTCACGCTCGCGGTCCGAGCCTTCGCGAACATGTTCGCCGGCCACCTGCTGATCGTGATGTTCTCCATCGCCTCCTGGTACCTGCTCAGCCCGACCCTGGGCGCGCTCTACGGCTCGGCCTCGTTCGTCGTCGCCGTCGCGCTGACCGCCTTCGAGCTGCTGGTCCAGTTCCTGCAGGCCTACATCTTCGTGATGCTGGCCAGCAGCTACATCGCCGGTGCCCTGGAAGAGGCGCACTGAGCCCGAGGCCCTGGCCTCCCGTGAACCACCTCCCGGATCGCCCGGTGGCCAATCACCACCGGTTCACCACCCCTTCAAAGGACAATCGCAATGAGCATGCTCGCTGAGGGCAACGTCTACGGTTCCGTCGCCTCCATCGGCTACGGCCTCGCCGCCATCGGCCCCGGCATCGGCGTCGGTCTGATCTTCGGTAACGGTGTCCAGGCCATGGCCCGCCAGCCCGAGGCTGCCGGTCTCATCCGTTCCAACATGTTCATCGGCTTCGCGCTGACCGAGGCGCTCGCCCTCATCGGCATCGTCATGCCGTTCGTCTTCGGCAACAAGTAATCCCGCCGGTAGACCCTTTCTGAGGAAGGTCCAGACATGAACACCACCGCGCTTCAGTTCGCGGCCGAGGAGAAGATGAACCCTCTCCTCCCCGCGTGGCCCGAGGTGATCATCGGCCTGCTCTGCTTCTTCATCGTCTTCGGTCTGCTCGGCAAGAAGCTCCTCCCCAGCATCGAGAAGGTGCTGTCGGAGCGCCGGGACGCCATCGAGGGCGGCATGGAGCGCGCCGAGGCGGCTCAGGCTGAGGCCCAGGCCCTGCTCGAGCAGTACCGCGCCGAGCTCAGCGAGGCCCGTCACGAGGCTGCCCGCATCGTCGAGCAGGCTCGCGAGCAGGGTGCCGCCCAGCTCGCCGAGATGCGCGAGGAGGGCCAGCGTCAGCGCGAGGCCATCGTCGCGGCCGGCCACGCCCAGATCGAGGCCGACAAGAAGCAGGCGACTGCCGCCCTGCGCCAGGACGTGGGTTCGCTGGCCTCCCAGCTGGCCTCCCGCATCGTGGGTGAGTCCCTGGAGGACCACGCTCGGCAGAGCGGCGTGATCGACCGCTTCCTGGACGAGCTGGAGGCCAAGGCCGCCGTTGCTCAGGGTGCGGCCAAGTGATCGGCGCGAGCCGCGAGGCCCTCGCCGCCGGGCGGCAGAACCTGGAGAGCCTGACCGACTCCACCTCGGTGGACGCGGTCAAGCTCGCCGAGGAGCTCACCGCCGTCACGGCCCTGCTGGACCGTGAGGTGTCGCTGCGCCGCGTCCTGACCGACCCGTCCCGGTCGGGCCAGGACAAGGCCCAGCTGGTCTCCTCGCTGCTGACCGGCCAGGTCTCCGGCGAGACCGTGGACCTGGTGTCCGGCCTGGTCCGCTCGCGCTGGTCCGGCTCGCGCGACCTGGTCGACGCGACCGAGCAGCTCGCCGCGTACGCCGAGGTCATCGCCGCCGACAAGGCCGGCGTCCTGGACGACGTCGAGGACGAGCTGTTCCGGTTCGGCCGGGTGGTGAGCGGCTCGCACGAGCTGCGCGCCGCGCTGACCGAGCCGAAGGCCGGCGCCGTCGTCAAGGCGGAGCTGATCAAGAAGCTGCTCGGCGGCCGCGCCAACGCGGGCACCGTCCGGCTGGTCACGGCCCTCGTGAACGCTCCGCGTGGCCGTAGCCTGGAGCAGGGCCTGGAGTCCTACTCGAAGCTCGCCGCCGCGCGCCGTGGCCGCGTGGTGGCTCTGGTCACCACCGCGGTGCCGCTGTCGGACACCCAGAAGGAGCGCCTGTCCGGTGCTCTGGGCCGGATGTACGGCCGCCAGATCCACCTGAACATCGACGTCGACCCCGAGGTCGTCGGTGGTGTCCGGGTGCAGATCGGCGACGAGATCATCGACGGCACCGTGTCGAGCCGCCTCGAAGGCGCTCGCCAGTCGCTCGAAGGCTGAGCACCGAAGCAGTACATCCGACCCTCGGTCGGGAAACCGGCTCCCCCAGGAGCCGGCACATCGGACGGCCGGTTCGGCAGACCCGGCCGAGAGTCGAATACTTGCGGCCCTCAATGGCGGGCCGAGGATCGCAAACTAGGAGAGCAGGGAAGCCTGATGGCGGAGCTTACGATCCGTCCGGAGGAGATCCGGGACGCGCTGGCCGACTTTGTCCAGTCGTACCAGCCGGACGCCGCTTCTGTGGAAGAGGTCGGCACGGTCACTGACGCGGCGGACGGCATCGCCCATGTCGAGGGTCTGCCCTCGGTCATGGCGAACGAGCTGCTGAAGTTCGAGGACGGCACGCTCGGCCTCGCGCTGAACCTCGACACCCGCGAGATCGGTGTCGTCATCCTCGGTGAGTTCGGCGGCATCGAAGAGGGCCAGACCGTGCGCCGCACCGGCGAGGTCCTCTCGGTTCCGGTCGGCGACGGCTACCTCGGCCGCGTCGTGGACCCGCTGGGCAACCCGATCGACGGTCTGGGCGAGATCGCCTCCACCGGCCGCCGCGCCCTGGAGCTGCAGGCCCCCGGCGTCATGGTCCGCAAGTCGGTCCACGAGCCGATGCAGACCGGCATCAAGGCCATCGACGCCATGACCCCGATCGGCCGTGGCCAGCGTCAGCTGATCATCGGTGACCGCCAGACCGGCAAGACCGCCGTGGCGATCGACACGATCATCAACCAGCGCGACAACTGGCGCTCGGGCGACCCGAAGAAGCAGGTCCGCTGCATCTACGTCGCCGTCGGCCAGAAGGGCTCCACCATCGCGTCCGTCCGCGGCGCCCTGGAGGAGGCCGGCGCGCTGGAGTACACCACCATCGTGGCCGCTCCCGCCTCCGACCCGGCCGGCTTCAAGTACCTCGCCCCGTACACCGGTTCGGCCATCGGCCAGGAGTGGATGTACGACGGCAAGCACGTCCTGATCATCTTCGACGACCTGTCGAAGCAGGCCGAGGCCTACCGCTCCGTCTCCCTGCTGCTGCGCCGCCCGCCGGGCCGCGAGGCCTACCCGGGTGACGTCTTCTACCTGCACTCCCGCCTGCTGGAGCGCTGCGCCAAGCTCTCCGACGAGCTGGGCGCCGGCTCGATGACCGGTCTGCCGATCATCGAGACCAAGGCCAACGACGTCTCGGCGTACATCCCGACCAACGTCATCTCCATCACCGACGGCCAGTGCTTCCTGGAGTCCGACCTGTTCAACGCCGGCATCCGCCCGGCCGTGAACGTCGGTATCTCGGTCTCCCGCGTCGGTGGCTCGGCCCAGATCAAGGCCATGAAGTCGGTCGCCGGCCGCCTGCGCCTGGACCTGGCCCAGTACCGCGAGCTGGAGGCGTTCGCCGCCTTCGGTTCCGACCTGGACCCGGCCTCGAAGGCCCAGCTGGAGCGCGGTGCGCGCATGGTCGAGCTGCTGAAGCAGGGCCAGTACCAGCCGTTCCCGGTCGAGGAGCAGGTCGTCTCCATCTGGGCCGGCACCACCGGCAAGCTGGACGACGTCCCGGTCGCGGACATCCGCCGCTTCGAGCGCGAGTTCCTCGACCACCTGCGCCTGCAGCACAAGGACCTGCTGGCCGGCATCGTCGAGACCAGCAAGCTGGAGGACGGCACCATCGACGCCCTCACCAGCGCGATCGCCGCCTTCAAGCCGGGCTTCACCACCGCCGACGGCAAGCTCCTCGGCGAGCAGGCCTGAGTCCGGTAGCGAGGGAAAGGACGTAACGACCCATGGGAGCACAGCTTCGGGTCTACAAGCGCCGGATCCGCTCTGTCACCGCGACGAAGAAGATCACCAAGGCGATGGAGATGATCTCCGCGTCGCGCATCGTCAAGGCGCAGCGCGCGGTGGCCGCCTCCACTCCGTACGCCGATGAGCTCACCCGGGCGGTGACGGCGGTGGCCACCCGGTCCAACGCCAAGCACCCGCTCACCACCGAGAACCCGAACGCCTCGCGTGCCGCCGTCCTGCTGATCACGGCGGACCGCGGCCTGGCGGGCGGCTACTCGACCAACGCCATCAAGCAGGCTCTCGCGCTCAGCGCGAAGCTCCGCGAAGAGGGCAAGGACGTGGTGACGTACATCGTCGGTCGCAAGGGCGTCTCGTACTACACCTTCCGCGACCTCGCGGTCGAGAAGTCGTGGACCGGCTTCTCCGACAAGCCGACCTACGGCGACGCGAAGTTCGTGGCGGCCGACCTGATCGAGGCCTTCACGGCCGAGACGGGCGGCGTGGACGAGCTGCACCTGATCTCGACGAAGTTCGAGTCGATGCTGACGCAGACCGCGGTGGACGCCCGGCTGCTGCCGCTGAAGCTCGACGAGGTCGAGCTCAGCGACGAGTCGAAGGCGAAGCACGAGATCTTCCCGCTGTACGACTTCGAGCCGTCGGCGGAGGGCGTCCTCGACGCGCTGCTGCCGCGGTACGTCGAGAGCCGGATCTACAACGCGCTGCTGCAGTCGGCCGCCTCCGAGCACGCCGCCCGTCGGCGCGCGATGAAGAGCGCGACGGACAACGCCGGCGAGCTCATCAAGTCGCTCACGCGGCTTGCCAACTCGGCCCGTCAGGCCGAGATCACCCAGGAAATCAGCGAGATCGTCGGCGGCGCCAACGCCCTCGCCGACGCTAGCCGCGGGAGCGAATGAGTATGACCACCACTGTTGAGCCGACCACGGCGACGGGCCGCGTCGCGCGGGTCATCGGCCCGGTCGTCGACGTGGAGTTCCCCGTCGACGCTATTCCCGACATGTTCAACGCCCTGCACGTCGAGGTGGACAACCCCGACGGCTCGGGCAAGAAGACCCTCACCCTCGAGGTCGCCCAGCACCTCGGCGACGGCCTGGTCCGCGGCATCTCGATGCAGCCGACCGACGGCCTGGTCCGTGGCGCGCAGGTCTCCGACACCGGTTCGGCGATCTCCGTCCCGGTCGGCCAGATCACCAAGGGCAAGGTGTTCAACGCCCTCGGTGAGGTGCTGAACGTCGACAAGGCCGAGTTCGAGTCGCAGGTCGAGGTCCGGTGGCCGATCCACCGCAAGGCCCCGAACTTCGCGGACCTCGAGTCGAAGACCGAGATGTTCGAGACCGGCATCAAGGTCATCGACCTCCTCACCCCGTACGTCACCGGTGGCAAGATCGGTCTGTTCGGTGGTGCCGGTGTCGGCAAGACCGTTCTCATCCAGGAGATGATCTACCGCGTCGCCGAGAACTTCGGTGGTGTGTCGGTGTTCGCCGGCGTCGGCGAGCGCACCCGTGAGGGCAACGACCTCATCCACGAGATGGTGGACTCGGGCGTTCTGGACAAGACCGCGCTGGTCTTCGGCCAGATGGACGAGCCGCCGGGCACCCGTCTGCGCGTCGCGCTCTCCGCGCTGACCATGGCGGAGTACTTCCGTGACGTCGAGAAGCAGGACGTGCTCCTCTTCATCGACAACATCTTCCGGTTCACCCAGGCCGGTTCCGAGGTGTCGACCCTGCTCGGCCGCATGCCCTCCGCGGTGGGTTACCAGCCGAACCTGGCCGACGAGATGGGCCTCCTGCAGGAGCGCATCACCTCGACCCGCGGTCACTCGATCACCTCGATGCAGGCGATCTACGTCCCCGCGGACGACCTGACCGACCCGGCCCCGGCCACCACCTTCGCCCACCTGGACGCGACCACCGTTCTGTCGCGTCCGATCTCGGAGAAGGGCATCTACCCGGCCGTCGACCCGCTGGACTCCACGTCCCGCATCCTCGACCCGCGGTACATCGCGCAGAACCACTACGACACGGCCGTCCGTATCAAGGGGATCCTGCAGAAGTACAAGGACCTCCAGGACATCATCGCGATCCTCGGTATCGACGAGCTGTCCGAGGAAGACAAGATCACGGTGCACCGCGCCCGTCGCATCGAGCGCTTCCTCTCGCAGAACACCTACGTGGCGAAGCAGTTCACCGGTGTCGACGGTTCGACCGTGCCGCTGTCGGAGACCATCGAGGCCTTCAACGCGATCGCGGACGGCAAGTACGACGCCGTTCCGGAGCAGGCCTTCTTCATGTGCGGTGGCATCGAGGACCTCGAGAAGAACGCCGCCGAGCTGGCGAAGAAGTAATCGCGGCCGGTAGCAGCTGAGTGACCGTGAGGGGTGGCCCCCGAGCCTGGGGACCACCCCTCGCGTCGCATCGGCTGTGATTCCGGTCAAATCCGTGCCGCCGGTTTCATGCCGGGGGCGCGGGGCCGTTATTCTTACCGAAACTCCCGAGTAATCGGGGGTTGCATGAGCCTAGGAGCCCACGTTGGCTGAGCTGCACGTCGAGCTGGTCGCAGCCGACCGCAAGGTGTGGTCCGGTGCGGCCACCATCGTCGTCGCCCGTACGGCCTCCGGTGACACCGGCATCATGCCGGGTCACACCCCGGTGCTGAGCGTGCTGGAGACCGGTCCGGTCACCATCCGCACGGTGGACGGCGGAACCGTGATCGCCGCGGTGCACGGCGGCTTCATCTCCTTCGCCGACAACAAGCTTTCTCTGCTCGCGGAGATCGCCGAGCTGGCGGACGAGATCGACGTCGCGCGTGCCGAGCGCGCACTGGAGAAGGCCAAGTCGGACCTGGACGCGCACGCCGAGCGGCGCGCCGAGGTGCGTCTGTTCGCGGCGCGCGGCCTCAAGGCCCACGCCTGAGTGCGCCGGACCCTGGTTTAGCGGGGTCGACCGACGGTCCCGGGGACGCGTGAGCGTGACCCCGGGACTGTCGTCTCAGTTGGTAGGTCAACGCGGTCGCTTGATACGACCGATACGGGGAACGCGGGTAGCGAGGAGGTAGGTGAGCATGGTCCTCGCGCTTGTGGTGTGTGCGGCGGTCGTGGCGCTGGGTGTGATCGGCCTGGTGGCGTTCGCGGTGCGCCGCCGCCTCATCCAGCGGGTCGGCGGCACGTTCGACTGCAGCTACCGGCTCAAAATGCCCGCCGACGCCTCGACGCAGCCCGACCTCGACGAGAACGGCAAACCCACCTCGGCCCCGGTCCCCCAGACCGACGGCAAGGGGTGGGTTTTTGGTATCGGCCGGTACAGCGGTGACTCGATCGAGTGGTTCCGCGTCTTCTCGTACGCCCCCCGCCCACGCAAGGTGCTGCCGCGCCGCGAGATCGAGGTGCTCGGCCGGCGCTACCCGGAGGGCCAGGAGGAACTGGCGCTGCTCTCCGGCTCGGTGGTGCTGCGCTGCCTGCACAACGGGGACCCGCTGGAGCTGGCGATGAGCGAGGACGCGCTCACCGGGTTCCTCGCCTGGCTGGAGGCGGCGCCTCCAGGTCAGAGGGTTAACGTCGCCTAACGTGCCAGCTACGCTGGCCGCATGGTCAATCTGACGCGCATCTACACCCGTACCGGCGACGACGGCACCACCGCGCTCGGCGACATGAGCCGGACCACCAAGACCGATCCGCGGCTGATCGCGTACGCCGACGCCAACGAGGCGAACGCGGCGATCGGGGTGGCCATCGCCGCCGGAGCGCTGCCGGAGGACGTCGTCGCGGTGCTCACCCGGATCCAGAACGACCTGTTCGACGTCGGCGCGGACCTCTCCACACCGGTGGTCGAGAACCCCGCCTACCCGCCGCTGCGGGTCCTACAGTCGTACATCGACCGGCTGGAGGGGGACTGCGACCACTACCTGGAGCAGCTGGAGAAGCTCCGCAGCTTCATCCTGCCCGGCGGTACGCCCGGCGCGGCCTACCTGCACCTGGCCTGCACGGTCGTGCGGCGGGCCGAGCGCGCAACCTGGGCGGCGATCGACATGCACGGCGACACCGTCAACCCGCTGACCGCCAAGTACCTCAACCGGCTCTCCGACCTGCTGTTCATCCTTGCCCGGGCGGCCAACAAGGAGCGCGGCGACGTGCTCTGGGTGCCGGGCGAGAACCGCTAGGCCCGGCCGGCCTTCTCGACGACCCGGCCGTCCTCGACGAGGACGCCGGCCGGCGGCTCCTTGGGCCAGATCGAGTAGCAGGCGGCGACGATCACGTTGACCACGGCGGCGATGCCCAGCTTGAGGTACCACTGCGTGAAGGTGCCGAAGTGGGCGGTGCCCGCGGAGAGCGGGACGAGCAGGGTGATCAGGCTCAGCGTGATCGCCGCCGAGACCACCGTCCGGCCGCAGACCTGCCACTCGTACCTGGTCCGCTCCGGGCCGTACTTGGGGGAGGGCAGGGGCTTCGGACCGCCGGCGAAGCGGTGCAGGAAGTGCCGGTCGGCCCAGCGGACCAGCGAGGGCCCGTACCCGATCGAGAAGCCGGCGTAGCTCGCGGCGAGAGCGTGCGTCCAGCTCGCGGTGGCGCCGCCGCGCAGGTCGAGGACGGTGAGGGCGTAGAGCGTGAGGTCCACCACCGGGAGGCCGATCAGCAGCACGGTGCTGGTCCGGCGCCAGCGCAGCAGGTAGCGGGCGGCGAGGCCGAGGCCGAGCAGGATCCAGAAGGAGATCTCGGCTGCGACGACGAGGGTGACGATCACGTGAAGCTCCCGGGCGGTCGGCGGTGTCACCAGGCTCGCGCGGGCGCGCTCCGGTGTCGTCGTCGCCCGGTGCCGTCCCGGGCTGCATCTTTCGATGTAGGCGTCTCCTCCGCGCACCGGAGCCGGGGCATGCTCCCGGGATGGTGAGATGGTGGGCGTGCTCCGACTTTCCCTCACCCCGCGCTCGCAGGACCGGCTGATCGCCCTCTGCGGGCTGCTCGGCGGGGCGGTGCTCGTCGCCTTCAAGGTGTACGACCGCCCCGACCACGTGCCGCTGTGGGCGGTCCTGGCGCCGATGCTGGTGATGGCGGCGCTGGAGCCGGTCCGGCGGACCCGGCCGGTGCTGGCGGTGTCGGTCGGCGGCCTGGCGTTCGTGGCGAGCCTGTTCGCGGGCAGCCTGCTGGCGACCCTGATCATGTACACCGACCTGCTGTACGCGGCGGTGATCTACGGCAGCCGCCGGATGTCGCGCATCCTGCACCTGACCGGCGGGGCCACTGTGCTGGTGCTGTCCACGCTGACGGCGATCTATGCGGGAACGCCGTCCGCGCTGCTGGTGGCGGTGGTCAGTTCGCTGGTCTTCCTCGCGCCGGTGTGGACCGGCGACGTGGTGCGCAAGCACCGGCAGGAGGCGGAGACCGAGCGGCTGCGCGCCGAACAGACCGCGCTGCTCTCGGAGATGGACCGGCGCGAGGCCGTCGTCGCCGAACGGGCAAGGATGGCACGGGAGTTGCACGACGTGGTGGCTAACCACCTGTCGGCGATCGCGATCCACGCCACCGGCGCGCAGTCCGTCGCCCGCCGGCAGCGGCGGGCCGAGGACGACCCGCTGGTGGAGGCACTGGCGGTGATCCGGGAGAACAGCGTCCAGGGTTTGGCCGAAATGCGTCGCATGATCGGACTGCTGCGGGACAGCGGCGGGGGAGAGGCCGACGAGTCCTACGCGGCGCCCGACCTGGCCGCGGTGGACGCCCTGCTGACCAAGGCACGGGCGGCCGGCCGGGACGTCGGACTGGCCTTCGACCTCACCGAGCAGGGCGAGCGCGGCGAGGTGCCGGTGCCGGTCGGGCTGGCCGCCTACCGGATCGTGCAGGAGTCGCTGACCAACGCGCTCAAGCACTCCGGGCCAGGGCTGGTGACGCTGCGGCTGGACTTCCGGCCCGCCGAACTGCGGATCGCCGTCGACAGCCCGTACCGCGCGGGGGCGGGCCGTGAACTGCCCGGCGCGCGGGCCGGACTGGTGGGCATGGCGGAAAGGGCCGGGCTGCTCGGCGGCAGCTTCGAGGCCGGGCCGCGGGACGGGAGCTGGAGCGTGCGCGCGGTGCTGCCGCACGCACAGAAGAGCGAGGGGCGGGCATGACGATCCGGGTGCTGGTGGCCGAGGACCAGGCGGCGGTGCGGGCGGCGCTGGTGATGATCCTGCGGGCCGAGCCGGACGTCGAGGTGGTCGGGCAGGCCGCCGACGGCGAGGAGGCCGTCCGCCTGGCGCTGGAGCTGCGGCCGGACGTCGTGCTGATGGACGTGCAGATGCCGCGGCTGGACGGCGTCTCGGCGACCCGCGAGGTGGTGGCCGCCGGAGCCGCCCAGGTGCTCGTCCTGACCACCTTCGACCTGGACGAGTACGTCTACGGCGCGCTGCGGGCGGGCGCGGCCGGGTTCCTGCTCAAGGACCTGGAGGCGGACACCCTGGTCGAGGGCATCCGGACGGTGGCGCGCGGGGACGGCATGCTGGCGCCCTCGGTGACCAGGCGGCTGATCGGCACCTTCGCCCGGCCGGACCGGGCGGTCGGGCCGGACACCCGCGAGGCGGTGGCCGGGCTCACCCCGCGCGAGCGGGAGGTGCTCGCCTGCCTCGGGGGCGGGCTGTCGAACGGGGAGATCGCGGCCCGGCTGGAGATGGCGGAGGCGACGACCAAGACGCACGTCAGCCGGATCCTGGCGAAGCTGCGGCTGCGCAGCCGGGTGCAGGCGGCGATCCTGGCGCAGGACCTCGGGATGACGGTCTGATCGTCTGACCAGGTCGGTTGCAGATCACACTCTCGATTGCTACTGCCAGGGAGGATTGGGCACTAGAGTCCCGCCGAGAGCGAGCGGAGCGAGTGAACCGACATGGTGGCGCGCTTCGCGAAAGCGACCGCCGAGCGCCAGCGAGGCGGGACAATTGAGCGACGCGGCTCGCTGTGGCGGAGACCCCTGCCCTGAGCCGCCTTCAGGGCCCGCCCGCAGGGCGGCGACGGCATCGGGAGACCCAGCCATGAGCAATGCGTCCAGCAAGCAGATCGCCGTGATCGGTGCCGGCCTGATGGGCGCCGGCATCGCCCAGGTGTCCGCGCAGGCGGGCCACCCGGTGGTGCTGCGGGACGTCACCGAGGAGGCGCTGCAGCGCGGCCTCGCGGGCATCCGTGCCTCGTACGAGAAGTTCGTCGCCAAGGGCAGGATGAGCGCCGAGGACGCCGAGGCCGCGCTCGGCCGGATCACCACCACCACCGACCTGGGCGCCGTCTCCGAGGCCGACATCGTGGTCGAGGCCGTGTTCGAGAAGCTGGAGGTCAAGGAGGGCGTCTTCCGGGAGCTCGACAAGCTCGCCAAGGACGGCGCGGTGCTCGCCTCCAACACCTCCGCCATCCCGATCACCCGGATCGCCGCCGCCACCCAGCGCCCGGAGTCGGTCGTCGGCGTGCACTTCTTCTCGCCGGTGCCGCTGATGAAGCTGGTCGAGCTGGTCCGCGGCTACAAGACCAGCGACGAGACGCTGGCCGCCGCCCGCGCCTTCGCCGAGGGCGTCGGCAAGGAGGTCGTGGTGGTCAACCGCGACGTCGCCGGCTTCGTCACCACCCGCCTGATCACCGCGCTGGTCGTCGAGGCCGCCAAGCTGTACGAGTCGGGCGTCGCCACCGCCGAGGACATCGACACCGCCTGCCGGCTCGGCTTCGGCCACCCGATGGGCCCGCTGGAGACCGCCGACCTGACCGGCGTGGACATCCTGCTGCACGCCGCCCGCAACATCTACGCCGAGACCCAGGACGAGAAGTTCGCCGCCCCGGAGATCATGGCCCGCATGGTCACCGCCGGCGACCTCGGCCGCAAGAGCGGCCGCGGCTTCTACCCGTACGAGGGCAAGTGACCCCCTGCCGGGGCGAATGAGCCGACGGAGCCGAAGGACCGGACGGGCCGTGCGATCGGAGCATCGTACGGCCCGTCCCTCCGAGGGCGGGTGAGTTTCCTCACGCCGGGTGCCGCCGACGGGTGATTTGGGCGGTAATCGAGCGTAGGTGTGGAGAGTTCCTGCGTATATTCCCTCGGACGAGTGAAGTTGCTTCAGATCTGACCGGAACCGGCAACCCGCGGTACTGGTTCGCTGTCAGATGAGGGGGAACCCGGCATTCCGGCTGGATCCGGGCGCGGGGCCACGGCCCGCCCGGACGACACCCCCGCCACCCCCGAACCCGGCACGGCCCGGGGCGGAACGACACCCCGAACCAGTCGGCGAGGCGAAGGAGGAGAGCATGCGCATCACCGGCGACCACACGGCGCTGGCCATCGAGGGCCGCCTCGACGTGCGCACCGCCGCCGACGCGCGGGCCCGGCTGCACCAGGCCGTCGACACCGGCCTCGGCGACCTCGTGCTCGACCTCGCCCGGCTGGAGTTCTGGGACGCCACCGGCCTCGGCGTGATCATGGGCACCCACCGCCGGGCCGGCCGGATCGGCCGCCGGCTGGTGCTGCGCTCGGTCCCGGCCCAGCTCCAGCGCCTGCTGGTGGCCACCAAGCTGCACCGCATCCTCGCCGTCGACGGCGGCGTCGCCGAGGCACACGGCTTCATCCTCTGACCTTCACACGGGACCCCGCTGCACACGCGGGGCCGGATGTGCGAGAGTCTCCCGTCAGAACACGGCCGCCGGAGGCGGGCTCAGCCTCCCCCAGCCTTCAGCCGGGAGGTGCCCCAACCCGCACGCGGCCGCGACCGAGACGTCAGCCGGCCGGCGCGGGGCGCCGGCGGCCGAGCACGATGCGGAGCAGAACGTGGCACAGCCATCCGGTGACTTCCGGCAGGAGGCCGTCCGCACCCGCGGGGGCGAGCTGGTCTGCGGCGGCCTGCTGGTCGGCGTCGGCGCCCCGGACGGCTCCGAGGCCCGCCCCTGCCCCGAGGAGTGGCGCCCCCGCCCGCGCCGGATCGAGCGCAGCGAGCCCGCCCGCGGACCGGTCGGCGGCGTCGAACGGGCGGTCGGACCGCTCGCCCTCGGCGCCGGGCCCGCCGACCTGCCGCTGCTCGACCGCGAGGCCGACATCGCCGAACTCCTCGGCCTGCTCACCGAACGCCGCTCGATACGCCTGGTCGGCCCGGCAGGCTCCGGCCGCAGCGCCCTGCTGTCGGCCGTCGCCGAGGCCGCCGCCGACCTCGCCCCCGGCGGCGTCGTCCAGCTCTGCGGCCACCACCGCACCGCCGCCGACCTGCTCCAGGAGCTCTTCGCGGCCACCCACCACGCCCCCGGCTACCGCCCCGACCCGGGCCGGCTGGCCGCGCACCTCGCCGAGGTCGCCGCGATCGTCGTCATCGACGGTGCCGAGCCGGCCGGCGCCGAACTGGAGGAGCTGCTCGCCGCCGCGCCCGGCTGCGCCTTCCTGATCTCCGTCGCGCCCGGCAGCCCGGCGCTGCCCGACGGCTCCCGGCTCCAGGACCACGCGGTCGGCGGGCTCTCCCGCGGCGCCTGCCTCGCGCTCGCCGCCCGGCTGGCCGGGCGGCCCCTGGACGCCGCCGAGAAGGCCTGGGCGGTCGACCTCTGGTTCGAGTCCGAGGGCCTCCCGCTGCGCTTCGTCCAGGCCGCCGCGCTGCTGCGCCAGCGGGACGTCGCGGTGGACGCGCTGGTCGCCGCCGAGGAGGACCGGCGGGACGTCTTCGGCGCCGTCAAGGAGCCGGTCCAGGACCCCGACCCGGCCGTCCGGGAGAACGCGCTGCGCCGGACCGTCCCGCTGCCGTCCGTCGCCGAGACGGCCTCGCCCGCGGTCCGGCTCGCCGAGGGGCTGAGCGAGCCCGCGCAGGCCGTGCTGCGGCTCGCCGTGGCGCTCGGCGGCGAGTGCCCGACCGCGCCGCACCTGCCCGCCCTGATCGACGTCGGCCAGGGCGAGAGCGCGCTCGCCGAACTCGCCGACGCCGGGCTCGCGGTGTCCATCGGCGGCCACCACCGGCTCACCGCCGGCGCGCTCGAACTCCTCGCCCCGCACTGGCCGGCCCGCGACTGCATCGACGGCGCCGCGCAGCACTTCGCCTGGTGGGTGGCGCACAGCTCGGTGTCGCTGCCGCAGATCGCGGCCGAGGCGGAGGTGGTGATCGGCGTCCTGCTGGCCGACCGCACCGCCGGCCGGCACGAGGCGGTCGTCCGGCTGGCCCGGGCCGCCGCGCCGGCGCTGGCGCTGTCGCTGCGCTGGGCGGCCTGGGAGCGGGCGCTGCAGCTCGGGCTGGAGGCCGCCCGGCGGACCGGTGCCAAGGCCGACGAGGCCTGGTTCCACCACGAGCTGGGCGTCTACGCGATCTGCGTCCGGGAGCCGTCCCGGGCGATCGCCGAACTGGAGACCGCGCTCACCCTGCGGGCCACCGTCGGCGAGCAGCGCGGGGTCGCGTCCGCGCGCCGGATGCTCGACCTGCTGCGCGCGGACGGCCGCCAACTGCCGGGCGCCGCGGCCGCCTCGTCGGCCGCCCGCGGGCCGGTCATCCGCAAGATCGCCGCCAAGGTGCCGTCGAGCCTGCGGTCCGGGACCGGGAAGCGGCGCCGGGTGCTCCTCGCCTCCACGGTCGTGCTCACGCTCGGGGTGCTCGGCTCGGCGGTGGCGATGAGCGTCACCGGGCCCGGGGAGCACAAGGCCAACGACCCGCACGGTCAGCTCGACAACGGCGGAACCGTCCCGAACGGCCAGCTCCCGCTGCCGCACCCCGGCGCGTCCTCGACGGCCACGGGCGGCGCGGACGCACCCGGCAGCAGCCCGACGGCGGACGGGACCAGCCCGGCGCCCTCGGCGAGCGGCAGTGCGACGCACTCGCCGTCCGCGTCGGCGTCGGCGTCGGCGACGAGGAAGCCGAGCCGCTCGCCCGGCGCGACCGAGTCGGACGCCCCGCAGGAGCCGCAGCCGCCGCAGCCCGCGCCGGGCCAGCCGCAGCCGCCGGCCCCGCAGCCGGGGCCCCAGCAGCCGCAGCCGCCGCAGCCGACCCGGCCGGGGCCGAGTGGTACCCCGACGCAGTCGGCGTCGGCGACTGCCACCGCCACCGCGACGCCGTCCGCCACTGCGACGTCGTCGTCCTCGGGAACGGCCAAGCCGCCCGGTCCGTGAGCCGTCAGAACAGCTTCAGCTTGTCGTCGTCGATGCCGCGCAGCTCGTCGTAGTCCAGCACCACGCAGCCGATGCCCCGGTCGGTGGCCAGCACGCGGGCCTGGGGCTTGATCTCCTGCGCGGCGAAGACGCCCTTCACCGGGGCCAACAGCGGGTCCCGGTTGAGGAGTTCGAGGTAGCGGGTGAGCTGCTCGACGCCGTCGATCTCGCCGCGCCGCTTGATCTCGACGGCGACCGTGGCGCCGTCCGAGTCGCGGCACAGGATGTCGACAGGGCCGATCGCGGTCGGGTACTCGCGGCGGATCAGCGACCAGCCGGCGCCGAGCACCTCCATCCGGTCCGCCAGGAGCTCCTGGAGGTGCGCCTCGACGCCGTCCTTGATCAGGCCCGGGTCCACCCCGAGCTCGTGGGAGGAGTCGTGCAGCACCTCCTCCAGTGTGATGATGAGCTTCTCGCCGGCCTTGTTCTCCACCGTCCAGACCCCGTCGGCCTCCTTGAGGGCGCACGGCGGGGACATCCAGTTGAGCGGCTTGTAGGCGCGGTCGTCGGCGTGGATGCTGACGCTGCCGTCGGCCTTGACCAGGATGAGCCTGGTGGCGGAGGGCAGATGGGCGGAGAGCCGACCGGCATAGTCGACTGAGCAGCGGGCAATTACGAGACGCACGGTCGACCACGCTAGCCCACCGGGGCCAGTTGATGCGATTCCGCGACGATCGGGTGAAGAAACCGCGAACCCCGCGAACATGGAGGTTCGGCGATTTCGTGACCGCGATGTGCGCTCTGGCGGTCATGCCCATGGGTCGCTACGGTGTGTGACTGCATGCTTGCGGGGGGAGCTGTCAACGGGGACGGAGACTTCAGGTGAACGATCCGACGGGATCAGGCCAATCTGTTGCGAACAGGCGTATTCCCGGAGCAATCCAGAGGAATGACCTGCCTGGCCCGCCGTCGGCTGCCACGCTGTTCCGAGCGGTGAGTGCCCACGACGTCACGTCCGGTGGCGCTCCCGCCTCCGTACGGTGCCGGAAACAGCCGCACACCGGTGTTCCGGACATCACGCGCGATTTTCACCCACCCTCATTCTGAGCTTGGACTACGCATGACCACCCGGGCGCCGCGCGGGTGGACCGCGAGAGGAGAATCCATGTCGCTCGACGTCTCACCGGCCCTGCTCGAGAAGGCCGAGCGGGGCGAGGTCGACGAGCGGGAATTCGTCGACTGCGTCCGCGTCTCCCTGCCGTACGCCTGGGAGCTGATCAGCTCCCTGGTCGCACAGACCAAGGTCGACGGCACCGACTTCGCCGACAACCAGGTACCCCCGCCCAGCGAGCAGGCCCGCGGCCAGCTCCTGCGCGCGCTGGCCAGCGACGCGATCCGGGGTGCCCTGCAGCGGCACTTCGGCGTCCGGCTGGCGTTCCAGAACTGCCACCGGGTGGCGGTGTTCCTGCCGTCCGACAAGAACGAGGCGCGGTACGAGCGCTTCACCTCCGTCCGGGCGCAGCTGCTCAACCAGTCCCCGGAGTTCCGGGACTGCTGACCGGCGGGCCCGGACCGTCGCCGAGCCGTCCATCTCCCGGTGCGGGGGGAGGGGCGGCCCGGGCACGATCAGCTCAGCTGCGGGAGCACCTCGGAGCCGAGCCGGGCGATGTTGTGCAGGGTCGCTTCGCGGTTGCCGCTGCCCTCGGCGAGCAGCGCGAAGCGGCGGATGCCGGTCCGTTCGGCGGTGGCCAGCAGCCGGTCGGCGCATGCCCGGGGCGTGCCCACCGCGTGCAGGTCGCAGAGGAGTTCGGTGTACTGACGCGGGTCGCGCATCGAACGCGCCCGGCCGTCCACCGTCCGGTGCGCGCCGAGCCCGTACTCGAACCAGTCGGGCATCGCCCGCAGCAGGGTGGCGCGGGCCGCCGAGGTGCGGTCGTCGACCTGGGCCACGCCGGCCGCGACGTGCTGCCCCGAGACCCGGTGGAGCTGCTCCTCGCTGCGCCCGGCGGCCAGCCAGGCGCTCCGGTACAGCTCCAGCATGTGCGCCTTGTCGTCGTCGCCCGAGTGCATGCCGAGCAGCATCGGCAGGCCGCGTTCGGCGGCGAGCCTGACCCCGCCCGGCGAGGTGCACGCGACGACCACCGGCGGGCCCGCCGACGGGCGGCCGCCGGAAACCGGTTCCTCCCCGAGGCCGTCGACGTCCTGGCGCTGACGCGGGAACCGCGGCAGCCCGCTCTTCTCGCCCAGGCCCAGCCAGGCGGCCAGCTCGGGCCGGCGGGCCGGCTCGGTGGCCTGGGGGACCACGGCCACCTCGGGGAAGCTGAACTGTGGCCCGTCCGCGCCGACGCGGGTGCCGCGCAGCCAGCGCAGCAGCAGGTCCAGCCGTTCCGGGAAGCCGTTCTCGAAGGCGTCCACGCCGCTGCCGAACACGTCCAGGTCGATCCAGGGGCCGCCGCGGCCCACCCCGAGCGTGAAGCGCCCGCCGGAGGTGAGGTGCAGCAGCGCGGCCTGCTCGCCGAGCGCCACCGGGTGGTTGGTGGAGAGCACGCTGACCGCGGTGCCGACGCCGATCCGGCGGGTCCGGCCGAGGAGCAGCGCCGCGAGCGTGGCCGCGTTCGGGCAGACCCCGTACGGGACGAAGTGGTGCTCGGCCAGCCAGACGGCGTCCAGCCCGGCCCGCTCGGCCTCGACGGCGGCCCGCACCGTACGGTCCAGCGCCTCGCCGTGGCTCTGCCCGGGGAACTGCGCGGAGAGCAGGAAGGCGCCGACCCGCACCGGTGCCGTGCCGGCCGGGACCACGGCAGCTCGCTGAGGCGCGGTCAGTGGCGTGCCGGGCGCCGGGCCCGGAGCGGGCGGCCGGACGCCGACGGGCCGGCGGGTCTCGGCGCGGGTGCTGGTCTTGGTCATCCTGGGGCCTCCTCGGGTGCGCGCAGGGTTCGCGGGCCCCGCCTGTTCCCCTTGTGGGTATCGGATGTCATGTGCCAATGGCACGCCGAACCACGAATTTCCGGAGAGATCGGGTGGATCTCGGCGGAAACGCCGAATTGCTCCCCGATGTCGTGATAGTGCCGTCGGGGCCCGTCCTCGGGGCGGAGGCGGGCCCGAGGGTGGCGCCCGGCCGTAGGCTGGAGCGGTCCCGAGCCGCCCGGAGAGAGGTAGTCCGCCGTGTCGCCCCGCCGCAACCGGATCAAGAGCGCCGCCGACCGCGAGGCCGAACCGGCCGCCCCGCTGGGCGGTTCGCTGCGCCGCACCGAGAGCTACCAGGGCGACGACTGGGTGGTCCAGACGGTCGCCGGGACGGCCGGGCGGTACTACCGGTGCCCGGGCTGCGACCAGGAGATCCCGCCCGGGGTCGGCCACGTGGTGGCCTGGCCGATGCACGGCGCGGGGGTGGACGACCGGCGGCACTGGCACCGCGCGTGCTGGGGAGCGCGGGAGCGCCGGGCCTCCAACGTCCTGCGAGGCCGCGGCGCTCCGCGTTACTGAGGTCCGCGCTACCGAGGCCCGGACCGGGGGCCAACGCCCCTACGCGTCACGGTTCTTGAGCACCAGCGCGCCGCCGACCAGGGCGGCCAGGGTCCAGGTGAGGCAGATCGCGAAGCCGGGCCACGGGCCGTACGGCTGGCTCGGCTCCTCGTACACGAGCAGCATTCGCGAGCCCGCGTAGTCCGGGAAGTAGTGGGCCAGCGTCTTGACCTTCGGCACCACCGAGAGGATCGGCGAGAGCAGGAAGAAGAACGGCACCAGCACGCCCAGGGCCAGCGTCTGGTTGCGCAGCATCGCGGTGACGCCGGCCGAGAACAGGCAGAGCATCGTCAGGTACAGCGCCGCGCCGAACACCGCGCGCAGCACGTGCGGTTCGCCGATGTCGGTGCGGTGCGAGCCGAGCATCGCCTGGCCGACGAAGAACGTGGTGAACGCGGTGACCACGGAGGCCGCGAGGGCCAGGGCGCCGAGCACGACGGCCTTGCCGGTCAGGAGGGTGCCGCGCTGCGGGACGGCGGCCAGGCTGGCCCGGATCAGCCCGCTGCTGTACTCGTTGCCGATCGCCAGCACGCCGAAGACGATGATCGCGAGCTCGCCGAGCCGGATGCCGGCGAAGGCGGTGCCGGTGGCGTCGAACGGGGTCCGCTCGCCCCGCCGGAACTCGGTGAAGTTGTTGTTGGTGAGCAGGGACAGCAGCGCGCCGAGGCCGACCGTGACGACGAAGGTCAGGGCCAGCGTCCAGATCGTCGAGCGGACGCTGCGGATCTTCGTCCACTCGGAGCGCAGGATCGCCGGGAAGGACGCCATCTCAGTTCTCCTCCTGCTGCTGTGCCGCCGCGGGCCGGCGGGCGCCGCCCGCCTTCCAGTCGGCCCCCCAGGGGCCGGGGGCGCCGGCCGCGTCCCGGCCCGGCCCGGCCCCGGCGTGGTACTCCACCGAGTCGGCAGTCATCTGCATGAACGCCTCCTCCAACGAGGCCTGCTGGGGGCTGAGTTCGTGCAGCACGAGGTTGTGGGCGGCGGCCAGTTCGCCGAGTTCGGCGAGGTCGCCGTCGACCACCTCGTAGGAGCCGCCCGGCCCGGCCTCGTGGCGGATCCCGGCGCCGGCCAGGACGTCGAGCAGGCGCTCGGGCTGCGGGGTGCGAAGCCGCACCGCGGAGCGGGCGTTGCGCCTGATGAACTCGGGCATCGGCATGTCGGCGAGCAGCCGGCCGCGGCCGATGACGACCAGGTGGTCGGCGGTGACGGCCATCTCGCTCATCAGGTGCGAGGAGACGAAGACGGTGCGGCCCTCGGTGGCGAGCCGCTTCATGAGGGTGCGGATCCAGAGGATGCCCTCCGGGTCCAGACCGTTGACCGGCTCGTCGAACATGACGATCTCCGGGTCGCCGAGCAGCGCCGAGGCGATGCCCAGGCGCTGGCCCATGCCGAGCGAGAAGCCGCGGGCCCGCTTGCGGGCGACCGGGGTGAGGCCGACCAGGGCGAGCACCTCGTCGACCCGGCGCTCGGGGATGCGGTTGCTCTGGGCGAGCCACAGCAGGTGGTCGCGGGCGGTGCGGCCGGGGTGGACGGCCTTGGCCTCCAGCAGGGCGCCGATGTACTTGAGCGGCTCGCTGAGCTGCCCGTATCTCTTGCCGTCGATGGTGACCCGGCCACCGGTCGGGCGGTCGAGGTCGAGGATCATGCGCATCGTGGTGGACTTGCCCGCGCCGTTGGGGCCGAGGAAGCCGGTGACGACCCCTTGGGGGACACGGAAGCTGAGCCGGTCCACCGCGAGCGTCTTGCCGTAGCGTTTGGTCAGGTCGTGCAACTCGATCATTCGCGCTCCCTTACTCGCTGTCAGGCTAGGACAAAGCGGATATCGGGGCCCGCCGAGTGGGCCCGCCGGGCGCGCCGGAATACGGTGGGCCCATGACCCAGTCCCCCTCAGCATTGTCGGTGCGCGAGAGCGGCACCGGAACGCCCCTACTGCTGTTGCACGCCTTCCCGCTGAACGCCGCGATGTGGTCCGCCCAACTGGACGCGCTGCCCGGCCGGACCGGGGACGAGGCCCGGGTGCTCGCCCCCGACCAGCGGGGCTTCGGCGGCACCGCGCTGGGCACCGACGAGCCCTCCCTGGACCTGGTCGCCGACGACCTCGCTCTGCTGCTGGACGCGGCCGGGATCGAGCGCGCGGTGGTCGGCGGGATCTCCATGGGCGGTTACGTGGCGCTGGCCCTCGCCCGCCGCCACCCGGACCGGCTGGCCGGCCTGCTGCTGGCCAACACCCGGGCCACCGCCGACACCGACGCCGTCCGCACCAACCGGGAACGGATCGCCGCCGCGGTCCTCGCCCGGAACAGCGTCCAGCTGCTGCTCGACGAGCAGGTGGCGGCCGGCCAGCTCGGGCCGGACTCGCAGCACCTGGTGGAGCGGGTGCAGGCGCTGGTCGCCGCGGCGCCGCCGGCCGCCGTCGCCTGGGCGCAGCGGGCCATGGCGGCCCGGCCGGACGCGCAGGACGTACTGGCCGGGCTGCGGGTGCCGGTGGCGATCGTCGCGGGCGCCGAGGACGCCCTGGTCGCCGTCGAGGAGGCCGAGCTGATGGCCCGGCTGCGACCGGACGCCGAACTGACCGTCATCCCCGGCGTGGGACACCTGAGTGCCCTGGAGGCGCCGGAGGCGTTCGACACCGCCGTCCGCAAGCTGCTCGCCCGGGTGGCGGCCGGATGACGGACGACGCGGCCGGCTGGGACTTCTCCGCCCTGGAGGTGACCGGCCGGATGCCCGTGACCAACCGCGGCGAGGGGCTGCTCGAACTGACCCTGGAACCGCTCGGCGAGGACTACTGGATGCGCCCGGGGGAGACCTTCATCGTCACCTCCTACGGCGACCACGGGTCCGGCCACCCGTTCGAGGTGCAGTACTGGCCGGATTCCGTCTCCGTCTGGTGCACCTCGTGGTTCGGCACGGTCTCGGACGACGAGGGCAACCAGCTCAGCAGCGGGTACCAGCGGCCCGACGGGGCGTACCCGAGGTGATACGGATCCATCCGAGATGATGAGGGGTGAAACGCGTCAGGCCCTCACCCGGTCGGGTGAGGGCCTGACGTGAGGCGGCGTCAGCGCGACTGCTGGGCGGGCACGCCCATGGTGTCGTCGTTCGGCAGCGAGGCGGCGGCCACGGCCGCGCCGGTCAGCGTCGCCAGCATCTCGCGGACGTTGGTCAGCTGGGCGTTGATGCTGTCGCGGCGGTTGGTCAGCGCCGCCAGCTCGCGCTCGGATTCGCTGCGGATGCGGTCCGCCTTGGCGTTGGCGTCCGCCACGATGTCCTCGGACTGGCGCTGGGCCGTCTCGACGGTCTGGCGGGCGCGGCGCTCGGCGTCGGTGCGCAGCTTCTCGGCCTCCAGGCGCAGCTGCTCGGCCCGGTGCTCGATCTCGGCGAGGCGCTTCTCCGCCTTGGCCTGACGGGCCGCCAGGTCGCGCTCGGACTGCTCGCGGCGCTTGGCCAGGTTGGTCTCGAACTCCAGCGCGGCCTGGGCGGCCTTGGTGCGGGTGTCCTCGAAGAGGGCGTCCGCCTCCTCGCGCTTGTTCTGGGCGTCCTTGTTGGCCTCGGCGCGCAGCTGGGCGCTGTCGCTCTTCGCCTTGTCGACGATCCGCATGCCCTCGTCCTCCGCCTTGGCCTTGCGGTCCTTGGCGTAGTTCTCGGCCTCGGTGCGGATCTGCTGCGCGGCGGCCTCGGCCAGCTCGCGGTGCTGCTCGGCGGCGCGGTGCGCCTCGTCGCGCAGGTCCTTGGCCTCCTCCTCGGCGAGGCGCAGGATCTTCTCGACCCGGGCGCCGAGACCGGCGTACGAGGGCTCCGCCTCGGTGACCGCCGCCTGGGCGGTCTGGGTTTCCAGGTGGAGCTCCTCGATGCGCTTCTCCAGCGCACTGATCCGGGTCAAGGCACTGTCACGGTCGGCCACCAGCTTGGTGATCCGCTCGTCGACCTGGGCGCGCTCGTACCCACGGCGCACCAGGTCGAAGCCGTGAGGGGAGTGACTGTCGCTCATGGGGTTCTGGGCTTCCTGTCGTCAAACCGCTGAGGTGGTTGAGGGAATCCTGACACGGTACCGGAGTGTCGACGGCGAAATGCCGATGTCTCGCGGACAATGTCCGCTCAATCGGGTGGTGCGCTCTTGGAACGATTGCCGCCCGATCGGGGGGCGCCAACTCCGGCACCGGCCTTGGCACCCCCGTCCTTCTTGCTCTTTCCCCCGTTAGCCTGTGCGACCGGTGACGGCGCCTCGAACGCCTCCAGTGCGGACAGCACGTCCTGGACCCTGGAGATCTCGGTGTTGATGTCCTTGCGACGGCGCACCAGTTCGTCGAGCTCGCGCCGGCCCTCGGTGGTGACCCGCTCCGCCTCGGTGCGCGCCTCGTCGAGCAGCCGCTCGGCCTCCGCCTTGGCGGCCTCGACCTTCTCCTGCGCCGTGCGGTCGGCGGCCTGCAGCCGCTTCTCCGCCTCGGCGGAGGCGTTCTCCAGCCGCTCCTCCGCCTCGTCCTGCGACGACTGCAGCTTCGCCTCGGCCTTCTCGATGAGCGCCTCGGCGCGGTCGGTCGACGTGGCGAGCTTGGTCTCCGCCTCCTTCAGCAGGCCCTCGGCCTTGCGGACGGCGGAGAGCCGGACCTTGCTGGCCTCGGCGGACGCCTCCGACGTCAGCTCGTTGGCCCGCTCCTCGGCGGCGGCGACCAGGGCCGCCGCCCGCTCCTCGGCCTCGGCGACGGTGGCGACCGCCTGCTCCTCGGCCTCGGTGAGCTGCTCCTGAGCGGCCGTCACCAGCGCGTCCACGCGCTCGCCGGCCGACTTCATGGCCGCCGCGTTCTCCTTGCGGGCCCGCTCGTGCAGCGCCTCCACCTCGGCGTCGGTGCGCTCGCGCAGCTCCTCGGCGCGCTCGCGGATCGCGGTGGCGTCCCGGCGGGCCTCGGCGAGCAGCGCGTCGGCGTCGGCGCGGCCCTTCTCCACCTCGCCCGAGGCGGCCGCCTCGCCGGCGGCGACCAGCCGGTCGGCCTCCTTGCGGGCGGCGGCGACCATCGCGTCCGCCTGCTCCTCGGCGGCGGCGGTGGTGGCCAGCGCGGTGGTCTGGGCGTCTTCGCCGAGCGACTCGGCGTCGGCGAAGGCCTTCTCCAGGACGGACTTGGCCTGCTCGCGGGTGGCCTTGTCGAACTGCTCGGCGGCCTCCCGGATCTCCGCGTCGTAGGCGTCGGCGCGGGAGCGGGTGGCGGCGTCGTACTCGTCCGCGAGGGTGCGGGTGGCGAGCGCGTACTCCTCGGCCTCGGAGCGCAGCGTGGCGGCGAGCTCCTCGGCGTCGGCGACCAGGGCGGCGGACCGCTCCTCGGCGTCGGCGACCGTCCGGGCCGCCTGCGCCTCGGCGTCGGTGCGCAGCTGGTCGGCGGCCTCCCGGGCGGTGCGCAGCTCGGCGTCGGCCTCGGCGCGCAGCTGCTCGTCGTAGGCCTGGGCCTCGGCGCGCTCCCGGCCGAGTTCGGCTTCGGCGGCCTCGCGCTCGGCGGCCAGTTCCAGCTCGGTCTGCTCGCGCAGGGCGGCCGTCTCGGCGGCGGTGCGGGCACGCAGGTCGGCGGTCTCGCGGTCGGCGAGTTCGCGCTGCTCGGTGGTCTCCCGCTCGGCTTCGGCGCGCAGGTCGGCGGCGGCCTGCTCGGCCTGCTCGCGGACCTCGGCGGCCTCGCGCTCGGCGGCGGCCTTCAGCTCGGCGATCTGCTGGGAGGCGGCCTCGTGCATACCGGCCACCGACTGGCGGACCTCGGCGGCCTCGTCCTCGGCGGTCTCGACCAGGACGGCGCCCTCGGCCCTGGCCGCGGCGACCAGCTCCTCGCCGTCGGTCCGGGCCTGCTCCAGGACGGCGGTGGCCTCGGCGCGGATGGTGTCGGCGGTGGCGCGGGCCTCGGACAGCTCGCGGCCGGCCTCGGCGCGGACCGTCTCGGCCTGCTCGTTCGCCAGCGCCAGCTCGGCGGCGGCCTTCTCGCGCACCTCCTCGGCAGCCCGGGCGGCCTCGGCCTGCTGCTGCTCGGCGGTGGTCCGGGCGGACTCCAGCAGCTCCTCGGCCTCGGTGCGCAGGGCCGCCGTTTCGGTGGCGGTGCGTTCGGCGAGGTCGGTGGCGGTCTGCTCGGCTTCGGTGCGGACGCGGTCGGCGTACGCCTCGGCGGCCTCGCGGGCGGCGGCCGTCTCGGCGGCGGTGCGCTCGGTGAGTTCGGCGGCAGCCTGCTCGGCCTGCGCGCGCACGGCGGCGGTCTCGGTGGCGGTGCGTTCGGCGAGGTCGGTGGCGGTCTGCTCGGCTTCGGTGCGGACGCGGTCGGCGTACGCCTCGGCGGCCTCGCGGGCGGCGGCCGTCTCGGCGGCGGTGCGCTTGGTGAGCTCGGCAGCGGCCTGCTCGGCCTGCTCGCGGGCGGTCCGGGCGGCGGCCAGCTGCTCGGCGGTCTCCTCGCGCTCACGCAGCAGCCCGGCGGCGGCAGCCTCGCGCTCGCGCAGGCTCTCCTCGCGCAGCGCGGCGGCGGCAGCCTCGGCCTCGCCCCGGGTGCGCGCGGCCTCGGTGTCGGCCTCGGTGCGCACGCGCTCGGCCTCGGCCACGGCGGCGTCACGGACGGCGCTCGCCTCGGCCTGGACGTCGGCCTGCAGGGCGTCCGCGGCGGCGCCCGCCTCGGCTCGCACCCGCTGGTCGAACTCGGCTGCTTCGCGCCGGAGTTCGGCGGTCTCGCGTTCGGCGGCGGCGCGGTTCTCGGCGGCCGCGGCCCTGGCGCCGGCGAGGGCGTCCTGGCCCTGCTGCTCGGCGGCGGAGACGATCTTCCGGGCCTCGGTGCGGGCCCGGTCCAGGGTCTGCTCGGCCCGGCCCTGGGTCTCGGCGGCCTGCTCCTGGGCCTGCTCGCGCAGCCGCTCGATCTCCCCGGCGGCGCCGGCCCGCAGCTCGTCCGCGTCGGCCTTGGCCTTGGTGAGCAGCTCCTCGGCGTTCTTCGCCGACTCCTCGATCTGCACGACGGCCTGGCGGCGGGCCTCGCCGCGGACGCGGTCGGCCTCGGCGGCGGCCTGGGCGCGCAGCTCCTCGGCCTCGGCGCGCAGCCGGGCCGCCTCGTCCTGCATCCGCTCGATCTGCTCGCGGATCGCGGCGGCGTCGTCCAGGGCGGCGTTCTGGGCCTGCTCGACGGCGGCCTGGGCCTGCTCGCGCAGGCGCTGCGCCTCGGCGGCGGCCTCGGCACGGATCCGCTCGGCCTCGGCTGCCGCCTCCTTGCGGGCGGTCTCGGCGTCCTGGTTGGCCCGGCCGAGCACCTCCTCGGCGGTCTTGGCGGCCTTGGCGAGGTGAACGGTGGCGTCCTTGGCGCCGGCCGCCCGGCCCTCCTCCTCGGCCTCGCTGCGCAGCCGCTGGGCCTCGGCCTCGGCCTGCGCCCGCAGGTCGGCGAGGTCCCGCTCGGCCTGCGCGCGCAGCTCGGCGATCGCGGCCTCGGCCTCGGCCCGCAGTTCGGCGGCGACCGACTCGGCGGTGGCCCGCAGCCGCTCGCTCTCCTCGGCCGCGGCAGCCCTGGCGGCGTCCGCCTCGGCCTGCTTGTTGGCGGCACCCGCGCGGATCGCCTCGGCCTCGGCGCGGATCTTCTCGGACTCCTTGGTGGCCTGGGCGACCATCCGGGCGACCTCGGCCCGGGCGGTCTGCGAGCGCTGCTCGCTGGCGGCCTCGCCGTCGGCGACCTTGCGCTCGGCGGCGGCCTCGGCGTCGGCCTGGAGCTGCTCGGCGGCCTGCTCGGCCTGGGCTCGCAGCTCGGCGGCCTCCCGGCGGGTGCGCTCGGCCTCGGCGATCGCCTCGGCGCGCAGCCGCTCTATCTCGGCCTGCGCGTGCGCGAGCTGCTGCTCGGCGCGGGCCTGCTCGGCGGCGGCCTGCTCCTTGAGCCGGCCGATCTCGGCGTGCGCGACGGCGAGCTGCTGCTCGGCGGCGGCGTGGGCGTGCGCGAGCTCCTGCTGGGCCTGGCCGCGGGCGGCGTCCACGTCGGCGGCGGCCTGGGCGCCGGCCTGCTGGGCGTGTTCGGACGCGGCGCGCAGCAGGCGCTCGGCGTCGTTCTGGGCCTTCTTGAGGGCGGCCTCGGCGGCGGCGTGGGCCTCGCCGCGGGCGGCGTCCACGTCGGCGGCGGTCTGGGCGCGGGCCTGGTCGGCGAGGGCGACGGCCTCGGCGCGGGCGGCGGCGACCATCCGCTCGGCCTCGGCGCGGGCCTCCTGGAGCAGCCGCTGGGCCTCCTGCTCGCTGCCGGCCCGGGTCTGTTCGGCCCAGCCGCTGACGTGCTGCTCGGCGCTGCGGCGCAGCTCGGCGAGCTCGTCCTCCAGCTGGCGGCGGCGAGCGGTCAGCTCTGCCTCCAGCCGGGCGGTGCGCTCGGCGGCCTCGGCCATGATCCGCTGGGTGGCGGCCTGGGATTCGCGCAGCTGGCGTTCGGCGTCGGCGCGCAGCTGCTGGGCCTGCATCTCGGCGGTGCGGAGCATCTGCTCGGCCTGGCCGGAGACGGCGTCGAAGGCGCGCGGCTGGGCGAGCATGCGACGGGACTCGTGCAGCTTCGCCCGGAGCACCTCCACCTGGTAGGCGAGGTCCTCGGCATGTTCGACTGCCTTGTCCCGCTCCTTTCGAGTCCGACCCATCTCGGCCTCGAACTGGGAGAGGTGATCGTCAACCTCGTAGCGGTCGTTGCCCCGCACTCCGCGGTCCCATCCATCTCCTGGTCGCGTCCTCGACCCGGCCGGTCCCGGGCTCCCGTTGTCCGGGTTCCGGTCCGACTGGTCCTTGCATCCGCAGTCGCTGAACGCCCCCCGTCAAGCCGGGGCCGCCCGCCGCGGTCGTCGGAGTCCTGGGCGCGGAAGCGCGGCGGTGCCGCGTTCCCCCGTCCGGGTGGACTCCTGGGCGAACTCTTGCCTTGTGGAGAATGGTGACAGATCCGTCTTGCGACTGTTCAGCCGTGCCCGCGTAGTGGACTCCCCTGCGACGGGCCGCCGCCGGAGGGCGGACAGGCCTGTCATCGGCCGTGCCCGTCGCCTCCGTGCCCCGGAGTCTTCGCGCACCTGGGCATTGTAGTGGGAGCGCAGTGCGGGGGAATGGCCGCGTGGGGGTTTTCCGGGTTGCCCGGCGAGGTTACTGACGAGTCATGGGGCGCCGCCCGGGGCGAGCGGCACCCCCGGGGGCCTCAGTGCTCCTCGTGAGCGCCCGGTTCGGCGGAGGTGACCAGCTCGGTCAGCACGCCACCGCAGTCCTTGGGGTGCAGGAAGGTGATCCGCGAGCCCATCGAGCCGATCCGCGGCTGCTCGTAGAGGACACGGACGCCCTTGGACCGGATCGCCTCCGCGTCGCCGTCCACGTCGGCGGTGCCGAAGGCGATGTGGTGCACGCCCTCGCCGTTCTTCTCCAGCCACTTGGCGACGGTCGAGTCGGGCCGGGTGGGCTCCAGCAGCTGGAGGTAGGAGGCGCCGCCGTCCCCGGTGTCGTTGATCTTGAGCATGGCCTCGCGGACGCCCTGCTCCTCGTTGACCTCGCTGTGGAACACCTCGAAGCCGTAGGTGGCGCGGTAGAACTCGACCGTCTTGTCGAGGTCTCGGCAGGCGATGCCGATGTGGTCGATACGGGTCAGCACGGCGGCCTCCGGTGGGCGGGTTGCGGGTGTCGGGGAACTTCGGGAAATGAAGGTGGCACCAGTGCAGCGCATGCCGCTCGAAGGGCGCCAGCGTCGGACGTGCGAGCCTGCTCACACGGCCGGGTGGGCCCGGACCGCGTTGACACGGTGTTGACTGGATGGTGCCAGTGCGCTCGATCACACCGTAGGTCCGGTGACGGGCGGGTAACAGGTCAGTACATTGAGCGGCATCCTCACCTGGCCACGACGTGCGAAGGGGCCCGTCCCATGACCAACACCACCTCCGTGATCGTTGCGGGTGCGCGGACCCCTATGGGCCGCCTGCTCGGCTCCCTCAAGGGCTTCTCCGGCGCCGACCTCGGCGGCTTCGCCATCAAGGGCGCGCTGGAGCGGGCCGGGATCACCGGGGACCAGGTCCAGTACGTGATCATGGGCCAGGTGCTCCAGGCCGGCGCCGGCCAGATCCCGGCCCGCCAGGCGGCCGTCAGGGCCGGCATCCCGATGAACGTCCCGGCGCTGACCGTCAACAAGGTCTGCCTCTCCGGCCTGGACGCCATCGCGCTGGCCGACCAGCTGATCCGCGCCGGCGAGTTCGACATCGTGGTGGCCGGCGGCCAGGAGTCGATGACCAACGCCCCGCACCTGCTGCCGAAGTCGCGCGAGGGCTACAAGTACGGCGCCGTCGAGCTGCTGGACGCCATGGCGCACGACGGCCTCACCGACGCCTACGAGAACATCCCGATGGGCGAGTCCACCGAGAAGCACAACGCCCGCCTCGGCATCGCCCGCGAGGTCCAGGACGAGATCGCCGCCGTCTCCCACCAGCGCGCCGCCAAGGCCCAGGCCGACGGCGTCTTCGACGCCGAGATCGTCCCGGTCGCGATCCCGCAGCGCAAGGGCGAGCCGGTCCTGTTCGGTCAGGACGAGGGCATCCGCGCGGACACCACCGTCGAGGGCCTGGCCAAGCTGCGCCCGGCCTTCGCCAAGGACGGCACGATCACCGCCGGCACCTCCTCGCAGATCTCCGACGGCGCGGCCGCCGTGGTCGTGATGAGCAAGGCCAAGGCCGAGGAGCTGGGCCTGACCTGGATCGCCGAGATCGGCGCGCACGGCAACGTGGCCGGCCCGGACAACTCGCTGCAGTCCCAGCCGTCCAACGCGATCAAGCACGCGCTGGCCAAGGACGGCCTGACCGTCGCCGACCTCGACCTGATCGAGATCAACGAGGCGTTCGCGGCCGTCGCGTACCAGTCGATGAAGGACCTGGGCGTCTCCTCGGACATCGTCAACGTCAACGGCGGCGCGATCGCGCTCGGCCACCCGATCGGCATGTCCGGCGCCCGCGTGGTGCTGCACCTGGCGCTGGAGCTCCAGCGGCGCGGCGGCGGCGTCGGTGCGGCGGCGCTGTGCGGCGGCGGCGGCCAGGGCGACGCGCTGATCGTGCGGGTTCCGAAGGCCTGATCAGCTGACCTACTCTTCGGGGCTGCGGACCGCCACAAGCCGGTCCGCAGCCCCGTCGGCATCCGCGCTAGGAGCACCCGATGATCGATGTCGCCACGCTGGTCGAACAGGCCCGGCAAGGCCGTCCGCGCGCCGTCGCCCGGCTGATCACGCTGGTCGAGAACGCCGCCCCGGAGCTGCGCGAGGTGATGGCCGCGCTCGCCCCGTACACCGGGCAGGCCTACACGATCGGCCTCACCGGTTCGCCCGGGGTCGGCAAGTCCACCTCCACCTCGGCACTGGTCTCCGCCTACCGGCGGCTGGGCAAGCGGGTCGGGGTGCTGGCCGTCGACCCGTCCTCGCCGTTCTCCGGCGGCGCCCTGCTCGGCGACCGGGTCCGGATGCAGGACCACGCCACCGACCCGGAGGTGTTCATCCGTTCGATGGCCACCCGCGGCCACCTCGGCGGGCTCTCCTGGGCGGCGCCGCAGGCCCTGCGGGTCCTGGACGCGGCCGGCTGCGACGTGATCCTCGTGGAGACCGTCGGTGTCGGCCAGTCCGAGGTGGAGATCGCCGCCCAGGCCGACACCACCGTGGTGCTGCTCGCCCCCGGGATGGGCGACGGCATCCAGGCCGCCAAGGCCGGGATCCTGGAGATCGGCGACCTGTTCGTGGTCAACAAGGCCGACCGGGACGGCGCCGACGCCACCGCCCGGGAGCTGAACCACATGCTCGGCCTCGGCGAGGCCCGCGAGCCGGGGGACTGGCGCCCGCCGATCGTCAAGACCGTCGCGGCCCGCGGCGAGGGCGTGGACGAGGTGGTCGAGGCGCTCGAGAAGCACCGCGCCTGGCTGGAGGAGCACGGCGAGCTGGCGGTGCGCCGCCGACGCCGGGCCGCCGACGAGATCGAGGCGATCGCGCTGGCCGAGCTGCGCGCGCGGATCGGCGACCTGCACGGGGACCGGCACCTGGCCGGGCTGGCCGAGCGCGTGGTGGCGGGCGAGCTGGACCCGTACGGCGCCGCCGACGAACTGGTGGCCGGGCTCACCCGGGGCTGAGCACGACAGTGAAGGGCCGACCCCCCCCGGGGGTCGGCCCTTCGCCGTGTCTACGCGCGCCCTCGCAGGCCGCGCAGGTGCTCGGCGATCGGCGCCAGCGCGTCGTACATCGCGTCCAGTTGCTCCGGGGTGAAGCGGTCGATGAAGTGCGCCCGGACGCTGCGCACGTGGTCGGGCGCGACCCGCTGCATGGTCTCCCAGCCCTGCTCGGTGAGGTGGGCGTAGAGGCCGCGGCGGTCGCCCGGGCACTCCTGACGGAGCACCAGCCCGGCGTTCTCCATCCGCGTGATCTGGTGCGAGAGCCGGCTCTTGGACTGCAGGGTGGCGGTCGCCAGGTCGGTCATCCGCATCCGGTGCTCGGGCGCCTCGGAGAGGACGACGAGGATCTCGTAGTCGTTGATCGCCAGGCTGTGCGGCTGGAGTTCGCGGCTGAGCTGGTATTCCAGCAGCTTGGCGACCTCCAGATGGGCGCGCCACATCCGCTGCTCCCTGGCGGTCAGCCAGGGAGTGTCCTCCTCGGCCGGCGACGGAGGGGTGTCCGCGGTGTCCGTGGGGTGCGTATCCATGGGCTCAGCATACTCGATTTAGTTCAATCTTGTACGAATTTACAGGCCGAAACGCCGCCCGAGGTCGCCCAGGTTACCGAGCCCGGGCACGTCGAGGCCGCCCCCGCCCTGCCCGCCGTGGCCCGTGCCCGGCTGGGGCGGCACGCCCGGCACGCCCGGCTCGGCGCCCACCTGGCCCACCGCGCGCTCGGCCATCAGGACCTCGGTGGACTGCAGCAGCACCTGGCCGGCGCCGATGAACTCGAACTGGTGCTCCTCGCCGGACGCCCCGCCCAGTCCGGTCAGCCGCCGGATGCCGCCGATCACGCCGTGCAGGTACTCGTGGTCGTAGTGGTGGCACGGCGCCGGGCAGTCCGCCCAGCCGACCAGGGCCTGCGGGTCCACCCGGACCGGCGGGTCGACGAAGTGCACCGGGCCGTTGGAGGCGGCGACGAACCTGCCGGTGCCGATCAGCGTCAGGAAACCCGGGATGATCGACTGCTTGAGCCGCAGCGCCGGGTCGAAGGCGAGCAGGTTGCCCGAGCGGACGGTCAGATTGCCGTCGTCCAGGTCGTAGGAGTTGAGGTCGAAGGCGCGGTCGGCGAGAAGCAGCTTTCCGCGGCCCCGGGCGACCACCCAGTCCGCCGCGTGCATGGGCGAGTTGAAGTGCTGCCCGAGCACGCGGTCGATGACGCCGGCGCCGACGCCCTGGAAGGTGATGTCGCCGTAGTAGGCGATCATCTTGCCCTTCTGCAGGAAGTACGAGCCGTTGAGGTCGACCGAGAACGTGTACGGGTTGACGTTGTCGTCGACCGGCAGGTTGTGCGCGTCGTACACCACCGGGCCGGAGCCCTCGTGCGCGGCCGGAACGGGTACGGCGAAGTCGAGTTGGGTGAGCATCGTCGGCACGGCGAAGCCGGTCTGGGTCGGCTGGTCGTGCGGCGACTGCCCGTAGGGGGACGGCCCGTACGGCGGCTGCGGCGGGTAGGACATCAGAGCTTCTCCTCGCTCGCCTGGACGTACACCGCGCCCTGCCCGGACAGCTCCAGCTGGAACGCCTCGCCGGAGCCGCGGCCGATCATCTCGCGCCAACCCAGCGCGCTGGACAGCTTGTTCTGGACCTGGCCGCGGTGCGCGACATAGGCCTGCGGGTCGACGTGCACCGGCTGTCCCGGCGTGATCGGCAGCTCGAAGACGCCGCCGTGCGCCATCACCGCGACCGAGCCGTGCCCGTCGAGCCGGGTGGTGAACAGCCCCTGGCCGGTGACCTGGCCGCGGACGATGCCCATCACCCCGCCCTGCGAGCCCATGAACATGGTGGACTGCTGGAGCGAGCCCTCGAAGGCCAGGAGGCGGTCCGCCTCGACGTACAGGGTGTCCCCGGCCAGGTCGACCACGTGCACGTGGTGGCCGCCGTGGCCGAACAGCACGCTGCCCTGGCCCTCGACCGTCATCAGCGGGGCGTCCTCGTTCGCCACCCGGCGGCCGATCATGGACATCACGCCGCCCTGCCCGCCGGTGATGTTGGGGGTGAAGCGGACGTCCCCGGTGTAGGCGAGCATCGCGCCGCGCTGGCTGAACAGCCGCTGCCCGGGCACCACCCGTGCCTCGACCATCTTGCCGTTGATCCTGGTGAAGCCCATCAGACGTCACCTCCGATGGTGATCTTCTCCGACGGCTGCACGTACACCAGGCCCTCGCCGGTGAACTCCACCTGGACGGCCTCGCCGCCGCCCTCGCCGATCACCGTGGTCCAGCCCGCCCCGGACTTCAGGCTGCGGTGCAGGTTGCCGGTGTGCGCCACGTACGCGCCCGGGTCCACCCGCAGCGGCATGTCCCCGCCGACCCGCAGGACGACGGCGGGCCCGTTCGAGGTGACGGCGGCCCAGCCGTGGCCCTCCACCTTGGTGGTGAACAGGCCGTTGCCGGAGGAGACGCCGTTCAGCCCGGTGAAGGTGGTTCCGGTGCGCAGGGTGGCCTCGGTGCAGAGCAGGTTGTCCGCCTCGACGTACAGCGTCTCGCCGTTCAGCCGGACGAGGTTGATCTCGGTGGCCTTGTCGGCGAAGTAGCAGGTGCCCTGCCCTTTCACCTCCATCACCGTCATCTGTTCGCCGGTCAGCCGGCGGGTGACCATGCCGCGCAGGCCGTCGCCGCCGCCGGTCAGCTTCTTGAAGCTCATCTGGCCGGTGTACGCGACCATCGAGCCGTTTCTGGCCTTCACGGCGTCGCCCGCCAGTTCGACGGCGAGCACCCGGGACCCCTGGAGTCTGAACTGTGCCACGGCCGCAATGTATCCGGAGCGGCCGCGGCCGGGGGAGAGGGCACGGCCGGACTGGTACGGGCCTGCGACACAAGTGCCGGGCCCGAACCGGTCCGGCCGCCGTCACGCCCGGGCGTGCGCCCCGTGCGCCGGGGGCGGCACGGTGCCGGCCGCCTGCTCGACCTCCAGCAGCGAGGCCGAGTGGCGCTCCGCCTCGAAGGCGACCACACCGCCGCGCAGGCCGAACAGCCGCTTGGAGAGCATGATCCAGAGCACCGCCGCGATGTTCAGGATCAGCGTGCAGATCTTCACCGCGCTGACGTGCTCGCTCAACTCGTAGCCCTCCAGCGGCAGGAAGGCCGCGGTGGCGACGACGGTCAGGTACTCGGCCCAGCGCCGGCCCAGCCAGAGGCCGACCGCCTCGACGATCTCGATCAGCGCGTAGGCGACCAGCGCGCCCGCCACGATCAGCAGGGTGCTCTTCTTGTAGTCGAAGGTCTTCCGGATCGTGTCGACGATCGGGGAGTGTTCGAGGTCCCAGTGGAAGTGCTCGGTGACCGGCCTGAAGACCGTCAGGTTCTCGTCGAAGACCCGGTGCACCGCGTCCTGGCTGTTGGAGAACTTCCAGACGCCCCAGGCGACGATCAGGATCAGGATCCCGCGCAGCACCCGCTCGACGGCGAGGAAACGCAGGATGAAGAGGTCGCGCAGGGCCTTTCCGCGGGGCACCAGCGGCGCGTTGTCGGCCGGGCCGGAGCCGTGCGGGGCGCCGAGTGCGAAGTCCCCGCAGCGCAGGCAGCGCCAGGCGTCGCCGACGGCGGTGGCGGCGTGCAGCCGGGCGGCCAGCTCCGGCTCGGTCGGCGCGTAGGTGACGTGGCCGCGCTTGGCGCAGGTCCTGCGGTCCCAGTCCCGCTTGAACATCGGTGGCTACCCCCGTGGTGCGATGCGTACGGCGCCCGGTTCGCTGAGCGCGCGGGCAGCAGGATAGGGGCTGCGGGTGACGTGATGCCGCGCCCCGCCGGAATCCGGGGCACAGCTGTGACATCGAGCACGCCGGCTGTGAGGTCCGACACCCCGGCCGCGGTCTCGGGCGCGGGCTCGGTGATAATGGCCGGAAGGCTTGTGAGCCGCTTCACAAGCGATCTCCGGCTCCCGGATCCCCAACCCCCCGCATTGAGGTATCGATCGTGAACAGCAGCGCCGTCCACCGCCTGCGCCTGGTCTCCGGCCCCGAAGGGGTCTCGTTCGTCCTGCTGCTGATCTGCTCCGTGCTGAAGCGGACCACCAGTTTCGACGCCGTCCCGGTGATGGGCATGGTCCACGGGATCCTGTTCATCCTGTACGTCGTCTTCTGGATCCAGGCCTGGCAGGTGCGGAAGTGGGACGCCAAGCGGGGCGTCCTGCTGTTCGTCCTCGCGGTGGTGCCGACGGGCGGTTTCATCGCCGAGCGGATGCTCGGCAAGGAGGAGCGCGGCGAGCCGGCGCCGGCCACCGCCTGAACCGGATCCCCCGCAGACGGCCGACAGGCTGCCGCGGCTCCCTCTCCCAAGGGCCGCGGCAGCCTGTCGCCGTTTCCGGGGGTGGCTGTGCCTCACGTGAGTTGACGCCGACCGTGAGTTGACGCCGGCCGTCAGTTGACGTTGACGCCGCTCCACGCGGCCGCGACCGCGTTGTACTCGGCGCTGCCCGAGCCGTACAGGTCAGCCGCCGCCTTCAGGGTGCCGGTGCGGGCTCCCGCGTAGTTGGTGGTGGAGGTGAAGTAGACGGTCAGCGCGCGGTACCAGATCTTCGCGGCCTTGTCCCGGCCGATGCCGGTGAGCGTCGAGCCGTTGGCCGTCGGGCTGTTGTAGCTGAAGCCGTTGATGGTCTTCGCGCCGCTGCCCTCGGACAGCAGATAGAAGAAGTGGTTGGCGACGCCGGACGAGTAGTGGACGTCCAGGTTGCCGACGCTCGGCGACCAGGAGTCGGCCGAGGAGCCGTCCTTGCTGGGCTTGTCCATGTAGCGCAGCGGCGTGCCGTTGCCGTTGAGGTTGATGAGCTCGCCGATCCAGTAGTTCGGCGGGTTCGAGGGCAGGTTGGCGTAGAACTCGACCATCGTGCCGAAGATGTCCGAAGTGGCCTCGTTGAGGCCGCCGGACTCACCCGAGTAGTTGAGGCCAGCGGTG
The DNA here is from genome assembly GCF_009569385.1 of Streptomyces kaniharaensis. Taxonomy (NCBI): domain Bacteria; kingdom Bacillati; phylum Actinomycetota; class Actinomycetes; order Kitasatosporales; family Streptomycetaceae; genus Streptomyces; species Streptomyces kaniharaensis. Next base: position 3,925,600 of record NZ_WBOF01000001.1, read on the forward strand.
GCGGAGGTGACGCCGTGGGTCATCTCGTGGCCGGCCACGTCGATCTCGGTGAGCGGGTGGGTGTTGCCCGCGCCGTCGCCGTACGACATGCAGAAGCAGGAGTCGCTCCAGAAGGCGTTGACGTAGTTGTTGCCGTAGTGGACCCGGCTGGTCGCGCCGACGCCGTTGTTCTTGATGCCGTTGCGGCCGAACGTGTTCTTGTAGAAGTCCCAGGTGGCCGCCGCGCCGTACTGGGCGTCCGTCGCGGCCGACGCGCCGTTGGAGGCGCTGCCGTTGCCGAAGGTGTCGGTCGTGCTGGTGTAGAGGCTGCCCGAGCCCGAGGTGCGGTGCTTGTAGTCGACGGTGGACTGACCGCCGCGGGTGCCGTCCTTCAGCTGGTAGGTGCCGCTGGCCTGGGTGGTGGTCAGCGGGACGTTGCCGACGAAGACGCCGGTGCCGCTGCCGGAGGCGGTCTGCACCTGCTCGTGGGTGGACAGCACCTCGCCGGAGGCCGCGTCGGTGACCAGCAGCTGGCTGCTCGGGGTGCCGTCGGCGCGGACGCCCTCGACGGTGGTCCGGTACGCGAGGCGCGGGCTGCCGTCGGAGGCCCAGACCACCAGCTCGGCCTTGCCGGTGCCGTGCACGGCCGTCAGCGGGGACTCGTCCTTGTCGGCGGCGATGCCCACGGTCGACTGCACGGCGCCGGACGCCTGCGCGGCGGCCTGGTCGGCGGGGATCTTCGGAGTGAGGCTCGGCACGTCGATCTGCGCCGCCAGCGCCTTGTCGACCGACTCGACCGCGCCGCCGGCGCTCTGGTGGACCACCAGGTCGCCGCCGAGCACGGGCAGGCCGGCGAAGGTGCGCTCGAAGCGGAGGTGGCGGGTGCCGTCGGCGTCGACGACCGCGTCCTTGACGACCAGTTCCTCCTTGTCGCCGAGCGCGAGCGCCTTGGCGAGCGGGCCGGACTGACCGCCGGCGACGGCGAGCGCCGCGGCGTGCTGCTCGGCGGCCTGCGCCTGGAGGGCCGGCGTCGGGGCGGCCTGGGCCGCGGTGCTCACCTGGACGACGCCGGTGAGGAGGGCGGTGGCGGAGAGTACGGCGACGGCCGCGAGCTTTCGCTTCACGTACGAGTCCTTCCGGGAAACCGCGTGTGCGCGGTCGCGCCGCGTTCCGGGGGCCGGGCCGGCACCTTGGGGCGGAACGGACGCTGACGTGCTGGGTAACCCCGTGCGGTCGTCGGCGGTCACCGGGGTGGGGGTGGTGGCCGCCGGACGGGGTTGGCGGAAAGCATGACAATCGAGCAAACGAAATGACAGGTCTTGTTCATGAATTGGCCAAGTCCCGCCAGATCGGGGGATGGTGAGCGTACCGACAAAACGGTCAAATCACCCCGCCTTTCAGCGGGTTACCGCTCGAATCGAGGCCTGGTACTGGGCTGAACGGCGAATCCGTCGTCAACCGCCGCTTGAGGGTCGTCAGCTGGCGGCCGTTCACACCGCCGCAATGTCCTGGTATGGACCTGGCCGCCCGAATGGCGGGATCCCGCCACGCGTCGCGCTTGTCCACCATCAGGACAGCTGGTAGCACACGACCGTTGCGCCGGTACGGTAAGCGGGTGGCCAAGCCCCTCGCTCTCGACTTCGACCCGATCGCCCGCGCCGACGAGCTGTGGACCCGCCGCTGGGGCGGCGCCCCCTCGATGGCGGCGATCACCTCGATCATGCGCGCCCACCAGATCCTGCTCTCCCGGGTCGACGCGGTGCTCAAGCCGTACGGGCTGACCTTCGCCCGCTACGAGGCGCTGGTGCTGCTCACCTTCAGCCGGACCGGCGAGCTGTCCCTCTCCAAGATCGGCGAGCGGCTCATGGTCCACCCGACCAGCGTCACCAACACCGTCGACCGGCTGGAGCGGGCCGACCTGGTCGCCCGCCGCCCCAACCCGCTGGACGGCCGCGGGGTGCTCGCCTCGATCACCGCCCACGGGCGCGAGGTGGTCGAGGAGGCCACCCGGGAGCTCATGGCGATGGAGTTCGGGCTGGAGGAGTACGACGCCGAGCAGTGCCGCCAGGTGTTCGAGCTGCTCCGGCCGCTGCGGATCGCCGCCGGCGACTTCACCGAGCAGACGGGTGAGGGGGCGGCGCGGGAGCGCCCGTGAGGACGGCTACCCTCATGGGAGCGGTGCGCAGATCCGGACGTACCGGCCGATCCTGCCGAGCGAGGCGATGAAGAGTATGAAGGCGACCCCCCTGCTGGGCTGGTACCGGGGCCTGGCCGTTGCGACCGGTGTGGCGCTGCTGGTGTTCTGCGGCTTCATGGTCGCGAAGTACGGCTTCGGCACGGCCGAGGACCTGACCACGTACGTCGCGATGCTGCACGGCTACCTCTACATCGGGTACTTCGTGGTGACCTTCCTGCTGGGGCAGAAGCTGAAGTGGCCGCTCGGCCGGATGGTCCTGACCCTGGCGGCCGGCTGCATCCCGTTCGCCTCCTTCGTCTTCGAGCGCCGGGTGGCCCGCGAGGCCGCGGAGCTGCTCTCGGCGGGCACCGACGCCCGCCAGCCCGCCGGCGTCTGATCGCAGCAGTCTTCGAGGGCCCTCTTCCCCGCCCGGGGAGGAGGGCCCTCGTCGTGTCGGCCCGACATCCGTCGACAACTACTAGGACGTCCGAGTAAATTAGTAGGACGTCCTAACAGCTGTGCCGTCCCGTTCCGTGGCGGCCGTACGGAGCGGAGTTCGGGTCATGGACGCCGAGGAGATCGAGCGCGGACGGCAGCGCTGGCAGCAGCGGTACGACGCCGCCCGCAAGCGCGACGCGGACTTCACCACCCTCTCCGGCGACGAGGTCGCGCCGGTGTACGGCCCGCTGGCCGGGCAGGCGTACGAGGGCTTCGAGCGGATCGGCTGGCCGGGCGAGTACCCGTTCACCCGCGGGCTGCACCCCACCGGCTACCGGGGGCGCACCTGGACCATCCGCCAGTTCGCCGGGTTCGGCAACGCGCAGCAGACCAACGAGCGCTACCGGATGATCCTGGAGGCGGGCGGCGGCGGCCTCTCGGTCGCCTTCGACATGCCGACCCTCATGGGCTACGACTCCGACGACCCCAAGTCGCTCGGCGAGGTCGGCCACTGCGGCGTGGCCATCGACTCGGCCGCCGACATGGAGGTGCTGTTCAAGGGCATCCCGCTCGGCGAGGTCACCACCTCGATGACGATCAGCGGCCCGGCCGTCCCGATCTTCTGCATGTACCTGGTCGCCGCCGAGCGCCAGGGCGTGGACCCGGCAGTGCTCAACGGCACCCTGCAGACGGACATCTTCAAGGAGTACATCGCCCAGAAGGAGTGGCTCTTCGCGCCCGAGCCGCACCTGCGCCTGATCGGCGACCTGATGGCGTACTGCGCGCAGGGCATCCCCGCGTACAAGCCGCTGTCCGTCTCCGGCTACCACATCCGGGAGGCGGGGGCGACGGCCGCGCAGGAGCTGGCGTACACGCTCGCGGACGGCTTCGCCTACGTCGAGCTGGGCCTGTCCCGCGGCCTGGACGTGGACGTCTTCGCGCCGGGCCTCTCCTTCTTCTTCGACGCTCACCTGGACTTCTTCGAGGAGATCGCCAAGTTCCGCGCCGCGCGCCGGATCTGGGCCCGCTGGATGCGCGACCGCTTCGGCGCGAAGACCGACAAGGCGCAGTGGCTGCGCTTCCACACCCAGACCGCCGGCGTCTCGCTCACCGCGCAGCAGCCGTACAACAACGTGGTCCGCACCGCCGTGGAGGCGCTGTCCGCGGTGCTCGGCGGCACCAACTCGCTGCACACCAACGCCCTCGACGAGACCCTCGCGCTGCCCTCCGAGCAGGCCGCCGAGATCGCCCTGCGCACCCAGCAGGTGCTGATGGAGGAGACCGGCGTCGCCAACGTGGCCGACCCGCTGGGCGGTTCCTGGTACGTCGAGGCGCTGACCGACCGGATCGAGCAGCAGGCCGAGGCGATCTTCCAGCGGATCCTGGACAAGGGCCGCGAGGACCACGAGATCGGCCCGATCACCTCCGGCATCCTGCGCGGGATCGAGGAGGGCTGGTTCACCGGCGAGATCGCCGAGGCGGCCTTCCAGTACCAGCAGGGTGTGGAGAAGGGCGAGAAGCGCGTGGTCGGCGTCAACTGCCACCCGCGCAGCGTCACCCCCGAGCTGGAGATCCTGCGGGTCAGCCACGAAGTGGAGCGCGAGCAGGTGCGCGTCCTGGGCGACCGCAAGGCGGCCCGGGACGAGGCGGCGGTGCGCGCCGGGCTGGACGCCATGCTGGCGGCCGCGCGCTCGGGCGAGTCGATGATCCCGCCGATGCTGGACGCGGTGCGCGCCGAGGCGACCCTGGGCGAGATCTGCAACGCGCTGCGCCAGGAGTGGGGCACCTACCAGGAGACGGCGGCCTTCTGAGGCCCTTCAGGGCCCGTCACTACCGCGGCCGCCCCGTACGGATCTCGTACGGGGCGGCCGCGGCATGCCGTCAACCGCTGACCAGGCTCGGGAAGGGGCCCAGCAGCAGGCTGCTGAAGCGGCGGGCCCACTCGGGGGTTATCGGCTCGCCGCTGACCAGGACGCGGTGCTCGACCGTCCCGGCGATGGTGTCGAAGATGATGTCGATCTCCTCGGCGGCGGTCACCGGGTCGGTGTCCGGGGCGAGTTCGCCGCGCGCCTGGGCCGCCGCCCGGCCCTGCCGGACCAGCCGCTTCTGCGGGTCGACGATGGCCTCCCGGATGCGCCGGCGCAGCTGCCGGTCGCGGGTGCCCTCGGCGAACAGGGCGAGCAGTGCGGCCTGGGTCTCGGGCCGGGCCAGCAGGTCGGCGAACTGGCCCACCACGGCCTCGATGTCGGCGCGCAGGCTGCCGAGGTCGGGCATGACGAGTTCGTCGAAGAGGCTGGCGACCGCGTCCACCACGAGCTCGTTCTTGGACGGCCAGCGGCGGTAGAGGGTGGTCTTGGCGACCTTGGCGCGGGTCGCGACGTGGCCCATGGTGAGCCCGCCCCAGCCGAGTTCGGCGAGTGTCTCGCGGGTGGCGTCGAGGATCGCGAGGTCGGCGGCGACGCTGCGCGGGCGCCCCTTGGCCGGGGTCACGGGGGGCTGGGCGGCCGACACCTGGCCTCCTTGCAGTTTACTTGTTGGTAACTTGGCTGGGGCTGGTAACGGTAGCGACTGTCCGGCTCTTCGGACAGCCGGGCCACCCGGGAAAGTGGGACAGGTCACGTCCTGGAAGTGCGAGGCGGACTTGCGGCCGGGGCACCGGGTCCAGTTACGCTACGACTCGTAGCGAAAGCAGTGACAACCAGGCGCCGCGACCCGTGGGACGGGAGCGGCGCGGGTGCGGGTGGGGATCCGCACCGAACGGTTCATGGCTACCTGGGGGCTCGCCGGGGACTCCGGGAAGAGGGGCGCAGTGCCCGGGAACCCGCGCCCGCGCAGCCCGCGCGGGGCGACATTCCCGAGGTTGGTGCCCGCAGGCGGCGCGGACGGGGGAGGATGGTGCCATGCAGCCACGGAATTCGCGTCAGAACAGCTCCGCCCTGCGTGGTGCGGTCGACCTCGCCGCAGTGAAGGCGGCCGGCGAGGCAGCCCAGAAGGCCGAGCAGGCGCGGGCCGAGCGGGCCCGCCAGGCCGCCGCCGCGGAGGCGGCCGGCGTCGCTCCCGCCGAGCCCGGCTATCAGCTCGTCATCGACGTCACCGAGGACACCTTCGAGACCGAGGTCGTCCAGCGCTCCACCGAGGTGCCGGTCGTCATCGACTTCTGGGCCGAGTGGTGCGGCCCGTGCAAGCAGCTCAGCCCGATCCTGGAGGGCCTGGCCGAGGAGTACGCCGGCCAGTTCGTGCTCGCCAAGATCGACGTCGACGCCAACCCGCTGCTGTCCCAGCAGTTCGGCATCCAGGGCATCCCGGCCGTGATGGCCGTCGTGGCCGGCCAGCTGGTGCCGCTGTTCCAGGGCGCCGAGAGCGCGGCCAACGTCCGCAAGGTGCTGGACCAGCTGATCCTCGTCGCCGAGCAGCGCTTCGGCATCGCCGGCGGCGCGGTGGCCCCGGCCGGCGAGGCGGGCGGCGCCCCGAACCGCTTCGAGGACCCGGCGCTGGCGGCCGCGCACGACGCGCTGGACCGCGGCGACCTCGGCGGCGCCATCCAGGCCTACAAGAACGTGCTGGCCGACCAGCCGGGCAACACCGAGGCGAAGCTCGGCCTGGCCCAGGCCGAACTGCTGCGCCGGATCGAGGGGCTGGACCTGCAGACCGTCCGGGCGGCGGCCGCGGCCGACCCGAAGAACGTCGAGGTGCAGCTCCAGGCCGCCGACCTGGACCTGGTGGGCGGCCACGTCGAGGACGCCTTCGGGCGCCTGGTGGACACCGTCGGCCGGACGGCGGGCGAGGACCGGGACGCCGCCCGGCTGCGCCTGCTGGAACTGTTCGAGGTGATCGGGGCGGAGGACCCGCGGGTGGCGCAGGCCCGTGCGGCGCTGGCGCGCGTGCTGTTCTGATCCGACCGCGTGACGGGTCCCGTCGTGTCCCGGGCTGTGCCTCCGGCCGTGTCCCTGGCACGGCGGATGACCTGCGGTGTCGCTGGTGATTTGACGACAATCCGGTCAACCGGACACAGGTTTACCAAATCTTGATTTCATCCGTGGGTGGTCACCAAGTGTGACCACCCACGGGTGTTTCGACGGTGTTTCCTGCAAATTTCGTCGTCACGTTTCCTTCAAGATGTCACGCACAGTGCATATCGGGCGGATTCCATGATCGACGCCACCGGGTGTTGGATTACCCGTCAGTAAGCAACCTCTTGTGCTTCGCCCGGGATTCAAGCACGATCGGCCACGCCCGGTCCCCCACTCCACCACCCGGCAGCCGGTCGGCCACGAGGAGCGAGGGATCCCCACCGGGCGATCCGCCGGCCCCGGCCGGCGGTAGGGAGGGCAGGGGGGTATCCGCGGTCCCACGGCGGTTCCTGTCCTTCGACACGGCCGCGCACCCCTGCGCGGTCGCTGGTTGTCGCTCGGGGGTGATCGCCGATGTCGTCGGTCCTGCCCGCCGCCCCACAAGGACGGCCGGCGGAGGGACGGGAGTGCCGCTGTACGCAGGCCGCTCCCGCGTCCGACGACGCCCACGGCGTTCTCCGCTACCGAGGACGTAGCTCTCTCCCATCCCAGGCCCCCACCGGCGCGGGAGGCGCCGCCCGGGGAGCCGGAGATGTACGTCCCAGAAGGAGGACTCGCATGTCCAAGACCTACGGCAAGACCCGCTGGAAGCGCTTCGCCCTGGTGATGGTGCCGAGCATCGCGGCCACCGCCGCGGTGGGCTTCTCCATTGCCAACAGCGCGCTCGCCGCCTCGTTCAGCATCTCCGGCCAGCAGTTCAAGGTGAGGACGGACCACCTGGAGGGCACCAACTTCGCCCAGTTCGGCACCGTCGACATCGAGGCCAACGGTGCGAAGCACCCGGTCGCCGTCTCGGCCTTCGACAAGGCGGACATCACCAACCTGTGCCAGTCCGTGGTGACCGACCTGTCCGGGTTCGGTCTGGGCAAGATCACCCTCCAGCTGAACGCCGGCGGCCCGGGCAGCAAGCCGGTGCACGCCGACAAGCTGCTCATCGACCTGGAGGACCTGAAGGCCGACGCGACCTTCACCAGGATCAACATCGGCCAGGACGCCTCCACCCTCAAGGGCGAGGCCACCCAGGGCTGGACGCCTCACCCGCTTGTTGCGGCGGCGACCAAGAACAACGGCCTGCCGACCGGCGGCATGGGCTTCGCCCAGTCCGCCGACAAGGCCGTGCTGGACGGTGTCCAGCAGACCGCGCGCGCCACCTCGGCCGGCAACTTCGAGCTCTCCGGCCTCCACCTGTCGCTCAAGCAGGGCGACGGCCCGGGCAACGAGTGCTTCTGAGTCTCGCCTGACGGCGTGCCGACCGGCACGCCCGAGTGACGGGTCTTCGCAGGCCGGGGGCGGCGGGAAAACCGCTGTTCCCGGCCTCCTGCCAATTGTTCTTCCCCTCGTAGAGACATCGAGGAGCTGCACCATGTCCAGCGCAACGGTCGAAACCCGGACCGGTCACCAGAATCCGATCGGGTGGCTCTGGCGGCACTTCCGCGTGTTCCGCCGCACCAGGCCCTTCTGGGGCGGCCTGCTGGCCATGATCGCCGGCGTCCCGATCCTGTACTTCCCCTACGCGCACCTCGCGCTCGGCAGCGTGACCATCGCGATGTCGACGACGGCGGGCGCCGGCTCGCTGCTCATCGGGCTCCTGATGATGATCCTCGGGCTCACCGGGTGGTTCCAGCCGGCCGTCCGGGTCTTCGCGGGCATCGCGACCATCCTGCTGACGCTGGTCTCGATCCCGATGTCCAACCTGGCCGGCTTCGGCATGGCGCTGCTGCCGGGCCTGATCGGCGGCGGGCTGCTGGTCTCCTGGGCGCCGCTGCCGGAGCCGGAGGCCGCGGTGGCCGAGTCGGTCGCGGCCGAGAGCGCCGTCGCCGAGGCCGCTGTTGCCGAGAGCGCCGTTGCCGAGACTGCCGCCGCCGAAGCGCCCACCGCCAAGCTGCCCGCCCAGGCCGAGCCGAAGGAGCAGGCCGCCGCCGCGGACCCCGAGGAGGCGCGGTGAGCACGCCGGACGAGCAGTCGCAGCGCTCCGGCCGGCACGCGGCGCCGCGCACGCCCGTCCGGGTCCGGCTGAGAGGCCGGGCGCTGGCGATGGCCGCCGTGCCGACCGCGCTGCTGATGGCCGCCGCCTACACGCCGAACCCGGCGGTGGCCGAGTCCTCGGCGGGCAAGCCGTGCGGCACCGCCCCGGCGGTCGTCCCGGACGTCACGCCGGTGGAGGAGACGCCGGTCCCCAAGAGCGAGCTGCCGGTGCCGCCGCCCGGGCCGTCCGCGGCGCCCACCACGGTGCCGACGGCGGGCCCGCCGAGCGTGCCGACGCAGGCGCCGACCACCGTGCCCGCCCCGCTGCCGTCCGCGCCCACCAAGGTGCCGACCGTCGCCCCGACGCCCGTCACCACTGCGCCGCCGGCCGTCCGTTCCGCCGCGAACGGCGCCGGAAGCGCTGCGAGCGCGGTCTACCAGGGCAACCCGACCGGGACTGCCAAGGCGTCCCAGACGGGCCTGATCGACGACATCGTCGGTGGCATCAACAACCTGCTGAACCCCGGCAGTTCGCCGACCGCGACGCCGTCCGCGACCCCGGGTGCCACCCCCGCCCCGGCGATCACCCCGGCGCCCGCCGTCCCCGCCCCGCGGGTCGGCACCCCGGCCCAGCCCGCGCAGCCGCCGCAGGCTCCGGCCCTGCCGTCCGCGCAGCCTTCCGGTGGCGTCCCGGTGGTCCAGGCCCCGAAGCCGTCCGCGACCGGCAAGACGACCCCGAAGCCGACGCCCTCCGGGGGTGCCTCCGGCACCGCCACGCCCTCCGCCTCGGCGTCCCCGTCCGCGTCGGCCTCGCCGTCCGCCGACGCGAACTGCGCGGTGGACACCCGCAACCTCACCGCCGCCGCGGCGCCCGGCGAGCACGTCGTCCCGCAGCAGAACTGGACACTGCAGACCAGCCGCCTCGGCCTGTACGGCTCCGCCTTCCACGGCGTCTACGACGTGAAGACCCCGACCGGCACCAAGCGGGTGCTGAAGTTCGTGGTCTCCAGCGTGGACATCGAGAACCTCGACATGTCGACTCTTGAGGGCAACGGCGTGACCTTCCACGTCCAGGGCGCCCCGGGCTCGACCTCGACCATGCGCAACGGCCCGGTCACCATGTACGTGGAGCGCCTGACCGGACACCTGTCCAAGGTGCTCGGCCTGCCGATCCCGATCGACCTGGGCGAGATCACCCTCACCCCGGACACGCTGCCGCGCTGGCTGTACGACCTGATCGGCTCCGTCCCGATCCCGCTGGACCTGGAGCTGACCGGGGTCACCGCCAAGCAGGCCCGGCCAGTTCGGCGGCACCCTGCACATCCCCGGGATGCACATGTTCAACGACAACGCGCCCTACAGCGACAAGTAGCCGCGACACGTAGCAGCGACGAACGGCGCAGGCACGCAGGCGCCGGAACGCCCGTGGGGCGGCCCTCCGTTCGGGAGGAGCCGCCCCACGGGCGTTCTACCGGCGGTTGCTCACTCGCTGTGCGTCCCCAGGTGGTGCACCTGGACCATGTTGGTCGTGCCGGGGATGCCGACCGGGACACCGGCGGTGACGATGACGGTGTCGCCCTGGCTCAGCCGGCCCATCTTCAGCAGCTCGCGGTCGACCTGCGCGACCATCGCGTCGGTGGTGGCCACCTGCTCGGTGACGTACGACTCGACGCCCCAGCTCAGCGAGAGCTGGTTGCGGGTCGCGGAGTCCGGGGTGAAGGCGATCACCGGGATCGGCGAGCGGTACCGGGACAGCCGGCGCGCCGTGTCACCGGACTTGGTGAACGCGATCAGCGCCTTGCCGTTCAGGAAGTCGCCCAGCTCGCACGCGGCACGGGCGACCGAGCCGCCCTGGGTGCGCGGCTTGCGGCCCGGGTTGAGCGGCTGGAGGCCCTGGGAGACCAGCTCCTCCTCGGCCTTCTGGCAGATCCGGCTCATGGTGCGGACCGTCTCGACCGGGTACTTGCCGACGCTCGACTCGGCCGACAGCATGACCGCGTCGGCGCCGTCCAGGATGGCGTTGGCGACGTCGGAGACCTCGGCGCGGGTGGGGCGCGAGGCATGGATCATCGACTCCATCATCTGGGTGGCGACGATGACCGGCTTGGCGTTGCGGCGGGCCAGCGTGATCAGCTGCTTCTGGACCAGCGGCACCCGCTCCAGCGGGTACTCGACGGCCAGGTCGCCGCGGGCGACCATGATGGCGTCGAAGGCGAGGACGATCTCCTCCATGGCCTCGACGGCCTGCGGCTTCTCGATCTTGGCGATGACCGGCACGCGGATGCCGACCTCGTCCATGACCTCGTGGACGTCCTTGATGTCGTCCGCGTTGCGGACGAAGGAGAGGGCGATCATGTCGACGCCCAGGCGGAGCGCGAAGCGCAGGTCCTCCTTGTCCTTCTCGGACAGGGCGGGCACGTTAACGGCCGCGCCGGGCAGGTTGATGCCCTTGTTGTTCGAGAGCACGCCGCCCTCGACCACCACGGTCTTCACCCGCGGGCCGTCGACGCTGACGACCTCCAGGGCGATGACGCCGTCGTTGATCAGGATCGGGTCGCCGGGCTTGACGTCGCCGGGCAGGCCCTTGTAGGTGGTACCGCAGATGTGCTGGTCACCGGGGACGTCCTCGGTGGTGATGGTGAACTCGTCGCCGTTGTCGACGGTCACCGGACCGTTGGCGAAGGTCGCCAGACGGATCTTGGGACCCTGGAGGTCGGCAAGGACGCCGATGGCCTTGCCGGTGTCCTCCGAGACCTGGCGGACCTTGTGGTACCGCTCCTCGTGGTCCGCGTGAGTGCCGTGGCTCATGTTCAGTCGGGCGACGTTCATGCCCGCCTCGACGATGGCCTTCAGCTGTTCGTAGGAGTCCGTCGCCGGACCCAGGGTGCAGACAATTTTCGCTCGGCGCATATCCGTCAGTCTATCCGTTCGCGTTATACGCGCATTCGGCCCGAATCGTGAGGAATCGCCGACGAATGATTCCGCGGAGTGAGACGACGGGGTGTCAGTCCGTGGACCCGCTCGACTTCGCCGGCGCCCCGGACTCCTTGGATGCCCCTGACTCCTCGCGCTCCCGTTGCTGCCGGTGCACCAGGGCGAAGGCCTGCCGGGCGATCTCCAGTTCCTCGTCCGTGGGCACCACCGCGACCGCCACCCGGGCGTACTCGGGCGAGATGATCCGGGGCTCGCCGGTGCGCACCGAGTTCAGCTCGGGGTCCACCTCGATGCCCAGCTCCTCCAGCCCGGCCGTGGCCGCCGCGCGCACCGCCGCCGCGTTCTCGCCGACACCCGCGGTGAACACGATCGCGTCCACCCGGCCGAGCACCGCGTAGTAGCCGCCGATGTACTTGCGCAGCCGGTGGATGTAGGAGTCGAAGGCGAGCCCGGCGTCCGCGTCGCCCTCCTCCGCGCGGCGCATGATCTCGCGCATGTCGTTGTCGCCGCACAGGCCGCGCAGCCCGCTGCGGCGGTTGAGCAGGTCGTCGATCTCGTCGATGGACAGCCCGCCGACCCGGTGCAGGTGGAACACCACACCGGCGTCGATGTCGCCGGAGCGGGTGCCCATGACCAGGCCCTCCAGCGGGGTCAGGCCCATCGAGGTGTCCACGCACCGGCCGCCGCTGACCGCCGAGGCGGAGGCGCCGTTGCCCAGGTGCAGCACGATCACGTTCACCTCGGCAGGGTCCCTGCCGAGCAGCCGGGCGGTGGCCCGCGAGACGTACTGGTGCGAGGTGCCGTGGAAGCCGTAGCGGCGCACCCGGTGCTCGTCCGCGACGGCCTTGTCGATCGCGTACCGGGCCGCGTACTCGGGCATCGAGGCGTGGAAGGCGGTGTCGAAGACGGCCACCTGCGGCAGGTCCGGGCGAAGCGTGCGGGCCACCTCGATGCCGGTGATGTTCGCCGGGTTGTGCAGCGGCGCGACCGGGATCAGCCGGCGGATCTCGCGGAGCACCTCGTCGGTGATCACGGTCGGCTCGGTGAACCGCATGCCGCCGTGCACCACCCGGTGGCCGATCGCGGCCAGCTCGGGGGAGTCCAGCCCGAGGCCTTCGGCGGCCAGCTCCTCGGCGACGGCCTTCAGCGCGGCCGAGTGGTCGGGGAAGGCCTGGACCGTCTCGTGCCTCTCGCCGGTGTGCGGGGTGTGCACCAGCCGACCGCTCGGCTCGCCGATCCGCTCGACCAGCCCGGAGGCCAGGTGGGCGCCGTCCAGCATGTCGATGAGCTGGTACTTGACCGACGAGGAGCCGGCGTTGAGGACTAGAACGCGCGTACCTTCACTCATGCCGACGGCTCCTTGCGGTCCTGCGACTGGATCGCGGTGATCGCGACGGTGTTGACGATGTCCTGCACGAGCGCCCCGCGCGAGAGGTCGTTGACGGGCTTGCGCAGGCCCTGGAGGACCGGGCCGACCGCCACCGCGCCGGCCGAGCGCTGGACCGCCTTGTAGGTGTTGTTGCCGGTGTTGAGGTCCGGGAAGATCAGCACGGTCGCCCGGCCGGCCACCGGTGAGCCCGGCAGCTTGGTGGCCGCGACGTGCTCGTCCACCGCCGCGTCGTACTGGATCGGGCCCTCGACCAGGAGGTCCGGCCGCAGCTCGCGGACCAGCTCGGTGGCCTTGCGGACCTTGTCGACGTCCGCGCCGGAGCCGGAGGTGCCGGTCGAGTAGGAGAGCATCGCGACCCGCGGCTCCACGCCGAACTGGGCGGCGGTGGCGGCGGACTGGATCGCGATGTCGGCCAGCTGCTGGGCGTCCGGGTCCGGGTTGACGGCGCAGTCGCCGTACACCAGCACCCGGTCGGCCAGGCACATGAAGAAGACGCTCGACACGATGGCCGCGCCCGGCGAGGTCTTGATCACCTCGAAGGCGGGCCGGATGGTGGCGGCGGTGGAGTGCACCGCGCCGGAGACCATGCCGTCGGCGATGCCCTCCTGGACCATCAGGGTGCCGAAATAGGAGACGTCGGTGACGACGTCCAGCGCCAGCTCGACGGTCATGCCCTTGTGGCCGCGCAGCCGCGCGTACAGCTCGGCGAACTGGCGGCGCAGCGGGCTGGTGGTCGGGTCGACGATCCGGACCTGGGCGCGGTCGGCGCCCGGGGTTTCCTGCGGGAGGTCGATGCCGAGGCTCGCGGCCTTGCGGCGCACGGCGTCGGCCTCACCGAGCAGGGTGAGGTCGCAGATGTTGCGGCGCAGCAGGATCTCGGCCGCGCGCAGCACCCGCTCCTCGGCGCCCTCGGGCAGCACGACGTGCCGGCGGTTCGCCCGGGCCCGTTCCAGCAGCTCGTGCTCGAACATCATCGGGGTGACCCGCTCGGACCGGCCGACCTCGATCCGGGTGGTCAACTCGGCGGTGTCGACGTGCAGTTCGAACAGGCCGAGGGCGATCTCGGCCTTCCGCGGGCTGGCCGGGGTGAGCTTGCCCTCCAGGTGGGTCAGGGTGGCGGCGGTCGGCCAGCTGCCCTCGGGGACGACCGCGACCGGGGTGCCGGGGGCGAGCCGGGCGGCCAGCGCCATCACGTTCGGGCCGGGGTGCTGACCGAGCGTCAGCAGCAGGCCGGCGATCGGCGGGGCGCCGGCGGCGTGCGCGGCGAGCGCGCCGATCACCAGGTCGGCACGGTCCCCGGGGGTGACGACGAGGGCGCCCTCGGTCAGCGCCTCCAGGAAGGTCGGCACCATGGCGCCGCCGAAGACGAAGCCGCGGACGTCCCGGGCGAGGCCGGCCGCGTCCCCGAGCAGCACCTCGGCGCCGGTCGCCTCGACCAGCTGGGCGACGGTCGGCGCGGCCAGCGCCGGCTCCTCGGGGATGACGTAGGCGGGGATCGGCAGCTTCTCGGTGAGCTTGCGCTGGATCCGCTGCTTGGCGCCGGGCGCGACCCGGTTGGCGATCATCGCCAGGGTCTCGCAGCCGAGGTCGGTGTACGCCCGGTGGGCGTTGCGGACCTCGGCGATCACGGCCTCCGGGTCCCCGGCGTGCCCGCCGACCACCGGCAGCACGGCGGCGCCGAACTCGTTCGCCAGCCGGGCGTTGAAGGCCAGCTCGTCCGGGATGTTGGTGTCCGCGAAGTCGGTGCCGAGCACCAGCACCGCCTCGCAGCGCCGCTCCACCGCCCGGAACCGGTCGACGAGGACGGACACCAGCTCGTCCTGCCCGTGCGCCGCCTGGAGCGCGGCGGCCTCCTCGTACGTCAGCCCGTACAGCTCGGCCGCGGGCAGGTCGATCCGGTACCGGCTGCGCAGCAGTTCGACGACGTGGTCCGAGCCCGGCTCTTCCCCGGCTTGACGGCCGGGAGGTGTCCCGTCGGGCGCGTGCGCGTGCACCAGCGGACGGAACACCCCGACCCGGTCCACCTGGCGGGTGAGCAGTTCCATGACCCCGAGCTCGACCGCCTGCCGGCCGTCCCCCCGGTCGATCCCGGTCACGTACACGCTGCGCGCCACGTGGGTGTCTCCGTCCCGTCGTCTCGGACAGTGGTCACATCGACCATACCTTCGCACCGCGAACACATGTCCGCGAGCAGAAGGGCCCGGGCGAGGCAAGGGACGAAGGTCACTCGTGGAAGTCCGATCGGGCCGGCTCGACCACGTACGGCGAACGGCGGCACCGGGACGTCGGACGTCCCGGTGCCGCCGTTCGGTGCCCGTGCGCAGCGGCGGCTCAGGCCGGGCGGAGCCAGATGGTGGCGAGTGGGGGGAGGATCAGTTCGGCGGAGCGGGGCTGGCCGTTCGAGGCGACCGCGTCGGCCTTGACCGGGTGGGAGTTGCCGATGCCGCTGCCGCCGTACGTCTCGGCGTCGGTGTTGAGCACTTCCTCCCAGAGCTGGTCGCGGCCGCCGAGGGCGGGCAGGCCGACCCGGTGGCCGTGCCGGACGACGGGGGAGAAGTTGCAGACCGCGACGAGCGGGCTGCCGTCGGCGGCGTGGCGGACGTACGCGAGGAGGTTGTCGTCGCGGGCGCCGCCGTCGAGCCAGCGGAAGCCGTCGGGGGTGGTGTCGCGCTCCCAGAGCGCGGGGGTGTCGCGGTAGTGGCGGTTGAGGTCGCGGACGAGGCGGCGGACGCCGAGGTGCTCCTCATGGGCCGGCCACTGCTCGTCGAGCACCCACCACTGCGGGCCCTGCTCGTGGTGCCACTCCGCTCCCTGGGCGAACTCCTGCCCCATGAACAGGAGTTGCTTGCCGGGGTGGGACCACATGAAGCCGAGGTAGGCGCGGTGGTTGGCACGCTGCTGCCACCAGTCGCCGGGCATCTTGGCGACGAGCGCCTGCTTGCCGTGCACGACCTCGTCATGGGAGATCGGCAGGATGTAGTTCTCGGAGTAGGCGTACACCATCGAGAAGGTGATCTCGTTGTGGTGGTACTTGCGGTGCACCGGCTCCTTGGACATGTAGACCAGCGAGTCGTGCATCCAGCCCATGTTCCACTTGAGGCCGAAGCCGAGGCCGCCGCGGTCGGTGGGGCGGGTGACGCCGTCCCAGGCGGTGGACTCCTCGGCGATGGTGATGGCGCCGGGGCAGCGGCGGTAGACGGTGGCGTTCATCTCCTGGAGGAACGAGGCCGCGTCCAGGTTCTCCCGGCCGCCGTGCTGGTTGGGCGACCAGGCGCGGCCCTCGCGGGAGTAGTCGAGGTAGAGCATCGAGGCGACGGCGTCCACCCGCAGGCCGTCGATGTGGAACTCCTCGCACCAGTACACCGCGTTGGCGACCAGGAAGTTCCGCACCTCCTTGCGCCCGTAGTCGAACTCCAGGGTGCCCCAGTCGGGGTGCTCGGCGCGCAGCGGGTCGGCGGGCTCGTAGAGCGCCTCGCCGTCGAAGCGGGCGAGGGCGAAGTCGTCCTTGGGGAAGTGGGCGGGCACCCAGTCGACGATCACGCCGATGCCGTGCTGGTGGAGAGTGTCCACCAGGTACCGGAAGTCGTCGGGGCTGCCGAGCCGCGCGGTGGGCGCGTAGTAGCCGGACACCTGGTAGCCCCAGGAGCCGCCGAAGGGGTGCTCCATGACGGGCATGAACTCCACGTGGGTGAAGTTCAACTCCTTGAGGTAACGGGGCAGTTCCTCGGCGATCGCGCGGTAGCCGGTGAGGTCGGGCCGCCAGGACGGCAGGTGCAGCTCGTACACCGACATGGGTGACCGGTGGTGCGCGGCGCGGGCGCGGCGGGCCATCCACTCGCCGTCGTCCCAGCGGTACGCGGAGGAGGTGACCATGGAGGCGGTGCCGGGCGGGCACTGGGCGGCGCGGGCGAGCGGGTCGGCCTTGTCGAGCACCCAGCCCTGCCGGGTGTGGATCTCGTACTTGTACAGGGTGCCCTCGGCGAGGCCGGGGACGAACAGCTCCCAGATGCCGGAGGAGCCGAGCGAGCGCATCGGGTGCCCGGTGCCGTCCCAGTGGTTGAAGTCGCCGATCAGCCGGACCCCGACGGCATTCGGCGCCCAGACCGCGAAGGCGGTGCCGGCCACGCCGTCGACGGTGCGCACGTGCGAGCCGAGCGCCCGCCACAGCTGCTCGTGCCGGCCCTCGGAGATCAGGTGCAGGTCGAGCTCGCCGAGGGTGGGCGGGGTGCGGTAGCCGTCGTGCTGGAGCAGCGGTTCGCCGCCGGGGTAGGTCACCAGCAGCGTGTAGCCGGGCAGTTCGTCGCCGGCCAGCAGGCCGGTGAACAACCCGCCCTGCTGGTGGGTGAGTTCGGCCGGGCCTTCGGCTGTCTCGACGACCACTCGCTCGGCGAACGGGCGCAGCACCCGGATCGCGGTGCCGCCGTTGACGGGGTGGGCGCCGAGCAGGGCGTGCGGGTCGTGGTGCTGCCCGCCGACCAGCCGGTCCACCTCGGCGGGCGGCAGCGGAGCCTCGGGCAGCCGCAGCGGGGCTGCGGCCCCGGCCTCCGCGGGTTCGCGCTGGGGGTTGTCCGTACCGGCCGTGAAGGTGGCCGGTACGGGGCGGGTGGTGCGGCCGGTCGGGTCGAGCGGCGTCACGGCTGGGTCCTCCTGCGGCGGGGTGGGCGAACTCCTGGCTGGCGGTACGGGGAAAGCGGGATCAGACGGTCAGGGCGAGCCGGTTGATCGCGGCCAGCGGGATCGGCAGCCAGCTCGGACGGTGCCGGGCCTCGTACACCACCTCGTAGACCGCCTTGTCGATCTCCAGTGCCCGCATCAGCTCCGGCGAGGCCGCCGGGTCCACGCCGCCCCCGGCGGTGTACCCGGCGCAGAAGGCGGTGCGGTTGCGCTGCGCCCAGGCGGCGGCGAGGTGGGCGAGCTCCGGGTCGACCGGGCCGCCGGCCAGCAGGTGTGCGGCCGCGTAGTCGAAGGAGCGGAGCATCGCGGCGACGTCGCGCAGGGCGGGCTGCGGTTCGCGGCGCTCGTTGACGGACTTGGCCGGCTCGCCCTCGAAGTCCAGCAGCACCCAGCCGTGCGGGGTGCGCATGGCCTGCCCGAGGTGCAGGTCGCCGTGGATGCGCTGGACCGGCAGCCCGTCCGGGTGGGCGTCGGCGAGCTGCTGGAAGGCGGTGCGCAGCGCGGCCCGGTAGCGCAGCAGCCCGGGGACGGCGGCTACCGCGCTGTCGAGTCGGTCGGCCATGGCGGTGGCGAGCTGCCGGGTCTGGGTGCGGTCGAGCCGGGCGACCGGCATCGAGCGGGCGAGCACCCGGTGCACCTCGGCGGTGGCCCGGCCGAGCCGGTGCGCCTCGATGGCGAAGTTTCCGGGGGAGGGGTCGCCCTTGAGCCGGCCGACCTGGTCGAGGGCGAGTTCCCAGCCGTCCTCGGCGTCCGGCAGGTAGCGCTGGAGCAGGCCGAGGGTGGCGGGTTCGGCGCGTTCCATCCGGCTCTCGAACCAGGCGGCGACCCGGGGGATGCGGGTGGAGCCGGCCCGGGAGAGGGCGAGCGAGAGCTCGAGGTCGGGGTTGGTGCCGGGGTGGATGCGGCGGAACAGCTTGAGGATGTAGGAGGTGCCGTAGATGACCGAGCTGTTGGACTGCTCGGCGGTGGAGGCGCGCCCGGGGATGTTGGTGGGCAGGCCGGAGCCGGGGGTGCGGCGGAAGGCGAGCGAGCCGAAGCGGTCGCCGGTGGCCAGGTGTTCCAGCAGCCGCCCGGTGAGCTCCGGGTCGTGCACCGCGTCGTAGAGCGTCGCGCCGTCGTACGGGCCCTGGCTGAGCCGGCCGAGGACGGCGGTGGGCTCGATGTCGGCGGGGCCCTCCGAGCGGATGCCGAGGAGGAGCTGGTAGACGTCCCCGTGCGGGGCGCCGGCCGTGGTGGCGTGCTCGACCCGCAGCAGGAGGTGCAGCAGGGCCGGGTCGCCGACCTGCAGCGGAGTTCCGACCACCGGGGTGAGCCCGGTGATGGGCCGTCCCTTTCCGGCGTACCAGCGCTGCGTGGGGAGCCACTGGGCGATGAGCGGAAGGGACGCCTGGACGAGTTCGCTGACCCCCAGGGCGGTTCTCCGGACCCCGGTGCTCCGTGGCCCCGCCGGCGTGGCGGGGCCGGCCGGGGTGTCGTGCTGCACGTGGGCTTGAGAACGGGAGGTTTCGGACATGACTCCCTTTCCCCGGAAGCGGGCCGACTGCCCGACGGGTCTGGCCGGGTCCGTCAGTCTTCCGGATTTCTGCGGCGCGGCGGTGGCGGCACGCGAGCGGGGCTCGGGTGTCACGCCTTCGTGTGGGTGGCCGTTGGGCTGTTCTCCGTACGCGGTGGTGCGGAGAACTCCGGGGGCGCGGGGTTCAACTCGCGCCCCCGGAGGGTCTGGTGGTGCGGTCGGGGCCGGCGCCCGGTGGATCGTTACTTCGAGCGCCTGGTCCCGCTCAGTCGCGGGGGCTGCCGGAGCTGGAACCAGTAGAAGCCGTGGCCGGCCAGGGTGAGCAGGTACGGCCACTCTCCGATCGAGGGGAAGCGCACCCCGCCGATCAGCTCGACCGGGTACCGCCCGCCGTACCGCCGCAGGTCCAGTTCGGTCGGCTGCGCGAACCGCGAGAAGTTGTTCACGCACATGACCAGGTCCCCCTCGTGCTCGCGCACGAAGGCCAGCACCGCGGGGTTGCTGGAGGGCAGTTCGGTGTACGTGCCGAGGCCGAACGCCGGGTTGAGCTTGCGGATCTCGATCATGCGACGCGTCCAGTGCAGCAGCGAACTCGAACTGCTCTGCTGCGCCTCGACGTTGGTCACCTGATAGCCGTACACCGGGTCCATGATGGGCGGCAGACTGAGCCTGCCCGGGTCGGCGGAGGAGAAACCCGCGTTCCTGTCCGGGGTCCACTGCATCGGGGTGCGGACGCCGTCGCGGTCGCCGAGCCAGATGTTGTCGCCCATGCCGATCTCGTCCCCGTAGTAGAGGACCGGTGAGCCGGGCAGGGAGAGCAGCAGGGCGGTGAACAGCTCGATCTGGTTGCGGTCGTTCTCCAGCAGCGGGGCGAGCCGGCGGCGGATGCCCACGTTGGCGCGCATCCGGGGGTCCTTGGCGTACTCCGCGTACATGTAGTCGCGCTCCTCGTCGGTGACCATCTCCAGGGTCAGCTCGTCGTGGTTGCGCAGGAAGATGCCCCATTGGCAGCCGCTGGGGATGTGCGGGGTCTTGGCCAGGATCTCCGAGACGGGGTAGCGGGACTCCCGCCGCACCGCCATGAAGATCCGCGGCATCACCGGGAAGTGGAACGCCATGTGGCACTCGTCGCCGCCCGCGGCGAAGTCGCCGAAGTAGTCGACGACGTCTTCGGGCCACTGGTTGGCCTCGGCGAGCAGGACGGTGTCGGGGTAGTTGGCGTCGATCTCCTTGCGGACCCGCTTGAGGAACTCGTGCGTCTCCGTCAGGTTCTCGCAGTTGGTGCCCTCGCGGGCGAACAGGTAGGGCACCGCGTCCAGCCGGAAGCCGTCGATGCCGAGGTCGAGCCAGAACCGCAGCCCGGCGATCATCTCGTCCTGGACGCGGGGGTTGTCGTAGTTGAGGTCCGGCTGGTGGGAGAAGAACCGGTGCCAGTAGTACTGCTTGCGGACCGGGTCGTACGTCCAGTTGGAGGTCTCGGTGTCGACGAAGATGATCCGGGCGTCCGGGTACTGCTTGTCGTCGTCGGCCCACATGTAGAAGTCGCCGTACGGGCCGTCCGGGTCCTCCCGGGAGGCCTGGAACCACGGGTGCTGGTCGCTGGTGTGGTTCATGACGAAGTCGATGATCACGCGCATGCCGCGGGCGTGCGCGGCGTCCACGAACTCCATGAAGTCGGCGAGGTCGCCGAACTCGGGCAGCACCGACTTGTAGTCGGCCACGTCGTACCCGCCGTCGCGCAGCGGCGAGGCGAAGAACGGCGGGAGCCAGAGGCAGTCGATCCCGAGCCACTGGAGGTAGTCGAGCTTGGCCGTGAGCCCCTTGAGGTCCCCGACCCCGTCGCCGTTGCTGTCCTGGAAGGACCGCACCAGCACC
Source organism: Streptomyces kaniharaensis (assembly GCF_009569385.1). NCBI lineage: Bacteria > Bacillati > Actinomycetota > Actinomycetes > Kitasatosporales > Streptomycetaceae > Streptomyces > Streptomyces kaniharaensis. The sequence continues at coordinate 3,946,614 of NZ_WBOF01000001.1, forward strand.
TCGTAGAAGACCGCACGCTTGAACCACTCGGGGTCCAGGTTCTTCTTCGAGGTCTCGGGGAAGGTGTCGGGGACGGGCTCGTTCACTGTCACGCTGGGTTCCTCCGAACCGTGAGGAGGTGAGCCGGCTCGGCTGAGGGATCGAGCCGGACGTAGTTGTGCCGGCCCCACGTGTAGATGGCGCCGGTGAGCTCGTCGTGCACCACGTACGGGCCGTCGCCCTCGAGCGAGACGGTGGCCTCCTGGACGCGGTGCGGGTCGAGGTTGACCACCGTGATCACCTGGTCGGTCAGTCCCTCGGGGGTGGTCGCGGTCTTGGAGTAGGCGATCACCTGGTCGTTGTCGGTGGGGTGGAAGCGCAGGTCGCGCAGCTGCCGCAGGGCGGGGTGGCGCCGGCGCAGCCGGTTCAGCACGGTGAGCAGCGGGGCGAGGGTGTCGGTGCGGTTCCAGTCGCGCGGGCGCAGCTCGTACTTCTCCGAGTGCAGGTACTCCTCGGAGCCCGGGTGGGCCGGCTCGTTCTCGTACAGCTCGTAGCCGGCGTAGACGCCGTAGCTGGGGGAGAGGGTGGCGGCGAGCACGGCGCGGACGGCGAACGCGGCCCGGCCGCCTTGCTGGAGGTAGGCGTGCAGGATGTCCGGGGTGTTGACGAAGAAGTTGGGCCGCATGTAGGAGGCGGTGTCACCGGTGAGTTCGGTGAGGTACTCGGTGAGTTCCGGTTTGGTGGTGCGCCAGGTGAAGTACGTGTACGACTGGTGGAAACCGATCTTCCCGAGGGTGTGCATCATCGCGGGCCGGGTGAAAGCCTCCGACAGGAACACGACGTCCGGGTCGGTGCGGGCGATGTCGGCCAGCACGTTCTCCCAGAACACCACCGGCTTGGTGTGCGGGTTGTCGACCCGGAAGATCCGCACCCCGTGGGACATCCAGAAACGGAGGATACGGATGGTTTCCTTGACGATTCCCTCCATGTCCTGGTCGAAGTTGATCGGGTAGATGTCCTGGTACTTCTTCGGAGGGTTCTCGGCGTACGCGATGGTGCCGTCGGAGCGATGGTTGAACCATTCCGGGTGCTTGTTCACCCACGGGTGGTCGGGGGAGCACTGGAGGGCGAAGTCGAGCGCCACCTCCAGGTGCAGCGCCTGGGCCTCGGCGACGAAGTGGTCGAAGTCCTCGATGGTGCCGAGGTCCGGGTGGACGGTGTCGTGGCCGCCCTCGGGGGAGCCGATCGCCCAGGGTGAGCCGACGTCGTGCGGACCGGCCGTCAGGGTGTTGTCCGGACCCTTGCGGTAGGCGCGCCCGATCGGGTGAACGGGCGGCAGGTAGACCACGTCGAAGCCCATCGCGGCGATCGCCGGCAGCCGCTCGGCGGCGGTGCGCAGGGTGCCCGAGCGCGGCGGCTCGACGCCGCCCGGGTCGACCACGGCGCCCTCCGAACGGGGGAAGAACTCGTACCAGGAGCCGAACAGGGCGCGCTCGCGGTCCACCTGGAGCGGCAGCGGACGGGAGGCGCTGACCAGCTCGCGCAGCGGGTAACGGGCCAGCAGGTCCAGCACCTCGGGGGCGATCGCGGCGGCCAGCCGGGACAGCGGCGGCAGGCCGGGGTCGCGCAGCGCGTCGACGGCGGCCAGCACGTGGGCGCGGCCCTCCTTCTTCGGCACGCCGTTAGCGGCCTGCTCCAGCAGCCGGGCGCCCTCCTCCAGGACCAGCGCGGTGTCGATCCCGGCGGGCAGCTTCACCGACGCGGTCCTGCGCCAGGTGGCGACCGGGTCGCTCCACGCCTCGACCAGGTACGACCAGCGCCCGGGCGCGGTCGGGGTGACGTACGCGCCCCAGCGGTCGGTGCCCTCGGCGAGCTCGCGCATCGGGGTCCACGGGCCGCTGCGGCCGCGCGGGTCGCGCAGCACCACGTTGGCGTTGACGGCGTCGTGGCCCTCGCGGAACACCGTGGCGGTGACCAGGAAGGTCTCGCCGACGACGGCCTTGGCCGGGCGTCGGCCGGCGTCTACGAGGGGACTGACGTCCAGGACGGGGATGCGGCCGATCACGGTGTCGCTCTCTGTCGTCTTGCGGGCGGCGGGCTTGCGGGCGGGCGTCTTGCGGGCGGGCGTCTTGCGCGGCGCGGCGTCGGCCTTCGCGGTGGCGGCCTTCGGTGCGTCAGCCTTCGCAGTGGCGGCCTTCGCGGTGGCGGCCTTGGGCGCGGCGGCCTTGGTGGCGGCCGACGCGCCGGCGGCGGTGCGGCGCGTGGTGGTGGTGCGCCTGCGCGGTGTCGCGGTCCGGTTCTCCTCGGCCCCGGGTTGTGGGGCCGCTTCGGAGGACTCGGTTTCGGAGCGTCGGGCACGGACCGCCCCGGACGTCCTGGGAGCCGGCATCGCCGGGTCTGTCCGAGTGTCAGAATCCATCCGTCCGGCGGATTCCGCGACCGCTGCGTCGAGGGTGTCGGCCACCGGTGTGGACTGGTCCCGCGTGTCGCCGTGCATGCCAAACTCCTGCCCGAGATCGGCGGCAGCTCCCGCGGGCGCCGGGGCGGGCCAGGGGAGTACCGGGAGGACTGCTGGGTGGGGAGGACGTGCGACCGGAAGCCTGCCCGCGCCGTCGTCCCCGGCAACCTGCCCGGCGCCCGCCGACCCCGCGGCGGGACGCCCCGGAGCCCGCGCGCGTCCCGGCGCACGCCTCCGGGGGTACGCCCCTGGGCGACCCGGTTTACCCGTGAACGAGCTGGCCGAGTGCGAGGACACGCGTCGGTGCGCGGTGAGCGCCGAATGGGCTAAGAAGATGAGGAACGATCAACGCGAAAAGGATTCGGACGTGCTGCTTCACGGGGGACGCCACCCGTCGCCGGACTCCCCACAGCATCAACGACCTTGGTTCATAGTCGCACTGAGGACAAGACTTTCGCAGCGGTACGGCCGGAGTTTCGAGCTTTGTCCGGAGCGGATGAGCCGTCGGAAATGGATCTGTTCCGCGGTGTTCACGCATTGGTAGCGCGATCCCCCGAAACGTGCGCCTCGCGCGCCCCCCGTACAGACCAATGCGCCGAATGCGATCTCATCAATAGGCCGAACGGATGCCCAATAGCCCACTTGACCCACTGTCATGACAGCCGTCGGGGCTACGCTTCACGCCGTGAAGGCAATCCGCAGATTCACCGTCCGCACCGTCCTGCCCGAACAACTCCAGCCGCTGCACGAGCTGGCCCTCAACCTGCGCTGGTCCTGGCACCCCGAGACCCGGGACCTCTTCCGGTCCGTGGACCCGGAGGTCTGGGCCGCGACCGGCGAGGACCCGGTGCGGCTGCTCGGGCAGGTCCCGGCGGCCCGGCTCGCCGCACTCGCCGTCGACCGGCGGTTCCTGCGCAGACTCGGCGACCTCGCCGACGACCTGCGCGAGTACCTGACCGGCCCGCGCTGGTACCAGGCCCAGGAGGGCGGCGACGCCCCCCTGCCCGCCGCCATCGCCTACTTCTCCCCCGAGTACGGCATCGCCGCCGCACTGCCCCAGTACTCCGGCGGGCTCGGCATCCTGGCCGGCGACCACCTCAAGGCCGCCAGCGACCTCGGCGTGCCGGTCATCGGCGTGGGGCTGTTCTACCGGCACGGCTACTTCCGGCAGTCCCTCGACCGGGACGGCTGGCAGCAGGAGCGCTACCCGCTGCTCGATCCGGACGAACTCGCGGTCAGCCTGCTCCGGGAGAGTGACGGCACCCCCTGCCGGATCGACCTGGCCCTGCCCGGCGGCCGGACCCTCGCCGCGAACATCTGGAAGGCCCAGGTCGGACGGGTCCCGCTGCTGCTCCTCGACTCCGACACGGAAGCCAACTCGCCCGCCGAACGCGACGTCACCGACCGGCTCTACGGCGGCGGCAGCGAGCACCGGCTGCTCCAGGAGATGCTGCTCGGCATCGGCGGCGTCCGCGCCGTCCGCGCCTACTGCCGGCTCACCGGCCACCCCGCCCCCGAGGTCTTCCACACCAACGAGGGCCACGCCGGCTTCCTCGGCGTCGAGCGCATCCGCGAACTGGTCGCCGCCGGCCCGGTCGAAACCGACACCGCCGGCCTCGACTTCGCCGCCGCCCTGGAAGCCGTCCGGGCCGGCACGCTCTTCACCACCCACACCCCCGTCCCGGCCGGCATCGACCGCTTCGACCGCGAGCTGGTCGCCCGGCACTTCGGCGGCGACGCCGCGCTGCCCGGCGTCCCGGTCGAACCGGTGCTCGCGCTCGGCGCCGAGACCTGGCGCGGCGGAGACCCGAAGCTCTTCAACATGGCCGCCATGGGCCTGCGCCTGGCCCAGCGCGCCAACGGGGTCTCCACCCTGCACGGCGAGGTCAGCCGCTCCATGTTCAACGGCCTCTGGCCCGGTTTCGACCCCTCCGAGGTGCCGATCACCTCGGTCACCAACGGCGTCCACGCCGCCACCTGGATCGACCCCTCCGTCGTCCGGCTCGGCGCCGCCGAGATCGGCGCCGACCGCGCCGAGGACGCCATGACCACCGGCGACGCCACGCGCTGGACCGGGCTGGAGAGGATCGGCGACACCGAGATCTGGGACCTGCGCCGCAGCCTGCGCGCCCAGCTCGTCGACGAGGCCCGCCGCCGGCTGCGCACCGCCTGGCGCCAGCGCGGCGCCGGCGAGGCCGAGCTCGGCTGGGTCTCCTCGGTGCTCGACCCCGACGTGCTCACCATCGGCTTCGCCCGCCGGGTGCCCTCGTACAAGCGGCTCACCCTGATGCTGCGCGACCCGCAGCGGCTGCGCGCGCTGCTGCTGCACCCCACCCGGCCGGTGCAGATCGTCGTCGCCGGCAAGGCCCACCCGGCCGACGACGGCGGCAAGCGGCTGATCCAGCAGATGGTCGCCTTCGCCGACGACCCGGCCGTCCGGCACCGGATCGTCTTCCTGCCGGACTACGACATGGCGATGGCCCGGCTCCTCTACCCGGGCTGTGACGTCTGGCTGAACAACCCGCTGCGCCCGCTGGAGGCCTGCGGCACCTCCGGGATGAAGGCCGCGCTCAACGGCTGCCTCAACCTGTCCATCCTGGACGGCTGGTGGGACGAGTGGCACGACGGCCAGAACGGCTGGGCGATCCCCACCGCCGACGAGAGCAGCGGCGTGCTCGACCCGGAGAGCTGCGAGGCCGAGCGGCGCGACGACATCGAGGCCGCCGCGCTGTACGACCTGATCGAGGAGCAGGTCGCCGCCCGCTTCTACGACCGGGACGCGGACGGGCTGCCGCACCGCTGGATCGCCATGGTCCGGCACACCCTGGTCACCCTCGGCCCCAAGGTGCTGGCCGGCCGGATGGTCCGCGAGTACGTCGACCGGCTGTACACCCCGGCGGCCCTCGCCCAGCGGGAGCTGGCGGCCGGGCGTCACCGCGGCGCCCGGGAGCTGGCGGCCTGGAAGGCGAGGGTCCGGGAGGCCTGGCCGGCCGTCCGGGTCGAGCACGTCGAGGCGGACTGCCCGGACGAGGCGCAGGAGCTGGGCAGCTCGCTGGCGCTGCGGGTGCAGGTCGCGCTCGGCGCGCTGGAGCCGGGCGACGTCGAGGTGCAGGTGGTGTCCGGCCGGGTCGACGAGTCGGACGGCATCTCGGACGCCTGCCTGCTGGCGCTCAAGCCGGTCGGCGGCCCGGACCTGGACGGGCGGACCCGGTACGAGGGCTCGCTGGAGCTCTGCCGGACCGGCCCGTTCGGCTACACCGTCCGGGTGCTGCCGGCCCACCCGCGGCTGGCCTCCCCGGCGGAGCCGGGGCTGGTCGCCCTGCCCGCCGAGTCGGCCGGGATGGACGCGGGCCTGCTGCGGTGACCGGGCCCGGCGGGACGGCCCGGGTCAGACCAGGCTGTCCCGCCAGGCCCGGTGCAGCTCGGCGAAGCGTCCGGCGCCGTCGATCAGCTCCCGCGGGGTGCCGTCCTCGACGATCTGGCCCTGGTCCATCACCAGGACGCGGTCGGCGATCTCCACGGTGGAGAGCCGGTGCGCGATGATCACGGCCGTCCGTCCGGCCAGTACGGTGCGCATCGCCCGCTGGACGGCCTGCTCGCCGGGGACGTCCAGCGAGCTGGTCGCCTCGTCCAGGATCAGCACCGCCGGGTCCGCCAGCAGGGCGCGGGCGAAGGCGACCAGCTGGCGCTGCCCGGCGGAGATCCGGCCGCCGCGCTTGCGCACGTCGGTGTCGAAGCCGTCCGGGAGCGCGGCGATGAACTCGTACGCGCCGATGTCCCGGGTGGCCTGCTCGACCTCCGTGCGGGTGGCGCCGGGGCGGCCGATCGCGATGTTCTCGGCGACGGTGCCGGAGAACAGGAAGGACTCCTGAGTCACCATGCAGACCCCGCGCCGCAGTTCGGGGGTGGCGAGGTCGCGCAGGTCGACGCCGTCGAGCCGGATCCGGCCGTCCGTCGGGTCGTAGAAGCGGGCCAGCAGCTTGGCGACCGTCGACTTGCCCGCGCCGGTCGCGCCGACCACGGCCACCGTCTGGCCGGCCGGGATCAGCAGGTCGAACGGCGGCAGCACCTCCTTGCCGGTGCGGTAGGCGAAGCGGGTCCGCTCGAAGCGGACCTCCCGGCCCCGGCCGGCCGGCTCCGGCAGCTCGGCGGGCTCGGCCGGCTCGGCGACGGTCGGCTCGTGGGCGAGCAGGCCGGCGATCTTCTCCAGCGCGGCGGCGGCCGACTGGTAGCTGTTCAGGAACATCGCCAGCTGGTCGATCGGGTCGTACAGCCGGCGCAGGTAGAGCGTGAAGGCGGTGAGCACGCCCAGCTCCACCGTGCCGTCCGCGACCAGGTAGGCGCCCAGCAGCACCACGCCGGTGGTCCAGACGTTGGCGGTGGTGCGGGAGAGGCCGACGTAGCGGGCGAGCTCCAGGAAGCCGTCCGCGGTCGCGGTGGCGGACTGCCGGTTGACCACGGCGAAGGCGGCGTCGTTGGCCTTCTCGCGGCGGAAGGCCTGCACCGGGCGGATGCCGTTCATCGTCTCGGTGAAGCGGACGATCATCGAGGCGGCCGAGGTCCGCGAGCGGCGGTAGACCCGGCGCGAGCGGGTGCGGAAGGAGTGGGCGATCAGGCCCAGCGGCAGGAGCGAGGCCAGCGAGGCCAGGCCGAGCCGCCAGTCCAGCACCAGCAGCAGCACCGAGATGTAGCAGACCGACAGGAAGACGGTCAGCAGCTCCTGGAGCCCCTCGGAGAGCAGCTCGCGCAGCGCGTCGATGTCGCTGGTGGCGCGGGAGATGATCCGGCCGGAGGTGTAGCGCTCGTGGAAGTCCAGGCTGAGCCGCTGGGCGTGCCGGAAGATCCGGCCGCGCAGGTCCAGCAGGATGTCCTGGTTGATCCGGGCGCTGACCTTGATGAACACCCACTGGAGCAGCGGGCTGAGCAGCGAGCAGCCCAGGTAGGCGGCGATCACCGAGATCAGCGGGCCGGCGTCGTGCTCGCGCAGCGCCGGGATGCCGCGGTCCATCGCGACCGCGACCAGCAGCGGGCCGGACTGCAGGGCGGCCTGCTGGACGAGGATCACCAGCATCGCCACGGTGATCCGGGCCCGGTGCGGGCCGAGCAGCGAGCGCAGCAGCGCCCGGGGTGCACCGGGCGGGACGGGGATGTCCTCCTCGTCGGCCGGGGGCGGGGGCAGTTCCTCCTCGAGCGCGTCCGGCGCGTCCTGGGCGGAGGAGCCGGCGGGCTCGATCGTGGTGGTCATCGGGTGGTGCTCCCCTCGGGTACGAGGGCGGCCTCGCCCGACATGAGTTCGCGGTAGTGCGCCGAGCTGTGCAGCAGCTCCTGGTGGGTGCCGACGGCCTCGATCCGGCCGTCCGCGAGCACCGCGACCCGGTCGGCGAGCAGCACGGTGCTGGGGCGGTGGGCGACCACCAGGGCGGTGGTGGAGCCGAGGACCTCGCGCAGCGCCCGTTCGACCAGGGCCTCGGTGTGCACGTCGAGCGCGGAGAGCGGGTCGTCGAGCACGAGGAAGGCGGGGTCGCCGACGACCGCGCGGGCCAGGGCCAGGCGCTGGCGCTGGCCGCCGGAGAGGCTGAGGCCCTGCTCGCCGACCTCGGTATCGACCCCGGCCGGGAGCTTCTCGACGAAGCCGGCCTGGGCGGTGGCGAGCGCGGCGAGCAGCTGGTCGTCGCCCGCGCCCGGGGCACCCATCAGGACGTTCTCCCGGACGGTGGCGGAGAACAGGGTCGGCTCCTCGAAGGCCACGGCGACGAGTTCGCGCAGCCGTTCGCGCGGCAGTTCGCGGATGTCCCGGCCGTCCAGGGTGATGGTGCCGGCGGTGGCCTCGTACAGCCGGGGGAGCAGCGCGGTGAGCGTGGTCTTGCCGCTGCCGGTGGCGCCGACCAGGGCCATCGTCTCGCCGCTGCGGATGTGCAGGTCGATGCCGCACAGCAGGTCGGGGGTGTCGTCGGGGGCGTCGGGGTAGCGGAAGCGGACGCCGGTGAAGCGGATGCCGTCGGTCGTTCCGAGGGCGGTGGCGGTGGCGGTGGCGGTGTCCGGCGAGGCGGGCTCGGCCTGGTCCGCGGGTTCCGGCTCGTCCAGCACCTCGAAGAAGCGGTCGGTCGCGGTGGCGGCCTCGTTGGCGTAGGCGAGCAGCCAGCCGAGGGACTCGACCGGCCAGCGCAGCGCGAGCGCGGTGGAGAGGAAGGCGACCAGGGTGCCGGCGCTCAGCTCGTCGTGCGCGACCAGGTAGGCGCCGACGGCGAGCGCGCAGCCGAGGGCGATCTCGGGCAGGCCGACGATGACGGCCCACAGGTTGGCGAGCAGGTGGGCCTTGCGCAGTTCGGTGCGGCGCAGCAGGTGGGACTGCGCCCGGAAGCGCTCGGCCATCGAGCGGTGGCGGCCGAAGGCCTTGAGGACGCGGATGCCGAGGATGGACTCCTCGACGACGGTGGCGAGGTCGCCGTTCTGGTCCTGGGCGAGCCGGGAGGCGCCGGAGTAGCCGGCCTCGAAGCGGCGAGTGAGCACGAACAGCGGTGCGGCGGGCATCAGGACGATCAGGGCGAGCCGCCAGTCCTGCGTGAACATCACGACCGTGCCGGCCAGGAACATCACCGAGTTCACGATCAGGAAGACCAGCGGGAAGGCCAGGAACAGCCGCATGGTGTACATGTCGGCGGTGGCCCGGGAGAGCAGCTGGCCGGATCCCCACCGGTCGTGGAAGGAGACCGGCAGCCGCTGGAGCTTGGCGAAGAGGTCGCCGCGCATGGCGGTCTCCAGCCCGGCCAGCGGGCGGGCCAGGACCACCCGGCGGGTGTAGAACAGGGCGGCCTCGACCAGGCCGAGGAGCAGCAGCAGGCCGGCGAGCGGCCAGAGCCCGGCCAGGTCGTGCTCGGCGAGCGGCCCGTCGACGATCCGGCCGAGGACCACGGGCACGGCGAGGACGCTCATCATGGCGAGCACGGCGGCCGTCACCGAGACGGTCAGCTGGCGGCGGACGGCACGGGCGTAGGGCCGCAGGCGCAGCAGGGAGCGGACCGTGGAGCGGTGCCCGGTCGCGGAGGCGTGGTCTTGTCTGTTCTCGGCCATCGTCGTGAGAGTAGGCTGAGGCTCCGTCATATCTCATCCGGTTTTTCGCCCCTGCCGTGCCGGCTGACGAGAACCGGCCATCGGAGAACGCCGAGGTCGGGCGCCGGCGCCTGGCGGTCACTCCGTCCGCGGATCCGGAGCGGGTGCCCGCAGCAGGTGCAGCGAACGCCCGCCCAGCACGACGGCCCCTCGCGGCTGCGGCCCGCCCGTGGCCGTGGCGGCCGTATCGACGAGTGTCTCGTACGGGGCCTCCGGGGCGGCCCAGGGTTCACCGGGCAGGGTGAACACGACGGGCTCGTAACCGGCGTTGAGCAGGAGCAGGAAGCTGTCGTCCCGCAACGGGCGCCCGGCCTCGTCCCGTTCGGACATCGCGGTGCCGGAGAGCAGCATGCCGAGGCAGGCCGTCGGGGAGAACCAGTCGGCCTCGGTCATCTCCTTGCCGAGCGGCGTGAACCAGGCGAGGTCCGGCTGGCCGCCGGGGGTGGCGGCGCGGCCGGAGAAGAACGCCCGCTGCCGCAGCACCGGGTGGGCGCGGCGCAGCCGGACCAGCCGGGCGGTCAGCTCGCACAGCTCCCGCCAGCCGGGTTCGTCCAGCAGGGACCAGTCCAGCCAGCTGACCTCGTTGTCCTGGCAGTAGGCGTTGTTGTTGCCGCCCTGGGTGCGGCCGAACTCGTCCCCGGCGGTGATCATCGGGACGCCGGCGGAGAGCAGCAAGGTGGCCATCAGGTTGCGCAGTTGGCGCAGCCGCAGCGCGTTGACGGCCGGGTCGGCGGTCTCGCCCTCGGCGCCGTGGTTCCAGGAACGGTTGTCGTCGGTGCCGTCCCGGTTGGCCTCGCCGTTGGCCTCGTTGTGCTTGCGGTCGTACGAGACGAGGTCACGGAGCGTGAATCCGTCGTGCGCGGTGACGTAGTTGACGGAGGCGTACGGGCGGCGGCCGCCGCGCTGGTAGAGGTCGGAGGAGCCGGAGAGCCGGTAGCCCAGCTCGCGGACGTCCGGGCGGGCGCCGCGCCAGAAGTCCCGGACGGTGTCCCGGTACTTGTCGTTCCACTCCGCCCACAGCGGCGGGAAGCCGCCGACCTGGTAGCCGCCCGGTCCGACGTCCCACGGCTCGGCGATCAGCTTCACGCGGCTGAGGAGCGGGTCCTGCGAGACCGCCGCGAGGAACGGGTGCTCCATGTCGACGGCGTCGCCCGCCGGGCCGCCGCGGGCGAGGGCGGCGGCGAGGTCGAAGCGGAAGCCGTCCACTCCCATCTCGGTGGCCCAGTAGCGGAGCGAGTCGGTGACGAGCCGGATCACCTGCGGGCGGCGGGTGTCCAGGGTGTTGCCGCAGCCGGTGTAGTCGGCGTAGCCGCGCGGGCGGTGCGGGGCGAGGCGGTAGTAGGCGGCGTTGTCGATGCCGCGCAGGGAGAGCGTCGGTCCGAGCTCGGAGCCTTCGGCGGTGTGGTTGAACACCACGTCGAGGATCACCTCGATCCCGGCGGCGTGCAGGGCACGGACCATCCGCTTGAACTCGCCGACCTGGCCGCCGCGCGAGCCCGAGGCCGAGTAGCCGGCGTGCGGGGCGAAGTAGCCGACGGTGTTGTAGCCCCAGTAGTTGACGAGGCCGCGTGCCTGGAGGTGGTCCTCACTGGCGTACTGATGGACCGGCAGCAGCTCGACGGCGGTCACGCCGAGGCGGGTCAGGTGGGCGATGGCGGCCGGGTGGGCCAGGCCCGCGTAGGTGCCGCGCAGGTCGGGCGGGATGTCGGGGTGGCGCATGGTGAAGCCGCGGACGTGCAGTTCGTAGAGCACCGTCTCGGCCCACGGCGTCTTCGGGCGGTGGTCGTCGTACCAGTCGTCGTCATCGTGGACGACGACCGACCTGGGCACGTACCGGGACGAGTCGCGGTTGTCCCGGACGGTGTCGGCGACGTCCGCCTCCGGCCAGTTGCGCACGGCGCCGCTGACGGCGTCGTGCGAGGTGTAACAGCCGTCGACGGCACGGGCGTACGGGTCGAGCAGCAGCTTGGCCGGGTTCCAGCGGGCGCCCGTCCACGGGTCCCAGCGGCCGTGCACCCGGAAGCCGTACCGGGTGCCGGGGCGGACACCGGGGAGGAAGCCGTGCCAGATCTGGAAGTCCTGCTCGGTGAGGCGGTGCCTGCTCTCCTGGCCCGCCTCGTCGAACAGACAGAGGTCGACGGCCTCGGCGCCGGCCGCCCAGAGCGCGAAGTTGGTTCCGGGGCCGCCGAGTTGGTCGGTCCGGAAGCGGGCGCCGAGCGGCTGCCAGCTGCCGGGCCACGGTGGCTCGGCGGTGGCCCCGCCGCGCGCCCGCACTCCGGCTTCCAGCTCCTGCCCTGACGCCATGGCTGTGCCCTCCCTGGACGGGGTGTCCCGGACCCGTTCACTTCAGCTTTCCCGGTTTGTGCTGATCGGAAGCGGCTGAACGGGGGCTTACCGGCGGATGGACTCCGCGCTGCCCCTCCTGCCGTGCCCCGCTCGATGGTCCGGGGCTCCCGTCCTGCGCCCCCCGGCCCTCCTCGTGCGGTGTCCCACCCCCTGCTGCCGTGTCCGGCCCGGATCGTCCTCGTTGTTCCGGGTATTCGACGTGAACAGTGGGAGGCCCGGAATGCGGCGCCAAGGACGGGTTTGGGCGCGACGGGCCGCGGCGGCGGCCTGGTGCCTCGCCGTGCTCACGGGGTGCGGTGGCGGGGGTTCCCCGGCAGTCCCGGCCGAGGACGCCGCTTCGTCCGGCGTGAACACCCCGCCCCCGCCGCCGTCCCGGGCGGTCCTCACCGCCCTCCCGGCCGACGGCGCCCAGGACGTTCCCCCGGAGGGCCCGGTCCGGGTGACCGTGGCTCAGGGCAGGCTGGTCTCCGTCCGCCTCGCCGACGCCAAGGGCGCCGAGGTCCCCGGCACCATCACCGAGGACGGCGCCGCCTGGACGCCCGACGGCCTGCTGCCGCTCGGCACCGCGTACGCCCTGGACGCCGTCGCCGAGGACGACCAGGGCCAGAAGGCGGCCCAGCACACGGCGTTCTCGACGGTCGCCCGCGCGCACACCTTCGTGGCCTTCTTCACGCCCGAGGACGGCTCGACGGTCGGCGTCGGCATGCCGGTCTCGCTGCGCTTCAGCCGCCCGATCACCGACCGGGCGGCGGTCGAGAAGGCCGTCCGGGTGAGCGCCGACCCGCCCGTCCCGGTGGCCGCGCACTGGTTCGGCAACCAGCGGCTGGACGTGCGCCCGGAGCACTACTGGGCGGCCGGCACCAGGGTGACGGTGGCGCTGCGGCTGAAGGACGTGCAGGGCGCGCCGGGCGAGTTCGGCACCCAGACCAAGGAACTGCACTTCACGATCGGCCGGGCCCAGGTGTCCACGGTGGACCTGGACGCGCACGCCCTGACCGTCCGGGCCGGCCAGGGCGGCAGGGTGGTGAAGGTGCTGAAGGTGTCCGGCGGCAGCTCCGACCACTCGACCTACCGCGGGGTGATGGTGGTCTCGGAGAAGTACAAGGTGACGCGGATGAACTCGCAGACCGTCGGCATGGGCGACGAGTACGACATCAAGGACGTCCCGCACGCGATGCGGCTCACCGCCTCCGGCACCTTCGTGCACGGCAACTACTGGGCGGACCCGGGGGTGTTCGGCACCGCGAACACCAGCCACGGCTGCGTCGGCCTGGCCGACGCCAAGGGCGGCGCGAGCCGGGACACCCCGGCGGGCTGGCTGTTCGAGCACACCATCCCGGGGGACGTGCTGGAGGTGAAGGCCTCCCGCGGGGACTTCGTGCCGCCGGAGAACGGCCTCAACGGCTGGAACGTGCCGTGGGAGCAGTGGGTGGCGGGCAGCGCGCTCGGCCCGTCCCGGTAGTCCCCGGCGATCCTGCCGGTGCGTCTTCACCGGCGGTCCACCCCCGCTTCACCCACCTCCCCTCGGGATTCACCCGGACCCCCCGGTTATCCTGCTCCGGCGCGCCGAGCCATGGCGCGAAAGATCGGCGTCCGGTGCAACTCGTGGGGGCACTCAGCGCGTCAAGAGAGTGGACACCGGGAGGGGAGAAACCGTGAGCACGGGGAAGGCGGCCGGCGCCGCGATACGTACCACCAGCCGCTTCGGTAGCAGGGGCTTCGGGCGCAGGGGTGCGGTGGCGTTGGCCATGGGCGGGGTGCTGCTGCTCACCGCGGCCTGCAACGACGACAAGACCGGCGGCGACAACGCCGGGGGCGACAGCACCGCGGCGGCGACGGCGGCTGCGGGCGGGACCGCGGCGCCCTCCGGCGCGCAGGGCACGTCGGGCGCGCCGAAGACCTCGGCCGCCGTGGTGGCCGTCTCGGCGAAGGACGGCGCCCAGGACGTCGCGCCGAACGGGCTGGCGGTGTCCGTCTCCAAGGGCAAGCTCAGCTCGGTCGAGGTGACCGACAAGAACGGCAAGCCGGTCGAGGGCGCGATCACCCCGGACGGCACCGGCTGGAAGCCGGCCGCGAGCCTCGCGGTGGGCATGGCGTACAAGGTGAACGCGCAGGCCAAGGACGCCGAGGGCCTGGTGGCCGCGTCCACGACCACGTTCACCACGCTGACGCCGGAGAAGAAGGTCTCCACCAACGACAACATCCAGGACGGCGCCACCTACGGCGTCGGCATGATCGTCTCGGTGGAGTTCACCCGGGACATCAAGAACAAGGACGCCGTCGCCAAGGCGATCGCCTTCGAGACGAACAACGGCACCGAGGTGAAGGGCCACTGGTTCGGCGACCGGCGACTGGACTTCCGTCCGGCCGAGTACTGGAAGCCGGGCACCAAGGCCACGATCAAGTACCGGCTGAAGAGCGTCGAGGTCTCGCCGGGCGTCTACGGCGACGTGGACAAGGACGAGCCGTTCACCATCGGCCGTTCGATGGTCTCCACCGCGGACGCCAAGGCGCACCAGATGACGATCGAGCGGGACGGCAAGAGCACCACCGTGCCGGTCACGCTGGGCGCGGACGCGACGCCGTCCTGGGGCGGCACGATGGTGATCATGTCCAAGGAGAAGGTCACCCGGATGAACTCGCAGACCGTCGGTCTCGGCGGCGAGTACGACATCCAGGACGTGCCGCACGCGATGCGGCTGACCACCTCCGGCACCTTCGTGCACGGCAACTACTGGGCCAACCCCGCCCCGTTCGGGAAGTCCAACGCCAGCCACGGCTGCATCTCGATGGCGGACGAGAAGGGCGGCAGCGACGCGTCCGTCGCGGGCAAGTTCTTCAACGACTCGATGGTCGGCGACGTCGTCAAGATCGTGAACACGAAGGAGAAGCCGGTCTCGCCCTCCAACGGGCTGGGCGGCTGGAACGTGGCCTGGGCGAACTGGTAGGACGCGCGGGCGGACCGGTTGAACCCGTAGGGCCTACCCGCTGGTAGTCCCGCTAGTCCCGGTTCCTAGGATCTATCTGGTCGAGCGGTCCGATCCTCACCCGTTGGGGTCGGGCCGCCCGGGTTTTCGGGGCAGGATGCCCCTCGAATGGCGCAACCTTTCCGGTGGTCAGCGCGTGTATTGGTCAGGGTCCGCGGGTTTCCCGGGGGGTCCGCGGGGTTTCAGAGGGAGGGGATCGACGTGAGGTCGATACGCAGGGTGGTGGCCGCCGGTCTGGTCGGCGGGATGATGGTGCTGACGGCCGCCTGCAACGGCGACGGCAGCGGAGCCAAGGCCGACCTGGGGGCCGGTGCCGGCAGCACGGCCTCGGCCGGTGCGTCCGGCGCCGCGAGCACGGCGCCGAAGGTGTCGCAGGCCGTGGTCAACATCGAGCCGAAGTCCGGCTCGGTGGACGTCGCGCCGAACGCGCTGAAGATCGGGGCGACCGGCGGCAAGCTCACCACCGTCAAGGTGAGCGACAAGTCCGGCAAGGAGATACCCGGCACGATCGCCGCCGACGGTTCCACGTGGACCCCGTCGTCCGGCCTGTCGGTCGGCACCGCCTACCAGGTCAGCGCGATGGCCGCGGACACCAACGGCGTCGTCGCGACGGCCGACAGCAGCTTCACGACGCTGACGCCGGAGGCGCTCGCCAAGGCCGCCGACAACGTGGACGACAACGCCACCTACGGCGTCGGCATGATCGTCTCGGTGAACTTCAGCAAGGACGTCAAGAACCGGGACGCCGTGGTCAAGGGGATCAGCTTCGAGACCAACAACGGCACCGAGGTGAAGGGCCACTGGTTCGGCGACCGCCGGCTCGACTTCCGCCCGTCCGAGTACTGGAAGCCGGGCACCAAGGTGACCGTCCACTACCGCCTCAAGAGCGTCGAGATCGCCCCCGGGGTGTACGGCACCGACCGGGACGAGCCCTTCACGATCGGGCGATCCCAGGTCTCGACGGTTGACGCCAAGACGCACAAGATGACCGTCGTCCGGGACGGCCAGAGCTCCGACATCGACATCACCTCCGGCTCGCCCGAGCACCCGACCTGGAACGGCACCATGGTCATCATGTCCAAGGAGGGCGTGGTGCGGATGCAGTCCAGCACCCTGCCCGGCATGACCGGCTCGCCGTACGACCTCGAGGTGCCGCACTCCATGCGGCTCACCGACTCCGGCACCTACGTGCACGGCAACTACTGGTCCGACGCCTTCGGCGAGGACAACGTCAGCCACGGCTGCGTGGGCCTCAAGGACGTCAAGGGCGGCGGCGACTCCACCTCCATGGGGAAGTTCTACGACGGCTCGCTCGTCGGCGACATCGTCGTCGTGAAGAACTCCACCAAGAGCGAGACCCTCGACCCGTCCAACGGTCTGAGTGGCTGGAACCTGACCGGGAGCGCCTGGTAGGAGCACCTTCGCGGAACCCGGGCCTGACGGACGTCGAGCCCGGGTTCTGCCGTCTTCGTGCCCCTGTCGCGCGCTTGTTCTGCGCCTGCCCTGCGCCTGCCCTGCGCCTGTCCTGCGGTTGTCTCGCACACGTGTTGCACGGGGCATATGCCGGTTCGGGGGTGATCGTTTGCTCATTGTCCGTACGCGCCTGCTTGCGTTCCGCAATGATGGGTCGCATGGCGGGTTGGGGCGAAACAGATCAGTCATCAGTTCCCGGAGCCGGAACGGTCGCCGAGGCGTCCTGGATCGACGTCCAGTGCGCGCTCTCGGTCCTCGAGCGGCTCAGCTCCTCGGAGCTGGAGGAGATGTACTTCGGCCGGCTGTGCGACCAGACCGTCCCGAGCGAGGTCCGGCTGCCGTCCCGGCCGGAGTCCGGCCCGGTGGCCCGCCGCCTGGTGCTGTCCGTCCTGGAGTCCTGGGACCTCCACCAGCACCTGGAGGCCGGGGAGTTACTCACCAGCGAGCTCGTGTCCAACGCGGTGCGCCACGCCGCCGGCCGCACCATCGGCCTCCAGGTCAGCCGCAAGCCGGGCTGGGTGCGCGTCGAGGTCCGCGACTCCTCGCGGGCGCTGCCCTGCATGATCATGGCCGAGCCGCGGCCCGTCAACGAACGGGGGCGCGGCCTGCGGATCGTCGACGACCTGTCCGACCGCTGGGGCGCCGATCTGCTGCCGCGGGGCAAGGGCGTCTGGTTCGAGCTGAAGATCCGCGAACTCCACTGATTCTTCCGGACTCCCGCGCCCGCCCGCCTGGGAATACACGCAGGGCCCCCGACAGCGCCGCGGTCCGGCGGATGGGGGCCCCTGCAAGTCATCGCGCCGGCCAAGGGGGTGCGTGCCGCGCGATGGGCGTCGACTGTGCCAGGTCGGGCCAGTCGAAGTTCTGGGTGCCCGGGGCGGCGCTCTGTGGCGGCCGTCATCGGGTTGCTTCGACTATCGCACGGATCTCAGCATGCGGGCAAATCGGTCAGCTTGGATTGAAAGGTTTGTAACCTACTTAACCTTGGGAATTTGCATAGGTTAACGCTGACACCCGTGAATATTCATGATCCGATGGCTGAGCCTCGACGGGCTGCTCTACGCCCCGGTGGCGTTGCCCGGGGTGAGGGAGTTTGCACGGCGGGCCGGGGTGTAGGTGCCGATCACTTTGCGTACCTGGGTGGCATAGGTGTGCACGGCGGAGGGGGAGAGGCGGGCCTTCGGGGGCGGGGTTCGGGGGTCGCTTCGACACGCACGGCAGAGGCCGCCCAGAAGGGCGTGCGCGGCGCAGGGGGTGCGGCAGTCGGTGCACTCCGCGATGCGGGTGGCCTGCTGGCGTTCCGGGGGCATCTTGTCGAGCAGACGGCGGCGGGTGAAGGCGGCCGGGCAGTGGACGCCCGGCGGGAGGCCCGCGACGAGGGTCGCCGTGAACAGGGCGGGTGAGGTGCCGCGCGCGAGCCACTCGGCGGCAAGCGGTTCGAGGGCCTCGCAGTCGGCGGCCGAGAGCGCGAGGCGGGCGTCAGCGAGCCCGAGGCCCGCGAGGGCTGTGTAGGCCGGGGAGTGGGTTCGCTCCTTGGGGGGATCGGGTGCGATTTCCGTTGACGTCGAGGACTCGCCGGTGGTGAGGAACTCGGCCCACCAGGTGTCGCTGCGAGGCGTCCGGGAGAAGTAGGTCCGGAACACCCACTGCGTACGGTCGGCGCCGACGCGTTCGCGGACCCGGCGGAGGTGGCCGGCGGCGGAGAGCTTGTTGAGGGCCGTACGGACGGCCATCTGCCCGTAGTGGGGCTGGCCGGCGGCGAGCGTCTTGACGTCCATGGCGGCGCCGTCGGGCAGCCGGTCGATGAGGCTGGCGAGGTACGCCTCGCGGGCCGGGAGGTGCGCGAAGTCGCTGTCGGCTTGGGGAAGTTGCCCCGGAGCGGACTTCTTTCCGTACCCGGGCGCGGCCATGGGAGTAAAGTCGTGGGTAGCCACAGGATCGACTTCCTTCGATCGTGCAGGTCAGACCCCCGTTCGGTGTTGGCGCACCGGCGGGGGTTGATTTGTTAGTGCGCACGCTACACGGCGGAACGCGCCGTGGTGAAGTGGTAACTATTAGTCATATCTGCTGCGCGCATGGGTGGTTGGAAGGTGGTTACCCACCCATTCCTCTAGGAGGTCACTCGACCGCAGAGGCTTGAGCTTCGGGCGCAAACGCGACGAACGCCGCCCACGCTTCGGGCGAGAAGCTGAGGGTCGGGCCGGCCTTGTCCTTGGAGTCCCGGACGTGGACGGTGGGGCGGGAGTAGGCCACCTCGACGCAGTTACCGCCCTGCGTATCGCTGTAGCTGGACTTGAACCACTTCATAGCTCCTCCGCCAGTGCTCTGATGAACGATTCCGACTCCTCAATGCTGAGGGCCTGCGAGCGGATCATGCCATGGCGCTGTACGAGGACACTCACCTTCTCGATGTCGGCATGCAGGACCCCTGCGTACTGTCCTTCAATGTAAGCGAGTTGCTCGTGCTCTGGGGTTTCGAGCAGAACCATCGGACCCTCCAGCGCCACATAAGCCACACGGTCGGCGGGCAGTACCTGGATGGTGACGTTTCGCAGTTTGCCGATGTTGAGCAGGTGTTCAAGCTGCCGCTTCATAACTCCCGCATTGCCGACGAGCGCGCGGAACGCTGCCTCGTAGATGACGAATCCGAACATCACGGTGGGCGAGCGGCGCAGCTTCTCCTGCCGCTGGATCCGACTGGCCACGCGAGCCTCAATGGTCTCGTCATCCAGTGGCGGGTATGAGTGGCTGATCAGTTCTCTGGCGTACTCCTCGGTCTGGAGTAGGCCAGGAATGAGCAGAGCGTCGTACGAGTGGATCGCAATGGCCTCGACCTCGGCGTCCGTGAACCCCTGCGAGTAGGACGGGAACTTCTCCGGCTTCAAGTAGTCCACCGCCCCGAGCAGCATCCCCCTCGCATTGCACAACTCATCGGCAACAGTGAGAAGTTGGAGTGACGGCTTCCTCCTCCCCGCCTCCATCGACCGCACGCTCTCGTAGTCGTAGCTCGCCGCCGTGCTCAACTGCTCGCGCGTGACCCCGGCCTGCTCCCGCCAGCGCTTGATCTGATCGCCGCAGTACTTCCAGGCCATCGGGTTCTGCTTGGGCGTGGTCATCCCGGACCCCCTCGTCGTCCCTGGTCAAGCAGCGGTCGAAGCTCACGCTGTACCAACGGTGTGACTACTGAGGGTATGCCTGGATCCCGACCCTTGAAGAGTGAACTGGCCGAACTCAGCCCTTGTGAGTGAAGCCTTCCCTTTCTCTCCAAGGACGTTGATGATTACTCAGCCCGTCCCGACCGTCGAGTGGATGTCTCCCCGTCACCCCCGCACCCCCGGGCGTGCCCGCGTGCAGCTGCTCCGGCAGGCCTTCGAGTGGCAGGTCCCGGACGAGTCCACGGAGATCGCCGCGCTCCTCCTCAGTGAACTGGTCACCAACTCCTGCCATCACGCCCGAGCCCCGCGCGACCGCCTCATCGGCGTCCGCCTCCTCCTGCCCAGCCCCACCCTCTTCCGCGTCGAGGTGTCCGACGCGAGGCCCGATCTCCCCGTCCCCCGTCACGCCGCTCCGGACGACGAGTCCGGCCGCGGCCTCGAACTCGTCGCCGCCCTCGCCACCTCCTGGGGCGCCCACCCCCGCGGGGAGGGCTACATTGGCAAAACCGTCTGGTTCGAACTCGTCCTTCCTTCGCCCGTGCCGTGGTCCTGAGGAAGCGCCGAACCTCAAGCGTGCATGCCGCGGGCTGGCGGGGAGAAATATGTAGGTCGGTCTACCGATTCGCCAGCAGCAGTGTGGGGCGCCGGGCTGCACAGGAAGTCGGCGGGTCCGACTTCCTGTGCGAGGCGTCCTGAGGTGCCGTGCGGAGCCCTTGGGAGCAAATATGTAGGTCGGTCTACATATTTGCCCGGGGGCGGGTTGAGCTGCGTAGGAAGTCGGCCACACCGACTTCCTGCGCAGAGTCCAGGTACGATCGGCCCGTGAACTTGTACTGGCACGTCGTTCTGCCACCGCTCTGCGCCTGATCGGGCGCGCGCTGGTGGCTTGACCCCGCGACCCTGGCCGGCTTTCCCGCCGCCAGAGGTCTGCTGCGTGCGCCCGTTCTCGAAACCAGTTCCCACGACGGTCTTCGACGACGGAAGTTCACGACTGTGCCGAACCGCACCCTCACGCCTGCCCGCTCGCTTCCCGCCACCCCCAAGGCTCCCAGCCCGCTCAACGGGCCGCTTCAGATCCTGGTCGCCGCCGTGCTGTGGGGCACCACCGGGACCGCCAGTTCCCTCGCCCCCGCCGGGGCACGCTCAGCAGCCATCGGCGCCGCCGGACTCGTCCTCGGCGGGCTCATCCTCTTCCTCTCCACCGGCACCGCCCGCGCCCTGCCCCGCGCGTGCACCCGCCGTGAACGGTGGCTGCTCGCCCTGGGGGCGGTGGCGGTGGCCGGTTACCCGGTCACCTTCTACCCGGCCGTGACCCGGACCGGCGTGGCCGTGGCCACCGTGATCGCGCTGGGCAGTGCGCCGGTCTTCACGGGCCTGCTCGCCTGGCTCACCCGCCAGGGCCCGGCCGACCGTCCGCTGGGCCGTCGCCACCACCACGGCCGTCCTCGGCTGCACGATCCTCGTCCTCGGACCCGAACTCGCCGGCGGCGCCACGCCCGTGGATCTCCTCGGCGTCCTGCTCGCAGCGCTCGCCGGTCTCTCCTACGCCGCTTACTCCCTCGTCGGCGGCAACCTGATCGCCCACGGGCACCCGTCCGGCGGCGTGATGGGCGCGATGTTCGGCGGGGCCGCGCTGCTCGTCCTTCCCGTCCTGCTCCTCAGCGACGACCGGTGGCTGCTCACCCTCCGCGGCACGTCCGTCGTCCTTCACCTCGCCGTGATCACGACCTTCCTCGCCTACCGCCTCTTCGGCCACGGCCTCCGCCACACCACCGCGCAGACCGCCACCACCCTCACCCTCGCCGAACCAGCCGTAGCCGCCATCCTCGGCGTCGCCGTCGTCGGCGAACGTCTTCCTGTCGCCTCCTGGTTCGGCCTCGCCGTGCTCGCCGCGGGTCTGGCGTTCCTCGCCCTGCCGACACGTTGCTGAGAGCGCCTGGTTGTTGCAAGGCGACGAGGGTCCGCGGTCGTCGAAGCGAATGCCTCTGGCACGCGGCGGGCAAGTAGCGGTCGGTCCCTACCGCGCAGGAAGTCGGCCTGGCCGACTTCCTGCGCGTTCATCTTCAGGGGGGTGACGCGATCTGTGCAGGGTGAGGAGCCCGGCGAGGGGTAGCGGGCAGGCCGCACCGCCGAGACGAACGGAAATATACCGACTGGTCTACATAGGTCGACCGGTCTACATAGGTTGCCTTGTGGAGAGATCGGCGCGCGCAGGAACTCGGCTGGATCGACTTTCTGCGCGGGCAGGCGGGGCGGACGAGCGCGCCTCAGCCTCAGGAATGTAGACCGGTCTACATAATTCTTGCCCCCAGGGGCTGGGCTGGCCGAGGGCTGGCCTGAGCCGGGCGCCTGTCGAGAGGCCGTCGCAGGGCCGACGAGTTCGCAGCCTGCGCTAGGGCGCCGGGCACTGGGGGAACAAGTCGGCAGCTGTGCAATGTTTCTGACGTCCCATCGGTCTCATGAAACGGAGCTCGCCCCATGTCGAACACCACCCCGGCGGACCTCGGCCCGCTCGACATCCTGGCCCGCTACCGACAGGCGATGCTCGACAAGGATGCCGACGCCCTGGCCGACCTCTACGCGGTGGACGCCGTGCACGATTTCCCGTTCCTCTTCCCCGGCGTGCCCGAGCGCTACCAGGGGCGCGAGGAGGTCCGCGCGGGCTACCGCCGCAGCTGGGGTGCGAGCCCCGCGCAGCCGCAGGAGATCCGCGAGGTCGCCGTCCACCAGAGCGCCGACGCCGAGGTGATCACCGTCGAGCAGGTCGTGATCGGGACGGTGGCCACGACCGGCAAGCCGTTCCGCGTGCCGGGCCTGCTGGTGATCCGAGTCCGCGAGGGGCGGATCGTCCACGTCTGCGACTACATGGACGGCCTCGGCGTCGCCCACGCGATGGGCCGGCTGAGTGCCGTCGCGGCCAGCCTGGAGGGGACCGCCTGACCCGGCGGCCGTGCCGAATTCCGGTGAGTCCGGTGGACGTCCTGTGAGAGGGTGATCGTTCTGATCATGAACAGGGGGGATCCTGTGCGCTTCACCGGGTGGGTGCCGGCCGGGCTGGCCGTTCTGGCGGCCGTGTCGCTGGCGGGCTGTGACGCCGCGAAGGACACGTCGGCGGACGCGAACACGCCTACGGCGGTGGGGAGTTCACCGATACCTGGCTCCGCGACGCCGAGCGAGGACACCGGTGCGCTCGAACTCGCGAAGAAGGCGAGGGAGGCGCTGGCCGGTGCGGCGACGGTGACGCTGCGGGTGGACAAGCCGCACACCGAGCAGGTGCGGGTCTGGAGCCAGGCGGTCTCCTACGACCGGCAGGGCAACTGCGCGGGTGAATCCGGCTACGCCCACGGCAAGATCTTCTTCCGCGCCATCGGGAACGAGAGCTGGTCCCACACCGACCGGGAGTGGGTGGAGGCCAACCGCGGCGGCACGTCCGACGAGAACATGGAGGCCGTGGTCGCCATGATGCTCAAGTGGCAGCCCGTCCGGCCCGACGACGAGGCGGTGCGGAAGGAGTACCGGGACGACTGCACGGAGCAGGGTGCGCTGGACCTGATCTGGAGCGAGGCGCCGGGCTACAAGACCATGAAGGTCGTCCGGGCCGGGACGGGCACGGTCGACGGTACGCCGGTGGTGATCCTGCGCTCGACCGGGTACGCGGGCGTCTCGACCGTCTCGGTCGCGGCCGAGGGCGCCCCGTACCCGGTCAAGGTCGAGTTCGCCCCCTCCACGGGGGCGCGGCCCGCGACCACGTACACCTTCAGCGGCTTCGGCGCGCCGCTCCAGGTCGAACGGCCCAAGCCCGAGGAGATCTTCGACTCGAAGAACAAGTGAGCTCCGAACGCCCGGCCCTCACTGGGCGGTGGGGGCCGGGCAGTGGCC